>NZ_SJDL01000010.1 GCF_004327985.1 Marinobacter halodurans
AAAGAGCGTGCAGGGTAGACTTTGACATGGCGTATCATTCCTCTGTTGGTTGTGATCTGGCGAGATCAACCAACAGGATACGCCACCTCTTCAACTTGCCTCCATACACCAGAAATCACCATAGCTCCGCCCCAACAACGACTAGGGTATTCAGGCGACTGGCAAAGTTAATTTTAATCAGTTCATTTCTGAATCGGTTCCAAGGCAAATGGCTGCCGTCAGCGAGCATCAATCCATCCTCATCGCCATGACACTCTAAATGGATTATTGGAGCAATAGCTTCTTTCGGGATTCTTTCGGAGATTGTTCGAAGGCAACGGATGAAAGCGTCTGCATCCTCAACCGGGAATATCTCAGCCGATAGATTCTCGACTTTAGAATCAAGATGCATTAGCTGGTCTTCGAAAAGCCGCGTTCCAGTCTTGAGCTCTCCCTCAGCCAAGGATTCAATGACGATCACTTTGTTCAAAAGGCCGGCTACTTTCATATTCGTCCTGATTGCTTAACCGCGATTAGGCCGCGCTCCGTGATATTGAATATACAAGCGCCCGGTATAACAGCATGATCACCCACCCCATAAACGCCTTATTTCCATAGCATTAACCCCACACGTGATCGCACCCTGCAATATCACCGCGTTCTTCATAACATTCACCAACCTGTCGCCCGCTAACCAATGTAGCCAAACCAACCACACCTCGCCAATGAGGCAGATCAACAAATCAGGCAGGCGCAAGCCGTCGCCCCGAATCGAGCGACAGTCTCAAAGAAAGGATTTATCCGAAGGGATCTTCAGAGGTAGAGATGGGCAGTTTGTCTGCCCTACCCCTCAAACATAAGGAATCAACGATTCCCCATACAACGCCAGCTCTTCCAGAACATGCCGATCCTTCGCCTTCAGTTCCGGCGATTGCAGCCGTTGCTGGATGTCCGCGAAGAAGCCTTCCAGCGAGCGCCAGCCGGCTTTGGGGTGCATCAGGCGTTGTTGTTTGAATGTTTCCCAGCGTTCCTGCTCTTCCGAGTCCAGGGTCTGGGGGTAGTTGCGGGCGCGGTAGCGGAAGACCATTTCCGCGAGGCGGGCGTCGTCGAATTCGGGGGTGGCTTCGCCCATCACTTCGACGGGTTGCTGGAGCAGTTGATCGAGCCGCTTGCGGTCGTTGGGGCTGAGGAAGCCGCCGGCGTAGAGCTGTTCGTCGGGGTCGGTCAGATCGCCCGGGCCGTCGTCCTGGGGTTGGTAGACTTCGGCCAGTTTCTCGCCCAGTCCCCTCGCCTGCCGCAGGATCTGCAGGTTGGCGCGCAGGGTGTCGCCGTCCAGTTGCAGTTGTTCGAGGCGTTCCGGGCTCAGGGATTTGAGCATGGTGCCGGGGGCCAGCACCGGGCATTTGTTGAGCTGGATGGCTTTCAGGGGGAAGCGCTCCTCGTCGCCCAGTTCCGCCTGGGTGCTGAACAGGCGGCGGCGGATTTCCTCGACGTCGGCGTTGATCAGCTCGGTCGGGTCCTTGCGCAGATCGTAGACGATGACGGCGTTCTTGTTGACCGGGTGCTGGGCCACCGGGGCGATCATGGCACAGCAGCCGATGGACGCGGGGTATTTGCTGGAGACGTGGAACACCGGCTTCATGGTGGCCAGGTCGAGCATGGCCCGGGCGGAGTGTTTGTCCTTGTGTTCCAGCACGTACTCGAACAGCTTGGGCTGCTTGTCCTTGATCAGCTTGGCCAGCGCGATGGTGGCGGTGACGTCGGACATGGCGTCGTGGGCCGCTTCATGGCTGATGCCGTTGGCGGCGGTGAGCTCTTCCAGGCGGAAGCTGGGAGAGCCGTCCTCTTTCTTGGGCCAGTTGATGCCCTCGGGCCGCAGCGCGTAAGTCAGGCGCACCATGTCGATGATGTCCCAGCGGGAGTTGCCGTTCTGCCATTCCCGGGCGTAGGGATCGCGCAGGTTGCGGTACAGGGTGTGGCGGGTGACCTCGTCGTCGAAGCGCAGGCTGTTGTAGCCGACCACACAGGTGCCCGGCTGGCTGAAGGCCTCGTGGATCAGGCTGATGAATTCGGCTTCCGGGTAGCCTTCGGCCCGGGCCTGCTGGGGCGTGATGCCGGTGATCAGGCAGGCGACCGGGTCCGGCACGTAGTCTTCGGTGGGCTGGCAGTAGATGACCAGCGGGTCTTCGATGATGTTGAGGTCCGCGTCGGTACGCACGCCGGCAAACTGGGAGGGCCTGTCGTGCACCGGGTCGGCGCCGAAGGTTTCGTAGTCGTGCCAGTAGAAGCTTTTAATCACGTGTTTGCCAACCTCAGCCGTGTCGTTTGGCTGCCGAGTGTAGCAAAGCCGTGAAAAGGGATCAGCAGGCCGGCCTCAGAAGAGGCCGACACCGCGATCGATGTATTCGGTCCGCGCCCGGGAAATGCCGTTCTGCAGGGTGGTGAGGTCCATCTGCATGGAGGTGGGGATGTTCAGGTACACCCCCGCCGCCGCATCGATGGCCGTGCCGCCGGTGGTGTTGCTGGACCAGGACACCGGGGCCTTCTGGAACGAGATGAAGAAATCGTCCGTCGGGCTGACCGTGCCGTCGCCGTTGGCGCTGCCGATGTCCAGGGTTTTCAGGTTGGTCAGCGGCGCGCACTGGACGCCCGCCGCGCAGTCAGTGGCGGCGTCGTCCAGGCCGATGTAACTGGCGCGGGTGTTGGTGGCGTTGCCGCCGGCGTCAAACAGCTGGGCGTCCTGCGCGGTACCGCTGGCGTCTTCGATCTTGATGCCGAGGTTGCCGGAGAAGCTTTCGAAATCGCCGGAAAGCGTGCCCCGGGCCTGCCCGAAGCCCATGCGGAAGCCGACGATATCGCCGTTCTCTTCCGCCAGCTCGAAATACGGGTTGCTGGCCTCGAACGGGACAATCTCGTTGACGTTGTAAGTCTGACCGTTGAGCTGGACCTTGGCGGCGTCCGTCGATATGTGGCCGAGCGAGAGCTGGCTGACCAGCACGTCGGTGCCGTCGCCGGTATCACCGAGGGCCACCGTGTCGATGTTGGTCTGGATTTCGGCGTCCAGCCCCATCGTCACACGGGTGTAGCGGTGTTCCGGCGTTCCATCGATATCCACGGCCATCATGGCCTGACCGGTGACCTGTTCCATCTCGCTGTCGGAGATGGGCTTGAGTTCCGCCTGTACGACTGATGACAACATCAGGCCGAAGCACACCGGGGCCACGCGTTTGAGCGCATCCCTGTTCATGGTTAGTGTCTCTGTGTCGTTGTCTGCGGAAAGACGCGACGGCTTATTCTTGTTATCCGGGACTGCGCCCCGTTTGGCAGGGACCCGGTATCGCACCGCAGCTTTTTGGGGAGCCGATGACGGGCTCTTTATTGTTTGCTTGCGTGACGACTATAGGGGGGCACTCCGGTCATTTAAGTGAGACCTGTCACATTAGGCCAAGTCATCCCCGGCCTTCCTCCGAAACTGTGATTGACGTCTTACAACAAATTACATTCCGTTCATTAAGGTGCGCGCCCTATGGGCTTACGCTTGCCGGAACGATTCTCCAGCCTGTCGCACGGAGCGACTCTCCCCCAACGAAAACTCGTTGCTACACTTCAGGCATACACCAATGAGCGACACGGCATGAGTTACTGCGTCCTGATCTGTGATGACTCCTCCATGGCCCGCAAACAGATGGCCCGCGCCCTGCCCGACGGCTGGGCCGGCGATGTGCGTTTTGCCGAGCATGGCGAGTCCGCCCTGGAGATCATCCGCGAGGGTGGGTGCGATGTCCTGTTCCTGGACCTGAACATGCCGGTGCTCGACGGCTACGGCGTGCTGGAAGCGGTTACCAGCGAGGACCTGCCGGTGATGACGCTGGTGGTCTCGGGCGACATCCAGCCCGAGGCGCGCAAGCGGGTCCTCAAGCTGGGCGCCATGGACTTCATCCGCAAGCCTACCGATCCGGGGCAGATCCGGGACATCCTGGAAGCCTATGGCCTTTACCGTGCCGGGGACATCGCCCAACCGGGCCTCGAATCCCCACCCGCCTCCTGGCCCGACGAACCGCTGGATCTCAACGCCTACCTGCAGGAAATGTCCAATGTGGCCATGGGCCAGGCGGCCGACCTGCTGGCGCGGCTGCTGGACGTGTTCATCAAGCTGCCGGTACCACGGGTGGCCATGCTGGCACAGAGTGAACTGGTCATGGCACTCGGGGCCGCCAGCGAGCGCGAGAGCTATTCCGCCGTATGCCAGGGCTTCAACGGGGCCGGCCTGGCGGGCGAAGCGCTGCTGCTGTTCTCCGATGCCAGCTTCGACGATATGGCGCGGCTGCTGGGCTACGAGGACACCAACCGCAATTCGCTGGAAGTGGAAGTGTTGATGGACCTGTCCAGCATCCTGTTCGGTGCGTTCCTCAAGGGGCTGGGCGATCAGCTCGACCTGCACCTCGGGCTCAGTCATCCCACGGTGCTGGGCCAACATCGCCAGGTGAGCGAGCTGCTGGAATACCACCGGGACAGGGACCAGCAGTTGCTCAGTATTGAGATCAACTACACCATCGAGGACTACAACGTGGTGTGCGACCTGCTGATCCTGCTCACGGCGGACTCGATCCCCCACCTGCAGCAGGCCATCGACTACCTGACGGAGTGACCCATGACTGTCAACCAGGATGACATGCTCGAATTCCACTGGCTGATGGACATGCTGGAGACCGTCGAGGTGGGCCTGATCGTGCTCGACTCGGAATTCCGGGTGCACGTATGGAACGGCTTTATGGAGAACCACAGCGGCGTGACCGCCTCGCGCATCAAGGAGCGGGACCTGTTTGCATTCTTCCCGGATTTACCGGAGACCTGGCTGCGGCGCAAGGTGAAGTCGGTGCGGATGCTCAAGACCCGCGCCTTCACCACCTGGGAACAGCGCCCCTACCTGTTCCATTTCCGGAACACCCGGCCGATTACCGGCACCGCGCCGTACATGTACCAGAACCTGACCATCAGTCCGCTCACCAGTACCGACGGCGAGGTGCGGATGGTGTGCCTGATGGTGTATGACGTGACCGACGTGGCCGCCGGCAATATGGCCCTGGAGCAGGCGAACGAACAACTGCTGCGCCTGAGCGAGACGGATCGCCTCACCGGGCTGCTCAACCGCGGCACCTGGGAGAACCTGTTAAAGGCCGACTATGAACGCTGCCGGCGTTACGGTAGCGACTCGGTGCTGGTGATGTTCGACATCGATCACTTCAAGGCGGTGAACGATACCCACGGCCATGTGGCGGGTGACGACGTGATCCGCCGGACGTCGGAGGTGCTGCTGTCCAACCTGCGCCATGCGGATCTGGCGGGGCGTTACGGGGGGGAGGAGTTTGCCATCGTACTGCCGGAAACCACAGTGTCTGGGGCTGTGGCGATGTGTGAGCGCATTCGCAAGGTCATTGCCGCGACCCCGGTGGATACCGGCACGGCGCAGATCAACTATACGATCAGTCTGGGCGTGGCGCCAATGAGCAAGGACATCGAAACACCGACACAGTGGATCGAGCGAGCGGATGCCGCCCTCTACCAGGCCAAAGAGGGCGGCCGTAATCAAACCTGCGTCACGGACGTGCCGTCACGCGCTCAGTGAACGGACCGGCCGCTCGACCAGGCCCTTCACCGCCTTGTCGTAGATCTCTTCACGCTCTTCGCTGCTGGTGATGCACAGACCCAAATCACGCAGCAGACCGTCGGCCACGTCATACACCCAGGCGTGGACCGACAGGTCCTGACCACGGGCCCAGGCGTCCTGGACGATGGTGGTCTGGCACACGTGACGCACCTGTTCGATGGCGTTCAGTTCACACAGGCGGTCGATCTGGTCCTGTTCGCTCGGCAGCTTCTGCAGCACCGGCTTGAACTGGTCCCGCACGTCCTGGATGTGGCGCAGCCAGTTGTTGATCAACCCCAGCCCCTGGTCTTTCAGGGCCGCCTTCACGCCACCACAGCCGTAGTGGCCCACCACCATGATGTGCTTGACCTTGAGCACTTCCACCGCGAACTGGATGACCGACAGGCAGTTGAAGTCGGTATGGACCACCACGTTGGCCACGTTGCGGTGAACGAACACGTCGCCGGGCATCAGGTTCATGATCTGGTTGGCCGGCACGCGGCTGTCGGCGCAGCCGATCCAGAGGTATTCCGGGGACTGCTGGTTGGACAGACGCTCGAAGAACTGCGGATCCTCTTCCTTGATCTTCTCTGCCCATTCACGGTTGCTTTCAAAGATATGATTAAGCCGTCGCATGTTTTCCTTCTCTGGTTGGGGAGCCGCTGCATGGCCCGGTCGGCGGTAGCCGGTGGCATTCAGCGGTTCCGGTAGAGCCCATCGTTGGCCGGGATGTAGCGGGAGGACGCCCACCCTGGCCACGAAACCAGCGCCGGTCGGGTGCCGGCGCACAAATTGAACGGGATATGCCCGTCAAGTTCAACCCATCGGGCTGGCCTGCGCCTCCAGCGGCGTGTGGATCGACGACTGGGCCAGGTCCAGCAACTCCCGCAGCGCCACGGAGAACATGGCGTACTCCGGCTCGCGGGTGCTGCGCAGTTCCGAGAGCATGGATTGCCAGCGATCCACCATCGGCTTGTGGCGCTCGATCCAGTCCTCGATGGCGGCACTGACGTCGCCATCCTGGCCGCTGATGCGCAACACGCCGGTGGTCAGCGCACGCTGCTGCCAGTCCAGGTCCTCGCGGAAGCTTTCCCGCGCCAGGGCCTCCCAGTGGGAAGACGGCGACAGTTTGGCCACCGCACCGGCGAACCAGTTGAGGTCCAGCCGCTCGCCCAGGCTGTAATACAGGTTGGCTACCTGCTTGAGCGGCACCTGCGTGGTCTCGTGGGCCTCGATGATGCCCAGCGCCGAGTACAGGTAGGAGGTGCCGGCCACCACGGCCGCCACATCCTCCGGAATCGACTTCTTGACCAGCGCGTTGTAGTGCTCGCGCCACTCTTCGCCGGACTGATGCCCGAGGTAGTCCGGCAACTGCGCGATGATATCGGACAACGCCTCGGCAAACCGGTCCACGTGCGACTGGATGTTGAGCTCGCTACGGCGGTTACGCAGCAACCAGCGTACGGCCCGGCGGACCAGTCGGATCAGTTCGTTCATCAGTTCCAACTGCAGCGATGCCGGCACCTTGTTGTCCAGGGCCTCGATCTTGTTCCACCACTCGTCGATGCGGAACACGTCCCGGGCAATGAGCCAGGCCATGGCGATGGCCGACACCGACGCGCCGGTGGACTTGGCCA
The DNA here is from genome assembly GCF_004327985.1 of Marinobacter halodurans. Lineage (GTDB taxonomy): Bacteria > Pseudomonadota > Gammaproteobacteria > Pseudomonadales > Oleiphilaceae > Marinobacter_A > Marinobacter_A halodurans. The sequence goes on from NZ_SJDL01000010.1 coordinate 7,264, forward strand.
GCCGGTCCACGAAGGTGATGCCCATGTGGTTGACCATGTCGTTGGCGATCTGGGTGGCGATGATCTCACGACGCAGTTGGTGCTCGCCCAGTTCCTTGCCGAATTTCTTGATCAGCGCATCCGGGAAGACCTTGTTCATTTCCTTCGCCAGGGACGGCTCATCCGGCAGGTCACTCTCGGTGAGCAACTGCTTGAGGTCGCCCTTCACGTAGGAAATCAGCACCGAAAGCTCCGGCCGGGTCAGCCCCTTCTTGTCGAGCTTGCGCTCGGCCAGGGTTTCCTCGTCGGGTAGGAACTCCAGCTCGCGGTTGAGTTTGCCCTCGGACTCCAGGGTGATCATCAGCCGGCGGTATTCCTCCAGCCGGGTGGTGGTATCGGTGTTGGCGATACTGATGGCCTGGGTCTGGCGGTAGTTGTTGAGCAGCACCAGCTCGGAGACGTCGTCGGTCATCTTCTCGAGCATGTTGTTGCGCTGCTTCTCGGTCAGGTCGCCGTTGGCCACCACACGGTTGAGCAGGATCTTCATGTTCACTTCGTGGTCGGAGCAGTCCACCCCGCCGGCGTTGTCGATGAAGTCCGTGTTGAGGCGGCCGCCGTTGAGGCCGAATTCGATGCGGCCGAGCTGGGTCATGCCCAGGTTGCCGCCCTCGCCCACGACCTTGGCCCGCAGCTCCTTGCCGTTGATGCGCAGGCCGTCGTTGGCCTTGTCACCGACGTCGCCGTGGGTCTCCTTCGAGCCTTTCACATAGGTGCCGATACCGCCGAACCAGAGCAGGTCGGCCTGGGCCTTGAGGATATGGCTGATCAGCATGTTGGGCGGTACGCGGTCCGACTTGATGTTGAACAGCTTCTTCATCTCCGCGCTGACCGGGATCGACTTGGCGCTGCGGTTGAACACGCCCCCGCCCTTGGAGATCAGGTCGGCGTTGTAGTCGGTCCAGGCGGAACGCGGTAACTCGAACAGGCGCTGGCGCTCCTCGAAGCTCTTCCTCGGATCCGGTGACGGGTCCACGAAGATGTGCATGTGGTTGAACGCGGCGATCAGCTTGGCGTGCTCGGATCGCAGCAGACCGTTACCGAAGACGTCGCCGGCCATGTCGCCGATGCCAATCACGGTGAACTCGTCGGTTGCCGGGTTGATGCCCAGTTCACGGAAGTGACGCTCGACAGACACCCAGGCGCCCTTGGCGGTAATGCCCATCTTCTTGTGGTCGTAGCCCTGGCTGCCGCCGGAAGCGAAGGCATCGCCAAGCCAGAAGTCGTATTCCTTCGACAGGCCGTTGGCGATGTCAGAGAAGGTCGCGGTGCCCTTGTCGGCCGCAACGACCAGATAGTGGTCGTCCTCGTCGTGGCGCACCACGTTCTGCGGCGGGCGGATGGCGCCGTCGATCAGGTTGTCGGTGACATCCAGCAGGCCGCGCACGAAGGTCTTGTAGGCCTCGATCCCTTCACGCTGGAAGGCGTCGCGATCGCCGCTGTCCGGCAGTTGCTTGGCGACGAAGCCGCCCTTGGCGCCGACCGGCACGATGACCGCGTTCTTGACCTGCTGGGCCTTGACCAGACCCAGGATCTCGGTGCGGTAATCCTCGAAGCGATCCGACCAGCGCAGGCCGCCACGGGCCACCTTGCCGCCGCGCAGGTGTACACCTTCCACCCGCGGCGAGTAGACGTAGATCTCGAACATGGGCATGGGCAGCGGCATGTCCGGGATCTCGGACGGACGGAACTTGTAGCTGATGTACGACTTGTGGTTGCCGTCGGCATCCTTCTGGAAGTAGTTGGTGCGCTGGGTGGCCTTCATCAGGTCCAGGTACAGGCGCAGCACGCGGTCTTCACTGAGGTTTTCCACGTCATCCAGGCCGGAGTTGAACTCCAGCTCCAGCTTCTGCTGGGCGGCGGCACTCTTGCCGGCGCTCTGGTTACGCTCGGGGTCGAACCGTACGGCAAAGAAATCCAGCAGGTTCTGGGCCAGCCCAACGTGGTTGACCAGCGTATTGGAGATGAACGTCTGGCTGTTGGAAATGCGGATCTGGCGCATGTAGCGGGCGTAGGACCGCAGCATCGCGATCTGGCGCCAGTCAAGGTAGCAGGCCAGCACCAGGCGGTTGAAGTTGTCGTTCTCCGCTTCGCCGTACCAGACGCGGCGGAACAGGTCCTCGAAGATCGGCCGTATACGGTGGATATCAACAATCTTGCCGGTGTAGGCCTGCAGCGCGAAGTCGTGGATCCAGACGGACCGGCCGTTGCGGTCCACCACCTCGAACGGGTGCTCGCCCAGGACCCGGAACCCCAGGTTATGGAAGATCGGCAGCACATCCGACAGCGGCAGCTGCGCGTCCGGCGAAAAGAGCTTGAAGTGAACGGTGCTCTCCTCCTCTTCCAGCGCCCGATAGAAGCTCATTTCCAGTTGGGAGCTCTTCGCCGCATCAACGATGTGCTCCAGGTCGATCGCCGTCCGACGGGGTGAGAAGCGGTCCCGGTAGCTGCCGGGGAAGGCATTGCGGTAGAGGCGGATCAGCTCGTTGCCACGCTCTTCGCCGTGGGTCTCGTGCAGGGCTTCGGACAGGCCGTCGCGCCAGGACTGCGCCAGGGAAATCACCTGCTCCTGGATGTCATGGACCGGCAGTTGGCGGTTCTCCACCTGCGGTACCCGGATGGTGAACTGGACCCGGGCCAGCACCGACTCGGAGAAGTGGGTGACGAACTCAATGTCTTCCGCTTCGAGACGCTCCATCAGCACCTGCTCCACATTCAGGCGCAGCTCGGTGTTGTAAATGTCCCGCGGGAAGAACGCCAGGCAGGTGACGAACTGGCCATACACGTCCTCGCGCATGAACACCTTGATCATGCGGCGTTCCTGGATGTAGAGGATGTCCAGCGCCACCCTGTAGAGCTCGTCCGGTTCGATCTGGAACAGCTCGTCGCGGGGGTAGACCGTCAGGATCTGGTCCAGCTCCTTGCCGGCGTAGTCGTTCCGCAGGAAGCCGGAGCGCCTGATCACCTCGTTCACCTTGCGGCCCAGCAGCGGAATCTGGTCGGGACGTTCCTGGTAGACGCGGGAGGTGTACAGGCCGAGGAAACGGCGCTCGCCGATCACCTCGCCCTTGGCGTTGAATTTCTTGACGGCGATGTAGTCCGGGTACGCCGGCCGGTGCACCCGGGAACGCTGGGCCGACTTGGCGAAGATGAAGATGTCGTCGGTGCGGGTCATCTCGGTGCGGGTGCGCTGGGGCAACTCTTCCAGCCGGACCTTGACCGGCCGTTCGTTGTGGACCCGCAGGATGCCCATTTCCGAATCCGGCACCTGGGTCACCAGCATGCCGCCCTTTTCCTTGACGAAGTCGTACTCGTCGTAGCCCAGGAAGGTGAAGTGGTCGTCCGCCAGCCACTCCAGGAAACGGTGCGCTTCCTTGATGTCATCGCTGCTGATCTTGGCCTTGCAGTTGTCCAATTCCTTCAGGATCTCGGTGGACTTGGCCTTCATCGCCGGGAAGTCGTCCACGGCAATGCGGACTTCCTGGAGCACCTGCTGCAATTCGTCCTCCAGGCCACGCAATTCTTCCGGGTCACTGTGCCGGTCGATCTCGAGGACGATCATCGCCTCGTAACTGGTCTTGGCCTTGCCCGCCTTGCTGTCCCGGTCGTGCAGTTTCTTGAGTTTGCCGCTGCGATCGCGCTCGACCTGCAGGATGGCATGGTACAGGGTATGGGTCCCGATTTCGCGCTGGTTGATGGCGATGCGGATGGAGTCGATCAGGAACGGGATGTCCGGGTGGAGGATGAAGATAACGGAGTGGGTCGACTGCCAGCCGTCGCTCTCCAGATCCGGGTTGAATACCGCCACAGGGGAATCCGCAGCCGCACGGTTCTGGATGAACTTCCAGGCGGCGAGTACTGAGCCATAGACGTCGGCAAAGCGGCGGGCCAGTAACTCATCAAGCGGCAGGTGGGATAAATGTTGAACTGCAAATTCACTGATCTTCTTCGCTTCGGTTTTGTTGATCTTTTCGGCAAAGGCTTCGGCCAGCAAGTCATGGAACTGGTCCTTGCTGGTCACCGTCAGCGCGTTCATGTGCTACCCCAACTTTCTGAATGAATGTTAATAAACAAATCCAGTGGAGACCTGTCACAGACTGGGTTCCACTTCCGGGTTATGACAGGCAGCTGGCTTACTCCACTAGCATAGTCAAACCCTTGATTTTTGCTGGTAGGTTACAAACACTGGTCGCCTACGGCGATTGTGGTCAATACGGACTCCGGACCGGTTTGCAACCTGATGAACCTACGGATCGTTCATGACGTCTCCGATGGGCACTTCGTCCGGATGGGTCCGTAAGAGAGAAATGACAGGGAGTGGTTGAAAAAGGTCAGACTGTGACGGACCAATACATGACGCGCAGCAAGGAATGTCTGCCGCATGGGCAGATCTATCGTCGACACTGTGCAACACTGCAACTCGCCACAGCATGGGCTTTTTCAACAGCTCCGCAGACAAACGGAAGGATCAATGTCGTTACAGCGTATATTCGGGGATCTGCGATCCCAATTAGCGAAAAGGATCATAGGGCAGGAAAAGCTGGTTGACCGGCTGCTGATCGCCCTGCTCGCCGACGGCCACCTGCTGGTGGAAGGCGCCCCGGGGCTGGCCAAGACCACCGCCATCAAGACCCTGTCCGATCACATCGAAGGGGATTTTCACCGTATCCAGTTCACGCCGGACCTGCTGCCGTCGGACGTCACCGGCTCCGAGATCTACCGCGCCGAGACCGGCCTGTTCGAATTCCAGAAGGGGCCGATCTTCCACAACCTGGTGCTGGCTGACGAAATCAACCGGGCGCCGGCCAAGGTACAGTCCGCCCTGCTGGAAGCCATGGGCGAACGCCAGGTGAGCGTGGGTATGAAGACCTTCCCGCTGGACCGCCTGTTCCTGGTCATGGCGACCCAGAACCCGATCGAACAGGAAGGCACCTACCCGCTGCCCGAAGCGCAGCTGGACCGGTTCCTGATGCACGTCACCATCGACTACCCGGACGCCGGTGCCGAACGCGACATCCTGCACCTGGCACGACGCGACTATCAGCAGGGGCCGGAACCGACGGATCTGCGCCTGCGCGCCGACGATATTTTCCAGGCCCGGCTGGACGCCAGCGAACTCTACATGGCCGAAGCGGTCGAGGATTACCTGGTGGCGCTGGTGCTGGCCACCCGCCAGCCGGCCAGCCTGGACGCGGACCTGGCCCGTTGGATCGCCTTCGGCGCCAGCCCCCGGGGCACCATTGCCCTGGACCGCTGCGCCCGCGCCAAGGCCTGGGTGGACGGCCGGGAGTTCGTCAACCCGGACGATGTGCGCGCCATCGCCTTCGATGTGCTGCGCCATCGCGTGCTGCTGACTTTCGAGGCGGAGGCCGACGGCATCACGCCGGACGACGTGATCCAGCGCCTGATCGATCGGGTCCCGGTCGCCGCCTGACGCCATGCAGGACGCTTCTCCACTGATTCGCATCGACCTGCCGGAGCTGATCCGCCTGCAGGCGGACGCCCGCGCCCTGCGCCTGCCCGGCACGCGTCCGGTTACGGTGCGCCAAGCCGGGGTCAACCGGTCCCGGCAGAAAGGCCGCGGCATGGTGTTCTCGGAGGTGCGGCTGTACCAGCCGGGCGACGACATCCGCAGCATCGACTGGCGGGTAACCGCGCGCCGGCAGCAACCGCACACCAAACTCTATGAGGAAGAAAGGGAACGCCCGCTGCTGATCCTGTGCGATCTGGGCGATTCACTGTATTTTGGCAGCGAAGGCGCCTACAAGCGGGTGCGCGCGGCCCAGGTGGCCGGGCTGATCGCCTGGCTGGGCCTGTTCGCCGGTGACCAGGTGGGCGGCATCGTGTTTTCCGACCACCAGTGCGATGTGCTGCGCCCAGCCCGTCGCCGGCGGGCGGTGGTGCGATTACTGGACAGCCTCGTCCAGCGTCAGGACGACCACACCGGCCCGTCAGGCCAGAACACCGAAGGAAGCCGCCTGGATGAAGCATTGCGTGAGGCACGTCGTATCGCTCACACCGGCAGCCGTGTTTTCATCATCAGTGATTTTATCAACCTGTCGCCCGAGACCCCGGCGCTGATTGCGCAACTGGCCCGGCACAACACGATCAGCGCCCTGCGGGTCATCGACCCGCTGGAACAGGCGCTGCCGGAGCGCGGCCGGTTTGCGGTCGCCGGGCCTGACGGACCGCTCTGGTTCGACGCCGGCAACAGCGCCTTCCGGGAAGCCTTCCAGGCCAAGGTGGCGGAACACGAATACAAGGTCGAGCGTTGTTTCAGCCTGGCGGGCGTCAATGCCGTGCCCCTGTATACCGGGCAGCAGCCGGCGCAGGTCCTGAAAACCGTGCTCGGCCCACGGGGCCGACTGGGATGAGCACAACGGTCACAACAACAGCATGACACAGGCAGTACAACAACCCATGAATCAGGGCGATCCCCTCGCACAGTTGCGGGATATCCACCTGCCCGAACCCGGCGGCTTCTGGCCACCCGCGCCCGGCTGGTGGATCCTCGCTGCGCTGGTGCTGCTCCTGGTCGCCGCCGTGATCTGGTGGGCCTGGCGCCGGCACCGGCGCAACCGCTGGATCCGCGACGCCCGGCAGGAGCTGGCCCGGCTCGGCGCCGCCGCCCGCTCCGACAACGACTGGTTTACCGAACTCAATGCCCTGCTCAAACGCTGTGCCCGCCAGCGCTATCCGGACCAGCATCCGGATACCCTGAGCGGCCCGCAGTGGAGTGATTTCCTGGCGCGCACGGAGCCGGCACTGGACCGCCAGCAGGTCGAAGCCCTGGTGAATGCAGCCTGGCATCCCTCGCCCCGGATCGAACCGGATCAGGCCAGGGCAGTGGCCGAACGCTGGCTGGGAGGGCAGAGATGCTGAGTTTTGCCTATCCCTGGCTGTTGCTGCTGGTTCTCCTGCCCCTGCTGTGGTGGCGCCGCCGCAGGACGGATGCCGATCAGGTGGCCGCGCCATCCATTCCCGTGGGACACTGGCTGACCAACCTGCCCGGTGTCAGCCGTAGCGGCAATGCCCGCAGCCGATGGCAGAAGCTGTTGCTTTTGGCGGCCTGGGTCTTGCTGGTGGTTGCCCTCGCCCGCCCCCAGTACATCGGCGAAGACGTCAACCTGCCGGTCACCGGCCGGGACCTGCTGTTGGCGGTGGACATCTCACCGAGCATGGAAGAGGAGGACATGATCGTGGGCCAGCGCCAGGTGAACCGGCTGACAGCGGTCAAGGACGTCCTCGATGAATTCATCAAGCGCCGGGAAGGCGATCGCCTCGGGCTGCTGTTGTTCGGCACCCAGCCCTACATCCAGGCGCCGCTGTCGTTCGATCACGAGACCATCCGCACCCTGCTGCAGGAAGCCCAGTTGGGCATGGCCGGCCGGGCCACGGCCATCGGCGACGCCATCGGCCTGGCGGTGAAGCGACTGCGGGATCGCCCCCAGGACCAGCGGGTGCTGATCCTGCTTACCGACGGCGCCAACACCGCCGGCGAAGTCAGCCCCGACAAGGCCGCCGAGATTGCCGCCGCGGCCGGCGTGCGCATCTACACCATTGGCATCGGCGCCGAGGCCATGCTGCAACGCGGTTTCCTCGGCACCCGCAAGGTCAACCCATCGCGGGACCTGGACGAGGACCTGCTCAAGCGGATCGCCAGCCAGACCGGCGGCCAATATTTTCGCGCGCGCAGCACACCGGAGCTGGAATCCATCTACAACACCATCGACAAGCTCGAACCGATCGAGCTGGAAGGCAAGCAGTACCGCCCGACCACCGACCTGTTCTACTGGCCGGCAGGCATTGCCATCGCCCTGTTGCTGATCGGCCAGTTGCTGTCCCATGTTCGCCGTCGCGAAATTCCGGGGGTGAGCCATGGCTGACTTCCATTTCATGCGCCCGCTGTGGTTGTTGCTCCTGGTGCTGTTGCCGTTGATCCCCTTCCTGTTGCGCTTCCAGGGCGAAGGTCAGAGCGGCTGGGCGCGGGTGATTCCCGAAGCCCTGCTGCGGCCCCTGCTGGGTGATGCGGTGGAACAGAATGCCCGCCGCAAGCGCCCCGGCATCATCCTGGGTACACTGGTGATTGCCTGTGCCCTGGCCCTGGCCGGCCCCAGCTGGCGTGAGGCGCCCACACCGCTGATGCAGGAGAACGACAGCCTCGTCATCGTGCTCGACCTGTCCCTGTCGATGCTGGCCCAGGACGTCGACCCGGACCGCCTGACCCAGGCCAAGCGCAAGATCCGCGACATCCTGGCCCAGCGCAGGAGCAGCTTCACCGCGCTGGTGGTCTACTCCGGCGATGCCCACACCGTGACGCCCCTGACCGATGACAGCCGCACCATCGAAAGCCTGCTGGATGTGCTCGATCCCTTCATGATGCCGGCCAGCGGCAACCGGGCCGATCTGGCGGTGGAACAGGCCGAGCGGCTGCTGGACCAGGGTGCCCCGGGCCAGGGCCGGATCCTGCTGGTCACCGATGCCCTGCGCGCCAGTGACTACCAGTCCATCCGCGAAACACTGCAGGGATCGCCCTACAGCCTCAGCACGCTGGTGGTGGGCACCCGGGAAGGCGGGCCGATTCCCCTGCCCAAGCGCGGCTTTATCCGCGACGGCGACCACGTGGTCATCGCCAAGGCCCAACCGGACCGGCTGGCCCAACTGGCCAGTGCCACGGGGGGACTGAGTTCGCCGGTCACCCTGGATGACGACGACATCCGCACCCTGGAACTGCGCTCGCAGGACAGCGACGACTGGCATGAAAGCAAGCGCGACCTGATGGTCAAACGCTGGAAGGACGACGGTTACTGGCTGCTGTGGCTGGCCGCGCCGCTGGCCCTGATCGCCTGGCGCCGCGGGGCGCTACTGCTGATTCCGTTGGTGCTGCTGCCGCTGCTGCCCCAGCCCGCCCAGGCGATGGACTGGGAGGACTGGTGGACCCGCCCGGACCAGCGCGCCGAAGCGCTGATCCAGAAGGACCCGGCGGTCGCCGCCGACAAGCTGGATGACAGCGGCTGGAAAGGCTCGGCGCTCTACCGGGCCGGCGACTATGACCGCGCCGCCAGTGCCTTTGCCAAGGCCGATTCGGCGGATGCCCAGTACAACCGCGGCAATGCCCTGGCCCGCAAGGGCGATCTCAAGGAAGCCCTCGCCGCATACGACAAGGCACTCGAAAAGGACCCGGGCAACCAGGATGCCCGGTTCAATCGTGACCTGGTGAAGAAACTGCTGGAGCAGCAAAAGCAGCAGAAGAAACAGAACCAGCAGAACCAGGGCAACAAGCAGTCCGACCAGCAGAAGCAGCAAGGCCAGTCCGGTCAGGGCCAGCAGAACAAGCCCAACCAGGGCCAGTCTTCCTCGCAACAGCAGCAGGACAGCCAGCAGGGGCAGAATCCGTCCCAGCAGGACCAGAATGCCGACCAGGGCAAACAGGGGCAGCAAAATCAGTCCCGGCAATCGCCCGGTCAGCAACAGGAGGATGAATCGTCATCCCAGGGCCAGTCGGACCAGCAACCGGGCCAGTCCGACGAAAAATCCGGCCAGCAGGCCAAGGCCCAGCCTGCCGGCGAGGCCGGCAACGACAAGCAACTCTCCCAGAGCCAGGAACAATGGCTTCGGCGGATACCGGACGACCCGTCCGGTCTGATGCGCCGCAAATTCCTTTACCAATACCGTGAGCGCGGCAACCAGCAACAAATGGAAGGCGATACACCATGGTAAATCACGTCCGGCAGATGCTCCTGCTGATCCTGATGGCACTTGTCACGACCCAAGCCTGGGCGGACGACAAGGGAACGCTCGACGTTCACGTGGATCGGACGACCCTGCACGAGAACCAGACCCTGACCCTGACGGTCAAGGGCGAAATGCCGTTCTCCATGGACCTGGACATGCTGTTCAACATCGGCGATCTGGAACTGCCCTCACCGGAAGAGGATGCCCTGGAAGAGAACTTCGAGATCCTGGGCAAGCACCAGAAGTACAGTCTGCGCTCAGTCAACGGCGATGCCACGGCCATCGTTACCTGGATCTATGAACTGGCGCCAAAGAAGACGGGCAAGCTCGAGATCCCGTCGCTCAAGTTCCGCGAAGCCCGTTCGGAACCGGTGACGGTGACGGTTGAGCCCGGCGATGCGCCCGCGCCGGATGGCACGGCCCGCCCGGCGTTCGTCGAGGTGGAAACCGACAAGTCCTCGGTCTACGTCCAGGAGCAGTTGGTCCTGACCGTACGCCTGTTTTACCGGGGCAACCTGATCCGGGGCGACCTGAGCCAGCCGGAGCAGAACGACGCCATCATCGAATCCATGGGCGAGCAACAGGAGTACGCCCGTGTCCGCGACAATGTGCGATATCGGGTGGTGGAGCGGCGCTACGCCATCTATCCCCAGTCTCCCGGCACCCTGACGATCGACGGCATCAAGTTCAACGGCCAGGCCCGGGACGACACCGGTAGCCTGACCTTCCTGCGGGATACGGCTGATCCCCTGAATATTCCGGTCAAGGGCATCCCCGACAGCTTCACCGGCGACACCTGGCTGCCGGCGAGCAGCCTGGAGCTATCCCAGGACTGGAGCAATCCCAGCACCGAACTCAAGGCGGGCAAGAGCGTCACCCGGACCCTGACCCTGAATGCCCTCGGCCTGCTCGGCTCGGCCCTGCCGCCACTCAAGGTGGACTATCCGGATGCCGTGCGCAGCTATCCGGACAAACCGGAGCTGAAATCCAACGTGGACAGCCGCACGGTCACCTCGTCACGTACCGAGAGCACGGCGCTGGTGGCGGTCAAACCGGGGCAGATTACCCTGCCGGAGGTGCGGGTCCCCTGGTGGGACACCGTGAACGACAAGGAACGCGTCGCCGTGATCCCGGCGCGCACCCTGACCATCACCGACAGCGCCGGCGTCGCGGCGCCCCCGCCGGCCGCCAAGAACCCGCCTTCGGCACCGGACCAGGCCAAGCCGGTCACGCCCAAGGCCCGGGAGACAGCCCTGGAGGAAGCGCCCCAGCCGCTGCACTCACCGCTGGACAACACGTGGTTGTGGCTGGCCGTGGCACTGGGCACCGGTTGGGCACTGACCGTCCTGTTCTGGTGGCTCAACCGCCGCCGTGCCGCCGTCTCCCCCGGGGAAAGCGACCCACAGGGCGATCCGGCTGAAGCCACCCTCTACGCCGAACTGGAAAAAGCCGCCCGCGCCGGCAACGCCCAGACCCTGAGCCTGCTGCCACGCTGGGCCCGCCAACGATTCGGAAACCAGCACCTGCGCAGCGCCGGCGATGTGGTTCGATTCAGTACCGATGAAACCCTGGCCGAAGAGCTGGAGAAGCTGCAGGAACGTCTGTACGGCGGCAAAGCGGCCGCAGACAGCTGGCAGCCGGAAGCGCTGCTGAAATCACTCCAGCGACTGCGTGACCGCCCGCTGCGCCAGGCCACACCCGGTCTGGCGCCGCTCTACCCGTCCAGTCTGAAGGCGGGTGGCGCCAACTCGTAGAGGGCTGCCGGACTTCCGACCGGAAAGCGGCAGCGCTTTTCCCTTGCCCATAAAAAAACCGGAGGCACTGTGCCTCCGGTTTTTTTATGCCGGCTCGAACCTACCAGTAAATACCCCGCATGATGGCCGCAAAAGCCACCTGCTCGGTCGAGACCTGGGGCTTCTCACCCCGGCGTGAACCGGAGGCGGCGGCGGAGTCCGGGAACATCCGGTAGCCGGTGTTCATCACGATCTCGCCCAGCTTCGGCGCCAGCGCATGCAACACCTGGGCGAAGGTGCCCAGACGGGTGGCGATGCGCTTGGGCCGGTGGATGATCGCCTGGGCCACCATGTCGGCGGCTTCGTCCGGCGTTAGCGTCGGCACCTGATCGTAGATCTTGGTGGGCGCGATCATCGGCGTTTTCACCAGCGGCATGTTGATGGTGGTGAAGGTGACATTGCGGTCCGACCACTCGGCCGCGGCACAGCGGCTGAAGGCATCCAGCGCGGACTTGGAGGCCACATACGCCGAGAAACGCGGGGCGTTGGTCAGCACGCCGATGGACGAGATGTTCACGATGTGCCCGCGGCGCTGCTCCAGCATCTTCGGTGCGAAGCCCATGATCAGGCGAACCGAGCCGAAGTAGTTGAGCTGCATGGTGCGCTCGAAATCGTGGAAACGGTCGAACGACAGGTCCAGCGAACGGCGGATCGAACGGCCAGCGTTGTTGACCAGCACATCCACCTGGCCGTGGTTGTCCAGCACTGTGCTGACGAATTGATCACACGCTTCCATATCGGAGAAGTCGCACTGGTAGGCGTGCACGCTGGCACCGCGGGACTCCAGCTCGGCGGCCACCTCTTTCAGGCGCTCCGGCTTGCGCGCGCCGATCACCAGGATGGCGCCGGCATCCGCCAGCTTCTGTGCCGTGGCCAGACCGATCCCGGATGTGGCGCCGGTGATCACGCAGACGCGACCTTCGACGGTGCCTTTCAGGGTGCGATCCTTGAACAGGTCCGGATCCAGGTGGCGCTCCCAGAAATCCCAGACCACCGGTGCGTAGTCCGCCAGGCGCGGCACCTCGATGCCGGAGCCCTTCAGCACACGCTCGGTCTCGCGGGCGTCGAACCGGGTCGGATAGTTCACGAACGACAGCACCGACGGCGGAATGCCCATGTCGTCCAGGACCGCATTGGTGATGCGCTTGACCGGTGGCAGGTTCTTCAGGCTCTGGCGGATAAACGGCGGCACGAAGCCGAACATGCGGCTGTCCACACGCATCGCCATGCGCGGCGCATGACCGGCCTCGCAGAAGATGTTGAGGATCTCGCCAACCTTGTAGGGATCGGGGTCCACCAGGTGGAAGCAGTTGCCGTCCTCACCATCCAGGTGGGCGATGTGGTCCAGGGCCGCCACCACGAAGTCCACCGGCACGACGTTGAGCCGGCCGCCTTCGATACCAATGGTCGGCACCCACTGCGGCAGCGCCGAGCGGATTTTCTGGATCATCTTGAAGAAGTAATAGGGACCATCGACCTTGTCCATCTCACCGGTCTTCGAGTGGCCGATGACCATGCCGGGACGGTAGATGCGGAACGGCACCGTGCACTCGTAGCGCACGACGCGTTCGCTGTCGTGCTTGGTCTTGAGATAGGGATGATCGAGTTTCTCCGCTTCCTCGAACATGTCTTCGCGGAAAGTGCCCTTGAACAGGCCGGCCGCGGCAATGGAAGACACGTGATGGAAACAGCCGGCGTTCATGGCGGCCGCCGCGGCGATCGCCTGGTGGGTACCATCGATATTGGCGGCGCGCTGGGATTCCTCGTCGGCGCCCATGTCATACACCGCTGCCAAATGGAAGAAGTGGCGGATATGCCCCTTCAGCGACTTGAGCACGTCGCCATCAATGCCCAGCTGCGGTTTGGTGAGATCGCCCACGACCGCCTTGATCCGTGTCTCGTCAACGCCGCAACGCTCACGCAACCGGTCGATCTTTTCCAGTGACTCCTCGCGCACCAGCAAGTGCACCGTACCGCCGCGTGCGAGCAGTTTCTCTACCAGGAACCGTCCGATGAACCCGGTTCCACCCGTCAGGAAATAGTCCATAGTTTGCCCATCCACTTATTGCTCTTATTTGGAATCGACCACCCTCAACACCTGCCGGTCGTCACAGGCCTGTGGTCACCTGTGCATCTCGCCCGGCAGCGCTGTGGGGACAGCTGGAAGACTCCCTCTCCGTGATCCTGCCGGGACTGTCCAGTCCCGGCAGGATCGGTCGCATTGTACGCAATTGTTTTTTGCAAGTATCGTATTTTATTAGAGCATTTACTCCGTCTAATCCACTGTTTTTACTAGATTAATTACTCTAAATCCGTGAGAGGGGTCGGGGCAGGCACACGTCCCGGCCAGGGGCCACGGGGCCCCACAGCACATTCGGAACACCTCTGAAATGAGCCTAGCACAGCGTCTGTCGGACGCATGGCCAGGAATGCACCGGGTTTGACCCGGGTCGCCGAGGGTGTTGCAAAAGCATCGTCAATCTGTGCGCCAAGGACCAGACCATGCACAATGGACCGGCGAGGCGTCGCAGAATTCCCGCACGGGCGGGACACGATGAGGATGCAATGACATAATCCGCGACCTTTGAACTTTTCGGGAGCACACCATGTCTGACAAAAACGCCCATTCCGAGCGCTACATCAAGATCGCACGGGCCTGCCTGAAGGCCATCAACGATTCCGGCACCAGCGGCGAGAGTCGGGAAGAGAAAATCCAGAAGGTGTACGATGCCATCGACGACGCCTTCCAGGCCGAGTTCAACGACTACCGTCAGTCACTGGCGGTCATGGGATCGGTCCTTGAACGGATTGCTTCCGGCGAGTTGAGTGCCGAGGCCGCATCGGATTTGGCCCGCAAGACGCTGGCAGGCTCCGGCCATAGTGTGGCGAATCGCCCCATTCACTGAGCGTTGCCTAATTCCGGCGATCACATCGCACCGTGATCGCCCCACGATTCTGAACCCGGGAAAAGGAGTGTTGTGTTGATCGGTCACAGGTCCCCGTTTCGTTTACTGGTCCTTCTGCTTTTTGTCACCCTGCCCCACCTGGCGCTCGCCGCCGCAACGCCGGTCAAGAGCCCCAACGACGATAACCAGTATCGCTATCTGGTGCTGGATAATGGCCTGCAGGTCCTGCTGATCTCCGATCCCGATGCGGATAAAGGCGCGGCAGCGATGAACGTTGCGGTCGGCAGCGGCAATGATCCGGAGAATCGCCAGGGCCTGGCCCACTTCCTGGAACACATGCTCTTCCTGGGCACGAAGAAATACCCCAAGCCGGGTGAATACCAGCAGTTCATCACCAGCCACGGCGGCAGCCACAACGCGTTCACGGCGTTCCGCGATACCAACTTCTTCTTTGACATCCAGGCGGATTCCCTGGAGCCGGCACTGGACCGATTCGCGCAACAGTTCTCGGCGCCGCTGTTCACCGCCGACCTGGTGGAACGGGAAAAGAACGCGGTGAACTCGGAATACTCCTCGAAGCTCAAGGACGATGGCCGTCGTTACTTCTCGGCCGAAAAGGCGGTGTTCAACCCGGAACATCCCTACAGCCGATTTGCCGTGGGCAGCCTGGACACCCTGGCCGACCGCCCGGGCGATCCGGTACGCCAGGACCTGGTCGATTTCTGGAAGAGCCATTACTCCGCCAACCTGATGACCCTGGTGGTCTATGGCAGGCAATCCCTCGATGCCCTGGAAAAGATGGTGCGCCCGCGCTTTTCAAGGATCGAGAACCGCCACCTGGACAAGACCGATTACAACGCACCCCTGTTCAAACCGGGCTTCCTGCCGGCCTTCATGCAGGTGCAGTCGCTGAAGGATATGCGCCAACTCGACCTGACGTTCCCGCTGCCGTCCATGGAGGAGGAATACGCGGATAAGCCGACGGGCTACGTCGCCAACCTGATCGGCCACGAGGGCCAGGGCAGCCTGCTGAACGTGCTGAAAAATGCCGGGCTGGCCGACAGCCTGTCGGCCGGACAGGGCCAGGACGACGGTCACCAGACCAGCTTCAACATCAGTATATCGCTGACGCCCAAGGGCGCGGAAAACTGGAAGACCGTCGTCGCCCTGACCTTCGATTACATCGACAGGATCCGCAAGGACGGCATCCAGAAGACCTACTACGACGAGCTGAAGCAACTCTCGGACATCGGCTTCCGCTTCCAGGAGAATTCGTCGCCGATCCACAAGGTCAGCTCGCTGGCCATGCAGCTCCAACGCGTGGCGCCGAAGGACGTGCTGCAGGCCCCTTACATGATGCAGGACTACACGCCCGAGAAATACCGGGCTGTGCTCAAGCAACTGACGCCGGACAACGCGCTGATTTCCCTGATGACGCCCAAGGCCCTGCCGAAGGACGCGCCCAGAACCAAGTGGTACGACACGCCCTATCAGGTCCGTTCGTTCAACGCCGCCGACCTGGAGGATGCCCCCAAAGACCTGGTCGCCCAACTCGGCCTGCCGGCGCCCAACCCGTTCATTCCGGAAAACTTTGCCATGGTCGACGGCAAGACCATGGATCACCCCATTGCCCTGTCGGGCCAGGTTGCCCCAAAGGTCTGGTACGCGCGGGACAAGCGGTTTGGTGCTCCCAAGGCCGACGTCTACCTGAGCCTGCGCTCGCCGCTGACCCGCGACTCCGCACGCGGCCAGGTGCTGACCAGCCTGCTGGTGGACAGCATCAAGGATAATCTCAATGCCTACGCCTACCCGGCCCAGCTCGCCGGCCTGGATTACGCCGTCTACAACCACCTGCGCGGCATGACCATCCGGGTCAGCGGGTACGACGACAAACTGCACGTGCTGCTGCGTCGAATCATGAACCAGGTGGCTCACCCGGACATCGACGCCCAGCGTTTCCAGATCAATCGTCAGCAACTGATCGACGACCTGCGCAACCAGAAGAAGAGCAAGCCCGTTCAGCAGGCGGCGATGAAACTGCAAAGCGCCCTGATTGAAGGTGCCTGGTCGGTGGACGACAAGCTGGCTGCTGCCAATGCGGTCACGCTTTCGGACCTGCGTGACTTCGCCGGCCAGTTCCTGGCCGAGGTGGATCCGGTCATGCTGGCCCACGGCAACCTGACCGAAGCCGCCGCCATGAACCTCCAGCGCCAGGCCAATGCCATCCTGTTCAGCGACAGCACCATCGACGACGTGCCCCGCAGCGGTGTCCGCCAGTTGCCCAAGGGGGAATTGACGGTGAACCTGCAGGTGGATCACCCGGATACCGGCTACGCGCTGTACCTGCAGGGCGACTCCACGGACTTCGATGAGCGGGCCCGTTTCGACGTCCTGGCCCAGATCATCGGCGCGCCTTTCTACGAAAGCCTGCGCACCCAGCAGCAACTGGGATACATCGTCTCGGCAAGCTCCTTCGAAATGCTGGAGGTGCCGGCCCTGGGCTTCATGATCCAGTCACCGAAGGCCAGCGCCGCCGCCATCGACCAGGCAGTCAGCGACTTCCTGAAAGGCTTCGACAAGAATCTGGCCGACATGAGCAAGGTCGACCTTGAGCGGGAAAAGCAGGCTGTCCTGAGCCAACTACTGGCGCAGGATCGCCGCTTGAGTGAGGTCTCCGAACGTTACTGGCAGGAGATCGACCGGGGCGAGTTCGACTTCGACAGCCGCCAGCAACTGGCCAGGGCCATTCGCAACGTCACCCTGGACGATGTGCTCACCACCTACCGCCAGACCATCGAGCCGCGCCTGCACAGCCTGCGGGTATCGACCGGTGCCGGGAAGGCAGCCGATGACAGCGCACTGGCGCAACTCAAGAGCGCACCGTTCGTCTACTGATCCGGCAAGCGCCCCGCCCGGCACTGTTGTATTGTCGCGCGGGGCTCGTCCCTCAATTACCGGCGGCCGAACATGGCGGTCATCTGTTCGGCATCCGGCTTCTCGATCACGCCTTTCTCGGTAACGATGGCGTCAACCAGTTCCGCCGGCGTCACATCGAATACCGGGTTGTAGACCGGCACTTTGCCCGGAGCAATGGCCACGCCGCGCACCGCCCGGACTTCCGTACCGTCCCGCTCTTCGATGGGGATGTCCGCGCCGGACAGCAACGCCATGTCGACGGTGCTGGAGGGCGCCACCACCATGAAACGCACACCGTGGTGACGCGCCAGGATGGCCAGGCTGTAGGTGCCGATCTTGTTGGCGACGTCACCGTTGGCGGTAATCCGGTCCGCCCCCACGATGACCCAACGGACCTCCCCCTGGCGCAGGATCTGCGCGGCGGCGCTGTCCGCATTCAGCGTAACGGGGATGCCTTCCTGTTGCAGCTCCCAGGCGGTCAGACGGCTGCCCTGCAGCCAGGGCCGGGTTTCGTCGGCATAGACCCGTTTCAGGCGGTTGGCGTGCCACAGGCTGCGAACCACGCCCAGGGCCGTGCCGTACCCGCCGGTAGCGAGGGCGCCGGTATTGCAGTGGGTCAGCACCGAAAACGGCGCCTCTTCCATGATCGACAGCGCGTGACGTCCCATCAGCCGGTTGGCGGCCACATCCTCGGCGTGGATGGCCTCGGCTTCGCCGGTCAGGCTGGCAATCGCCTCATCCGGCGCCTGGCAGGCCTGCAACCGGGTCTTCATCCGTTCCAGGGCCCAGAACAGGTTGACGGCGGTGGGCCGGGAGGCGGCCAGGACATCGATCGCCTCGCCAATCACCGTTTTCCAGTCGTCCTGCACCCGCGCCTGGATCGCCGCCAGTACGACACCGTAGGCGGCGCTGATCCCGATTGCCGGCGCCCCGCGGACCACCATATCCCGGATAGCATCTGCGACGCCCTGAGGATCCTGGTAGGTCAGCCACACTTCCTGGTCTGGCAGCAGGCGTTGATCCAGCAGCGCCAGGCGGTCGCCATGCCAAAGGATCGCCAGGGTGCCGAGACTGTCGGGGCCGGGCGTCGGTGCGGATTGATCAATCATTAAAAAGCGTCCTGATATTGGGAAGTTACTGGCTGCAATTATAACGCCTTGAAGCTCTGCGGGGCACGCGGATCGCTGGTTCCACCGGTCCGACGTCGCTATACTGGCGTGCATACCGGCCCGCGCCGACATTCCATGGAAAACCAACCAGGACAGGCATGACCGCTGACACCATCACCGCTGTCGACACCCGAATCAACGCCCGCTGGATAATCCCGGTGGTTCCGTCCGGTACGGTTCTCAACCACCACGCCCTGCTGATACAGGGCGACCGGATTGCAGCCATCGTACCCCAGGACGAAGCCGACCAGCGCTTTCGTGCGCGGGAAACCCTCGACCTGAATGACCATGTGTTGCTGCCGGGCCTGGTCAACGCCCACGGCCACGCGGCCATGTCGCTGATGCGGGGACTGGCCGACGACCTGCCGCTGATGACCTGGCTGAACGACCACATCTGGCCGGCCGAGGCCAAATTCGTCAGCGACGAGTTCATTGCCGACGGCACCCGGTTGGCGCTCGCGGAAATGCTGCGCACCGGCACCACCTGTTTCTCGGACATGTACTTCTTCCCGGAAGTCGCCGCCCAGGTGGCCACCGACGTGGGCATCCGCAGCCAGATCTGCTTCCCGGTCCTGGATTTCCCCACGGCCTGGGGCGATGGACCGGCGACCTACCTGAAAAAGGGCGCGGACCTGATCGACCACTGGGGCGAGCACAGCCACACCCGCATTGCCATCGGGCCGCATGCGCCCTACACCGTCTCGGACGGACCGCTGAAAGACATCGTCAGCCTCGCCGCTGACAAACAGACAGCCATCCAGATCCACCTCCACGAGACGGCGTTCGAAGTGGCCGATGCCCTCGAGAGAACCGGCACACGCCCCACGCAACGGCTGGCTGATCTCGGCCTGCTCTCCGGGAGCACCCAGTGCGTTCATATGACACAGGTGGACGGCAGCGACCTGACCCTGGTGGCGGAGAGCGGCGCCCACGTGGTCCATTGCCCGGAATCCAACCTGAAACTGGCCAGCGGTTTCTGCCCGGTGGACAAGTTGCAGAAGGCCGGCGTGAACGTGGCCATCGGGACCGACGGCGCCGCCAGCAACAACGACCTGGACCTGTTCGGCGAGGTCAGCACCGCCGCGCTGCTGGCCAAGGCGGTGGCCGAGGACGCGTCAGCACTGTCCGCCCACGATGCGCTGGCGATGGCCACCATCAATGGCGCCCGCGCCCTGGGCCGCGAACAGGAGATCGGCTCGCTGGAAGCCGGCAAACTGGCGGATGTGATCGCCATCGACCTGAGTGATCCGTTCAACCAGCCGATATACGACCCGGCCTCGCACCTGATCTACAGCCGTCATGGCCGCCAACTGAGCCACAGCTGGATCGGCGGCGTACCTCAGGTTCAGGACGGCGTCCTGACGCGCATCGACGTGCCGGACCTGATGCTGCGGGTCGACCACTGGGCGCAACGCATTCGCCAGGGCTAATCCCCTGACTCGTTATTGTTTTCTCACAGGAAAGACACGAATGAGTGGTAACAACGTAGACCGCAACGAGATTGCCAAATTTGAGGCGCTGGCCAGCCGCTGGTGGGATCCCAACAGCGAATTCAAGCCGCTGCACGACATCAATCCGCTGCGCCTGAACTACATCGACGAGCGCGCGCCCCTGCCCGGTCGCAAGGTGCTGGACGTCGGCTGCGGCGGCGGCCTGCTCAGCGAGGGCATGGCCCAGCGCGGTGCACACGTCACCGGTATCGATATGGGCGAGGCACCGCTGTCGGTGGCCCGGCTCCACGGCCTGGAATCCGGTATCGAGGTGGACTACAAGCAGATTCCCATCGAAACCCTGGCGGAGGATCCGGCCCACATCGGCCAGTACGACGCCATCACCTGCCTGGAAATGTTAGAGCACGTACCCGAGCCGGGGTCGATCATCCAGGCCTGCGCCAAGTTGCTGCGCCCGGGTGGCGACCTGTTCGTCTCCACCATCAATCGCAACCCCAAGTCGTTCCTGTTTGCCATCGTGGGCGCCGAATACGTGCTCAACATGCTGCCCAAGGGAACCCATGAGTGGCGCAAGTTCATCCGGCCCTCCGAGATGTCGGACTTCCTGCGCCACGCCGGGTTCGAAGTGAAGGACCTGACCGGCATGACCTTCAACCCGATCACCAGGGTCTACAAGCTGGGCCGCGACGTGGACGTCAATTACCTGATGCACGCGCGCCTGGACGACGGCGGGAGCGGTCCGGCGTGAAGCGACCGCGTGCCATCCTGTTCGACCTGGACGGGACGCTAATCGATACGGCGCCGGATTTCATCCGCTGCCTGAACGCCGTCCGCGCCCGTTACAAGCTGCCCCACCTGCCCGAGCCCGAGATCCGCGAGTCGGTGTCCGACGGTGCGCGGGCGATGATCCATGTGGGGTTCGGGCTGACGCCGGAAGACGAGGACTATTTCGACCGGCACAGCGAGTTCCTGGACCTTTACGAAAGCGAGATCGCCGTGGAGACCAAGCTGTTTCCCGGCATGGAAACCCTGCTGACCTGGCTGGAAGAAAATCGCATCGCCTGGGGCATCGTCACCAACAAGCCGCGCCGATTCAGCGTGCCGCTGCTGCACGCGCTAGACCTTCATGACCGGAGCGATGTTCTGGTCTGCCCGGACGACGTGGATCAGCGCAAGCCTCATCCCGAATCCCTGCTCCTGGCCAGTGAGCTGTTGCACATTCCCGCCGCGGAGTGTATCTACGTCGGCGACCACGCTCGCGATATAGAAGCCGGCAAACGCGCGGGCATGACCACCGTGGCCGCCCGCTACGGCTACATCCGCCACCCCGGCGAGATTCCCGGCTGGCAGGCCGATTTCATCATCGATTCCGCCGGTGAACTGCTGGCCATGCTGCAGAACCGGTACACTGGAAAAGAAGCCTGAGGGGCCCGCCCCGGGTTCCCGGATCAAGGAGCGCAGACCATGCAAGATTACAAGGCACCTGCCGACCTGCTGAAAGATCGCATCATCCTGGTCACCGGCGCCGGCGACGGCATCGGCCGGTGTGCCGCCAAGACCTATGCCGCCCACGGAGCGACGGTTATCCTGCTGGGCCGGACCATCAGCAAGCTGGAATCGGTCTACGATGAGATCGAGGCCGCGGGTCATCCCCAGCCGGCGATTGTGCCGATGAACCTGGAAGGCGCTGCGGTCAAGGATTACGAGGAGATGGCCATGACCATCGAGGAATCCTTCGGGCAGGTGGACGGCATCCTGCACAATGCCGGCCTGCTGGGCCAGCGCACGCCGATCGAACTCTACGATCCGGAAATCTGGGAGCAGGTGATGCGGGTCAACGTGACCGCACCATTCCTGCTCTCCCGGGCGCTGATCCCGGCCATGCGCAAGTCCGACGACGCCTCCATCGTGTTCGTCTCCTCCAGCGTGGGCCGCAAGGCCCGGGCGTACTGGGGCGCCTATTCGGTGTCCAAGTTTGCGCTGGAAGGTCTGAGCCAGCTCCTGGCGGACGAGCTGGACGACGAGCGCCACAACGTGCGGGTAAACAGCCTCAACCCCGGCGCCACCCGGACCAACATGCGCGCCCACGCCTACCCGGCCGAGAACCCGGACAGCAACCCGACGCCGGAAGACATCATGCCGATGTTCCTGTACCTGATGGGGCCGGACAGCCACGGCGTGACCGGCCAGCAGCTCGACGCGCGGTGACCCCATGAGCCAGGACGCGCTTCATCCCATGCAACTGGTGTTTTACACCACCGACAACTGCCAGCTTTGTGGACTGGCCGAGACCCTGCTCGTACAGACCCCCATGGATCCACCGATCCCAGTGGACGTGGTGGACATCGCCCAATCCACGGAACTGGTCGCCCGTTACGGCGAACGGATCCCGGTATTGCGCCGGGCCGACAATGGCCGCGAGCTGGACTGGCCGTTTACCCGGGACGACCTGATGGTTTTCCTGGATAAAGCCTGAGCTGATGCACCGCATAGCCAGACTCAATTTAAACGCCGGCAATTTATAATTTATGATTATGGCTGTTTTTAATAGCCTGACCCGACATTGAGGACCCAATCATGCTGATGGTCATTTCCCCGGCCAAGAACCTGGATTACGAAAGCCCCCTGGCGACACAGAAATACACCCAGCCGGCCTTCCTGGACGACGCCTGCGAACTGATCGACCAGCTCAAGACGCTGGAGCCGCACCAGGTCAGCAACCTGATGGGCATCAGCGCCAAACTGGGCCAGTTGAATGCCGAGCGCTACCAGCAGTGGCATACCCCGTTTACGCCGGACAACGCCCGCCCGGCCGTGCTCGCCTTTAACGGCGATGTCTACACCGGACTCGATGCGCCGTCGTTCGACGACAAGGATTTCGAGTTTGCCCAGGACCACCTGCGCATCCTGTCGGGTCTCTACGGCATCCTGCGTCCGCTGGACCTGATGCAGCCGTATCGACTGGAGATGGGCACCCGGTTCGAGAACAGGCGCGGTAAGGACCTCTATGCCTTCTGGAGCAACAAGCTGACCATGGCGCTGAATGACGAACTGGCGGATGAAGGCCAGGTGCTGATCAACCTGGCGTCCAACGAGTACTTCAAGAGCATCAAGAAGAAGGAACTGGACGGTCGCATCATCACGCCGCAGTTCAAGGACTGGAAGAACGGCCAGTACAAGATGATCAGCTTCTACGCCAAGAAAGCCCGCGGGTTGATGTGCGCCTACGCGATCAGGAACCGGATCAATGAGCCGGAGGCTCTCAAGCAGTTCGATTGGGCAGGCTACCGCTTCAGTGAAGAGCAGTCCAACGGCGACAACTGGGTTTTCCTGCGGGACGAACCGGCCTGATCAGCGTCCATGAGTGAAGCCCTGTTTTCCGAGATCGCCCTTTATGTGCTGTTGACGGCGTTGATCGCCTATATGGGCTTTATCGTCTGGGATCTCGCCAGGAAATCCAACGCCGGCCGCTTCGGCACTGCGCTTCTGTTCATGGTACTGGGGGCCGGTGTCGTGGGCTTCGTCATCAAGACGATCCTGGTTGAAACGCTGGATTTCTGAGTTCTCCCAGCGACTTACCGAGCCGCAGACCAACCGTCCGTTATTTCGACACTGACCTTTGCCCCCGCTTTGTGCTTCAATGCGCAATCATCTTCTGCCGGAGACGATCAACCCTCCGGCCCATCACGTTTCAACAACCATTCAACTCAGGGAAACATCTGAATGTGGTTTCGTAATGCCCGTATCTATCGATTCACCAAGCCGTTCAACGTATCCGTCGAGGAACTGGAGCGCCAACTGGGTGAGTCCGCCTTCAAACCCTGCGGTCCGCAGGAATCCTTCCGCCAGGGCTGGGTACCACCGTTGGGACGCCACGGCCAGCAGTTGG
This sequence comes from Marinobacter halodurans, assembly GCF_004327985.1. Taxonomy (GTDB): domain Bacteria; phylum Pseudomonadota; class Gammaproteobacteria; order Pseudomonadales; family Oleiphilaceae; genus Marinobacter_A; species Marinobacter_A halodurans. Next base: position 31,159 of record NZ_SJDL01000010.1, read on the forward strand.
TGCACAGCGCCAACGGCTATCACCTGATTGCCCTGCGCAAGGAAGAGCGTGTGCTGCCGGCCGCCGTCCTCAAGGAAGCAGTCACCGAGCGGGTCGAGATGATCGAGGCGGAGCAGATGCGCAAGGTGCCGCGCAAGGAAAAGGACGAGATCAAGGAGCAGCTGACCCAGGAAATGCTGCCCCGGGCCTTCACCAAGTCCAAGCGGACGTTCGCCTACCTGGCGCCGCAGGATGGCTTCATGATCGTCGATGCCGGTTCCGACAAGCAGGCCGAGGAAATCGCCACCACGCTGCGCAAGTGCATCGGTTCCCTGCCGGTCCGCCCACCCGCGCTGGAACAGGCGCCGACCTTCACCTTCTCCGGCTGGCTGAGCGAAACCATCGACCTGCCCCCGACCTTCTCACTGGGCACCGAGTGCGAGCTCAAGGACACCAGTGAAGACGGCGGCGTGGTGCGCTGCAAGGGTCTGGACCTGCTGGGCGACGAGATCCGCAACCACCTCAATGCGGGCATGCAGGTCACCAAGCTGTCCCTGGGCTGGGAGGACAGCCTGACCTTCGTGCTGGACGAGGAACTGGCCCTGCGCCGCCTCAAGTTCGGAGACACCTTCCAGGAAAAGCTGGACGACGTGGACGCCGACGATGCCGCCGCCAAGTTCGACGCCGCATTCACGCTGATGACGCTGGAACTGGCGCGCCTGATCCCGGCGTTGCTGGAAGCGCTGGGTGGCGAGGATCGTTCGGCGATCGTGGATGAGGAAGAAGCGGCGTAATTCCGCTACTTGCAGGCAGCCCTGCGGGCTGCTCCGAAGCTGAAGCATCGGCTACATTGCCAGTCAACTCGAGCATGTAGCAGATGCTTTAGCTTCTGAGGCGCCGTAAGGTGCCCCGACTTACTGAGGTGCTGATAGAAGCGCACCTTCCAAACCGCCTCAATGCTAGAGCATCGACCAAATCACCGGTCAACTCGAGCGTGTAGCAGATGCTTTAGCTTCTGAAGCGCCGTAAGGTGCCCGTTGAATGCCAACTCCATGGAAGGAGTTAATTCTTGAGTTATAAGAACGCCACCGCCCACCGACATTCAATAGCAGGCCAAGAGTACCTGGTCACTGCATGCACTCAGAATCGCTATCCGGCTTTCCAGGACTTCAACACGGCCCGGGCTGCCGTCGCTGCGTTAAGGAAAACGGAAGAGAATGGTCTGGCAAAAGTCATGGCTTGGGTCATTATGCCCGACCACCTGCACCTTCTATTGGCGCTGACTGGCGTCGGAAGCCTCGGAGACGTTTTAGCTCACCTGAAAATTCAGGCATCACGAAATGCCGGTAGCAAAATCCCCTGGCAAAAGGGCTATCACGAGCGGACGCTGAGAAGAATCGAGGACCGACAGGATATCGCGCGATACATTATTCTTAATCCTGTACGCGCTGGGATAGTGCGAACCGTTCGCGAATATCCACATTGGGATTCGATGTATTTGGGCTAAGGTGTAAATCCTGATGGATGGCTGCCCTCTGGGCAGCTCCGAAGCTGAAGCGTCGGCTACATTGCCAATCAACTCGAGCATGTAGCAGATGCTTTAGCTTCTGAGGCGCCGACAGGGGCCCTGTTATGGCCTCAGTCGAAACTTTAAGAATATCGACAACACGCTAGCAGCCCTGCGGGCTGCTCCGAAGCTGAAGCGTCGGCTACATTGCCAGTCAACTCGAGCATGTAGCAGATGCTTTAGCTTCTGAGGCGCCGAAGGTGCCCTTTTAAGCTTATGCTGGGCAAAAACTTTACCCTCGCAACCTCTCCCTTTGCCAATCCGTTTCCGGCTCATTGAGCGGCAGGCGCAGGTCCAGGACGTCTTCTTCCATGTTGTAGGTGATCTCGAATCCGAGATGACGCGCCAGGTTGAGCATGGGGTGGTTGTCCGGCAGCACGTTGCCGATCATTTCGACGGTGCCGCGGGCGCGGCAGTAGTCGATCATCTTGCGCATGAGGATGTAGCCCAGGCCCTCGCCTTTCATGTCATCACGCACCATGACGGCGAATTCGCACTGGAGGTTGTCGGCATCGGTCCAGACGCGCACGGTGCCCAGGGTTTCCTCGCCGGTGCCGTCTTCGCGCTCGGCATTGGCGATAAACACCATCTCCCGGTCGTAGTCGATCTGGACCATCTGGGCCACGTCTTCGTGGGAGAAATGCTTGCGATACTGGAAGAAGCGGTAACGGATCGACTCCGGTGACTGGTGATGATGGAATTCCAGGTGCGCCGGCTCGTCCTCCGCCAGCACCGGCCGCACGATCACCTTGCGCCCGGATTTCGGCAGGACCACCCACTCCTCAAGCTCCCGCGGATACGGCTGGATGATCGGGCGTCCCGGCTCCTCCGCCAGGTCAATCGCCACGTCCACCGCCACGGCGCCATGTCGGTCAAACAGCAGTGGCAGGATTTCCAGGCCGCGAATGTGCGGGATGTCGATCACGATCTGGGACAGGGTGACCAACGTTTCGCAGATCGCCCGGATATCTTCCTCGGGCTGCAGGCTGTACTCCCGCAGCAGGCGGTACATGTAGGTTCGCCGCAACAGCTCCTTGGCCAGCACCATGTTCAATGGCGGCAGCGCGATCTGGCGGTCGGTCATCACGTTCACACTGGCGCCGGCCGCGCCGCAGACCACCAGGGGACCGAATACCGGGTCCCGCGTAATCCCGACGCTAAAGGCAATGCCGCCCAGGTGCTGGTAGGTGCGCTGGACGGCAAAGCCCAGGAAGCCGCTGCGGGGAAAGTGGGCGCGATACTCGTCCATCAGGACCTGGCACGACTCGATGATTGCCGACTCGCTGTTGAGCCCCTGGATGGTCGACTTGTAGCGCCCCCGCCCGGTCTGCTCCTCCATGAACGGATGACAGCCACGCTCGTGGATCAGGGTAACGTCAATGGGCCGGCGCTCAACCTGGAAGCTTTCCACGACCCCTTCCACATCATCGCAGTAGACCGTGTCCACGGCACGAATACCGTAGTCGCGGATGACTTCCCTGGCCTCGCTGTTGGACAGGTGGTTGCGGCCGGAGCGGTGCGCTTTCATGACGATCTTGCGGGCGACCGAGCTGTCGGCGAAGTGATCGGTGAAGGACTCCGGGGTCTCCCGCAGCAATCGCTGGACCCGCTGGTGATGGACATGCTGCATGAAGGCATTGACCGCTTTCTCCGGCGAGAAGAACGAGGGAATGCCCGCCCGGTAAAACTCATCCCTGGCCTCCAGCACCGTACTCTGGCCCAACCAGCAGGTGAAGGTGTTCAGTCGGGTACCCTTGCTGGCCTGCACCACGGCATCGGCAATCTGTAGGCTGTCTTCAGTCAGACTCGGGGCATACATCACCAGCACGTTGGACACGTTGGGATCCTTGGCCAGGATCCGCAAAGCCTCGGCATAGAGTTCCGGTGACGCGTCGTAGTTCAGGTCGATGGGATTCTTGCGGGTCCAGTAGGACGGCAGGTGCTTGGCCAGGGACTCGATGGTCTCCGTCGATAGCGTCGCCAGTTCGCCATCCAGTCCCGCCAGACGATCCACCGCCAGCACGCCCGGCCCGACACCGTTGGCCATGATCACCAGCTCTTCCCGGCGCACCGGGCGCATGCGGGTCAGCGTTTCCAGGGCGTCGAACATCTGGCCAAGGCCGTCGACCCTCAAGACACCGGCCCGGCGCAGCACCGCGTCGTAGATCGGATCGGTGCGCGTCACGCCCACCGGACGCTGTACCGGCAACCATTCGGATTCCGGCACCCGGCCACTCTTCACGGCAATCACGGGCTTGGTCCGGGAGGCCACCCGCACCGCCGAGATGAAGCGCCGGGGATTGGGAATGCTTTCAATATGCAGAAGGATGGCCCGGCATCGGGTGTCCTGGGCCAGGTAATCGATCAGGTCATCGTGACCGATGTCCATGCCGTCACCCAGGGTGAGGAAATGGGAGAACCCGACACCCCGGGCAAAGGCCCAGTCGATGATGGAACTGGCAATCGTACCGGACTGGCCGACGAAGGCGACCTTGCCCGGTATGGCGCCCATATGGGCGTAGGTGGCGTTCAGGCTGCGGAACGGCACCATCAGGCCGATGGTATTGGGGCCCAACACCCGAATACCGGCCTCGCGCGCCGCATCGCGCACCGAGTACATCAGCGGCTGTCCGGTCTTGCTGTGGGCCCGGGACATCCCGCCGGTCATTACGATGGCCGTGCGGACACCCGCCTCGCCCAGTTGGCGGATCATCTTCGGCACGGTATCCGGCGGCGTACAGACGATCGCCAGATCCGGCTTCATCGGCATCCGCGATACCTTGGGGACGCAAGGTACGCCGTGGACGTTCTGGTACTCATTACGGTTGATCACCAGCAGCTGCCCCGGGAAGCCGCCGGCCATCAGGTTCCGCAGCACCATACCGCCCAGGTTGTCCGCCCGTTCCGACGCGCCGGCAATCACGATCGACTCCGGATTGAACAGGCTTTCCAGATACCGTGTGCCCAAGTCGTCGCCCCTCCAGCAGGCCGCGTCATTACCCCGGAGTGCGGCAAAGCGACCTGGCTCGAATGCCAGGCGCCTTGCCACCCCTCCTCAATCTGCCTCTCATGTTAGGCGGTCCGGCGTGGATTTAAAACGAAACTTTTTGGATTGGAAACGACCGATTGTCGCAGGCTTGCCCCCATGACCGGGCACCAAAAACCTCCGGAACGACGGCTCACATCCCCACCAAAGAAGCAAAGCGAGTCCCCGTCATCCCTGATAACATGAGAAAGGACAGGCCATAGCGCACCGGTTACACGGGACCAATAATGACAACTGCGTTCTTCTACCACGATGACTTCCTGAAACACGACATGGGCCCGGAGCACCCCGAGTCCCCGGAACGGCTGAAGGCCATCATCAGTTACCTTGCCGACACCGATCTGGAGCAAGAGCTGGATTGGGTACGGCCGGAGGAGATTACCCGGGACCAGCTCCTGCAGGTGCACCCGGAGAGCTACCTCAGCCAACTGGATATGATGCAGCCCACCCGCGGCCGCGTGTTCACCGATCCCGACACCGCCATGATGCCCCACACGCTGCGCGCTGCCCGCCTGGCTGCCGGCGCCAACGTGCAGGCGGTCGACATGGTGCTGTCCGGACAATCCACCAATGCGTTCGTGGCTGCACGCCCGCCGGGCCATCACGCTGAGCGCGGCAAGTCGATGGGCTTCTGTTTCTACAACAACATCGCCCTGGCCGCCCGGCATGCGCTGAACTTTCACGGTCTGGAACGGGTCGCCATCATCGACTTCGATGTACACCAGGGAAACGGAACGGTCGACATCGTCCAGGGCGATGAGCGGGTCCTGATGTGCTCAAGCTTCCAGCACCCCTTCTACCCCCACTCCCATGTCTATCGGCTGCCGGAGAACATCATCAACACGCCGATTGCCGCCGGGACGTCCGGGGCAGACTACCGGCGCACGGTGGAAGAGGCCTGGCTGCACCGCTTACAGGATTTCAAGCCGCAGTTGGTACTGGTCTCCGCCGGATTCGATGCGCATAAGGCGGACCCGCTTGCCGAGCTGCAACTGGATGCCGCTGATTACCGATGGCTTACAGACCTGATTACCTCAATCGCCCGTGACTACGCCGACAACCGGGTGGTTTCCAGCCTGGAAGGCGGCTATAACCTGAAAGCACTGGCCGAGGGCGTTGCCGCCCACCTGGAAGGTCTGGTTGCCATTGAGGACTGAACCGCCCAGGCGCCCGGAAAGTCGCTGATTAGAGAGGTAACCGGAAGATATCGGCGAGATCGCCGTCCCGCTCAAGCTGCTGGAGTGCCTCCCGGATGGGACCTTCCAACTGCGGATAACGGGCGCGGCGAGACATGTAGAGGATCCCCCGCTGCCCTTCCCGGAAAACGCGCGTGCGGAAACGGTCCGGTGACAGCTGGAGGGATTGCATGGTGCGGTAGAGGGCCTGATCACTACACAGGATGGCACTCACCCGCCCCAGCTTGAGCATTTCAATGGCCTGGAAAATGTCCCGCACCGGGAACTTGCGAATCGATGTCGCCTGCTCGAACTTCTCGCCGTAATAGGTGCCGCTGATAAAAGCCACCGGCTTACCGGCCAGCCCGTCCAGGGAAAGCTCAAAGTTGCTGTCCGACATTGCCGTCAGCATCACCTGCGTGGTGACGACGGTGCCCAGACCGATGGCGGCTTTATCCAGCAGTGGACTCTCGAACAGCACCACGAAATCGACGGTGCCTTCCAGCAGCTCACTGATGGCCCGTCGGTGGGGCCTTAATTCGTATGCAATCGGCAGATTGGCAACGGCAACCAGGCGATGTGCAAAGGTCACCAGCGTTCCGTCCGGCTGGCCGTAGCGATCCTCGAAGCCCCAGGGCCAGACTTCGGGAATGGCAAAAATGGCGGGCTCCGGTTCGTCATCCGACTTGTGATCCGCGACGACCGGCGCTGTACCGGCAATCAGGCACAGGCAGGCCAACAGGCAGACAGCGACCGGACGCCGGAAAATAGGCTTCATGTGGCAGGACAACCGCTCAAACAGGCCAACGTGGAGCCAGCATACCGGGTATACCATCAGGACCCTATTCGACTATAGGGGTCCTGCTACAGCTCTAAAAGACAGGACTCGATCAGCCGGTGGCCTGCTGGCCGGACATCACCTCGTCGCGGATACCGTCCCAGCCTTCCTTGACCTGGCGCAGCAGATCGGACACCTCGTCCAGCTTGGCCGCATCATTGAGCCGGTTCGCCTCAAACAGCGTGCGCTCGATGTAGTCGTACAGGCCTTCCAGGTGACGGGCCAGGTCGCCGCCTTTTTCGAAGTCCAGGAAGCTACGCAGACCGCCAACGATCTCGATGGCCTTGCTGATCAACCGCCCCTTGCCCTCGTAATCCCTGGCCTGCATCCGGGCCTTGGCCATGTTGATCCGTTCCAGGGCGCCGTTGTACAGCAGCTGAATCAGCTTGTGCGGATCCGCATCGGTGATGCTGGTCTGGGTATTGACCCGCTGGTATGCCTGTAAACCGTTCATAATCAACCTCTTGATTGCCTGTGCAACAACGGATTAGTTCTTGCTGTTATTGTTGGGTGCCAGGGCCGCCAACTGCTGGGTGACGTAGTCCTTGGTACTGTTGAGCTGCGAGATCAGCTTATCCGCCGCACTGAACTGCGAAACCAGGCGATCACGGTATGCGTCGATACGTGCCTGCAATTGCTCGCGATCATCGGCGATGTCATCCAGCGTGTCCTGCAGGCTGTCAGTGCGGGCCTCGATCACGCCGTCGGCACTGAGCATATCAGTGACCATGTTGACGGTACGCTCGCCCAGCCCCTCGATGTAGGTAATCGTTCCGCGATTGCCGGTCGCGTCACCGGTGATACGGACTTGCATGCCCGCCGCCTTGGACGTTCCCTCGACGAAGAGAACCTGCCCTTCGCCGGTGGCGCGTTGACCGTTGATCGTACCCGCCACGTCCTGCCCGGCGGTGCCCGTGGCAACCGACAGCCCCAGGTCGGCTGCGCTGTTGGTATCCACGGACGTGATGCTCACGTTCGATTCGCTGCCGTAGGTGCCGGACTTGAAACTCAGCGCACCACTGGTGGCATCAAAATCCACCTGCACTTTCTTGCCGGTGGCGCTGAGGGCGCCGCTGCTGTTGAGCTGCGTCTGGATTTCCGCAGCCAGTTGATCCCGTGTGTAGGTGCCTGCGGTCAGTTGGATGCTGACCGATGTCTCACCGTCGATCTTGAACGACAGGTTGTCGTTGTTGCTGTCAACCGTCACCGAACCGGTTCCGACATTGGCGCCAGTCAATGCGCCCTGGGTCGCCGCCTGGGTGACGTTAATGCTGTACTCACCGGGTTCGGTGTTGATGTTGCTGCTGATAAACTCGACCTGGGCATCCGAGGCACGTCCCTGCTCACCGAACAGCGCGGCAACATCATCCGGATGCTTCGTCAGCTGCTCCTGAAACTTGCCGGCGTCAAAGGTCAGTTGTCCGGTCTTGTAGTCCGTGGTAATCCCCACATCCGCCAGGGAGCGGACACCCGCGTTCTCCAGCCCGGGAACGACACCGGTGAGCATGCTGCGGAGCTGGTTCTGTATGCCCCGCACCGTGGCATCGCCGGACAGCAAACCACCGGTCTGGGTCTCTGCGTTGTAACCGGCAAGCCCCTGGATAGTCTGCTGCAATGCATTGAACTTATCGACAAACGACTGAACCCGGTCGGCAACGGCGCCGGTATCCTGGGTCACCTTGACGGTCGAGGTCACGCCCTCCGCCTTCACATCGAACGTCAATCCGTCCACGACATTATCGATGGTATTGGAGGACCGCGTAATGGTAATGCCGTTCACCTGCACGACGGCATCCTTCGCCGCAACCGTTTCGGTGAGATTCTGGGTCGTGTCGTTGAAGACAAACTGGGACAGACCGGAGCCATCGGTATTGTTGCCGTCGCCGTCATTGACGGAAATCCGGATGGCATTGTCAGTACCGGTCTCATCGGACGACAGCACCAGTCGATATCCATTGCCGGTATCGATTACCCCTGCATTGGCGCCAATACCCGCATCGTTAATGGCGTCGGCAATCCCCTGCAGGGTGTTGTTGGAGCTGTCGATGTCGATGTTCTTGACTTCGCCGCCCACGCTGAGGCTGATCCGGCCGGTACCAATAGCGGTGCTATCCTTGTCATTAAAGGTGCCGGATGCCAGGGACTGGGCCTGCGCCAGACTGTCGACCTGGATGGTGTAATTGCCGCGACTGGCGGACGCGCTGTCGACCGACACTTCGACATCGTCGTTGGATGACGTGGCGGAAAAGGCCTTGAGGTTCTCGACCGAACTCAACTGGCGCATGGGCAGACGCAGCTCGGTAATGGCACTGCGCAGCGTCCCATAGGCCGAGATCAGCGCCTGGGTTTCCTTTTCCTTGCTGTCCAGCCGGTTCGCCGTGGGCTTCCGCTCGGCCTCGACCAGTTGGTCCACGAGGTCTGACGTCAGTACGCCGGAACCGATACCCAATGAAGAAATGTTTGCCATGTCGATCGCCTCCCCAGGAAGGCTGCCTGTCCATTTGTACGCTTATCGGCCGCAAGCGGCAAAACTTTGCCAGTCGGGACCACCAATTTGTAACAGCATGTATCCGGAGCCGGGTGCGCCCCGCAGATCAAGTTCTGCTGCTATGCCACCGCTCTCGCCAATCGGCGGCGCGAGAACCTAATCCGTTGATACCAAAGGCCAGATCCACACTAAAACCTCACAGCCTGAATGCAGAACACCGCCGGCTTCTCACGAAGGCGGCGGTGCTGAAGTCCCGTTATCCTTGACCGGCTAAAGAAGCGGCAAGCTTCTACACTTCGATGTTGAATAACGTCAGCGGTTCATCCTGCTGCAAATTTTCGGCCAACCTCAAAGCCACATCGTCCGGAATCTGTCGAATAACCTCTTCCGTCTTCTGGTCCACCACACGTACGATCGTCTTGCCGGAGTCGTTATCGACCTCGAACTGCAGGTCACGCTGCACGGTCTGGACAAAATCATTGAGGCGGGAAACGGCTTTATCGAGAGATTCCTTCTGGGCCTCCTCCTGCTTTTCCATCCGCTGCACTTTCGAAAGCTGCTGCGGCTGGTCGAGCGATACAACATTGGAAACATGCTGGACTCGAGCGGAAGGCTTGGTTCCTTCTGCCTGAGGTGACGCAGACGCCCGAGCCGGAGCTTGTTCACTGGGGCGAACCAGCTTCAAATCCGGGCTGTTCAGGTTTACGTCAGTCATAGCTCACCTCGCTATCCTCATGCGGCGAAAAGCCGGCCCCCGAAGGGACCGACCGTTGCCGTGCTACCCCTATTACTGCAGGAGGGACAGAACCTGCTGCGGACGGGCGTTAGCCTGTGCCAGGACAGAGATACCAGCCTGCTGGAGCACCTGTGACTTGGACAGCTTCGCTGTTTCGGCGGCGAAGTCCGCGTCCAGGATCCGGCTTTGCGCTGCTGACAGGTTCTCAGAGGTGGTCGCAATCGCATCGATGGTTGATGAGAAGCGGTTCTGGATCGCACCCAGGTCAGCGCGCTGGCTGTTGATGGAGGTCAGCGCGGCGTCGATGGTTTCGATCGCAGCATTCGCACCGTCAGCCGTGGTGATGTCGATCGCGGCGACGCTTTGGAGTTGCCCGCTTTCGGCCGTGCTGCTGACAACCTCGTCAGCGTTACCCACGATGCTGAAGGCAGAGCTGGAGCTGAAGTCGACTTCGCCGGTCACACGGGTGCTGTCATTGCCCCCGGCCACCAAGCTCGCAGTGGATCCGTCTGCAGACGTTACGGTGACGTTGGCAGAAGAGTCAGCAATGACGATGTCGTCACCCGCGTCGCTCTCGAGCAGTACGTTGCCGGAATCGTCGAGGCTCGCCGTGATACCCGTGGTCGCGGATGCATCGTTGATAGCCGTAACCAGCGCGCTGTTATCGCCAGACTCGACCGTCGCAGAGATGGTGATTGCGGTACTGTTCTCACCCGTCAGATCGAAAGAAACTGTACCAGCGCTCAGGCCGGAGATGGTCGCCTCAGTATACGCATCGGCGCTTACACCCGTCTTGGAGGTCAATTCATTGACGGACGCAGCGATATCACTGGCTGTGGCGTTCGCACCAAACTCGGCCAGCTCCGTTGCACCATTACCGGAAACGGTGATGTTGCCTGCAGCAATACCATTGCCACCGGGATCATCAGCAGCAGCGGCCGTCAGGTTACCAGTCAGCGTGCCGTTGCTGGTATCTGCGGTGTAGTTACCGATATCGGTCGCACGCGCACTGCCCAGGGACACGTTAATGGTCTGGTTGGCGTTAGCGCCCACCTGGAACTGGGAGTTGGTGAACTCACCGTTCAGCAGCGTACGGCCGTTGAAGTTGGTGGTGTCAGCGACACGGTTCAGCTCGGCCTGCAACTGGGTGACCTCAGCCTGCAGCGATTTACGGTCGGTGGACGAGTTGGTGTCGTTGGCGGACTGCACGGACAGCTCGCGAATACGTTGCAGCAGGTCGCCGGCCTGGCCCAGGGCGCCTTCAGCGGTCTGCGCCAGGGAGATACCGTCGTTGGCGTTGCGCTGGGCAACGTTCAGACCGCGGATCTGCGCGTCAAAACGGGAGGAAATGGCCAGGCCCGCGGCATCGTCCTTGGCGGAGTTGATGCGAAGACCGGAAGACAGACGCTCCAGAGCCTGATCCGACAGAGACTGGGACTTGTTCAGGTTGTTCTGAGCGGACAGTGAAGCGACGTTAGTGTTGATACCGAGAGCCATGATGCTTCTCCTATAAAACCTATGTTTCTCTTGTGGAAGAGGTCTGGCGCCCGTCCTCGTTTATTGGGTGCGCCGCCCTGCTGTAGTGCTTAACGGCGCCCATTACGGTTCCTTTAGAAAAAACTTCCGAGTTTATTGTTAACTAATGTAAAAGCGGCAAAGGCCTGCCACGTTACCCCGCCAACGACTCGTCACGCCTGCCGGGATACTCGCCCGAAAGAAAAGATTTAATCGATATATTTCATAGCCTTAAAGCGATAAAAAGAAAACTGGCATGACCTTCGCTTTGTGCCGCTCAGGAATGCTTTTTTCTGAACAACGGCCGGCAGGGCGTCCTTGTGATCGGGCACTGAGCTACCGGCTTCTCTGAATAGGGAGAGCGATATGCCTCAGATTATCAACACGAACATTGCCTCGCTGAATGCCCAGCGAAACCTGAACACATCCCAACGGGACGCCGATACCGCACTGCAACGCCTGTCTTCCGGTCTTCGCATCAACTCCGCCAAGGACGATGCCGCGGGCCTGGCGATCTCGGAGCGTTTCACGTCGCAGATCAGAGGCCTCAACCAGGCTGTGCGCAACGCCAACGACGGTATCTCCCTGGCGCAGGTCGCCGAAGGCGCGCTGGATGAATCCGGCGAGATCCTGCAGCGCATCCGGGAGTTGTCCGTGCAGTCCGCCAACTCAACCAACTCCGCTTCCGACAGGGCCGCCCTGCAAAGCGAGGTAAACCAGCTTAAACAGGAGCTGCAACGTGTTGCGGACACCACCGAGTTCAACGGTCTCAAGCTGCTTGACGGTTCCTTCCAGGCGCAGACTTTCCAGGTGGGTGCCAACGAGAACCAGAGCATTTCGGTGTCGGTAACCGGCGCGACCAATGAAGACCTGGGGAATTACTCAGTCGAGAGTGTCAACGATCAGGACAACCTGGGTTCTGGATCACCGTCAGCAGTAGCGGGAAACCTGACGGCGACCAGCCACCCGATTGCCGCGCAGAACCTGACCGTTGCCAGCGCTCTTGACCAGGTCGATATCGCGATCCCTGCCGGCGCTTCGGCGGCGGACATCGCCGCACAGGTCAACAAAGAGGAAGAACGCACCGGCGTGACGGCCACCGCCCGCACCGAAACGACGCTGACCACCAATGCGGCCGGTACCGTTACGTTCGACCTCAGTTCCGGCGACCAGGTATCAACGATTTCCGCGTCCATCAGCGACCCCAACGATCTGTCGGAGCTGGCCTCGGTCATCAACAAGGCCGCAGGCCAGACCGGTATCAACGCGCGGGTTGAGGACAACACCCTCGTCCTGACCCAGGATGCCGGCAAGGACATCCAGATCGAGAACTTCTCCCACAGCGGCCCGGGCAACATGACCGTCGCCGGGGTAACCGGCAGTGGCGCGTCGACCGACCTGATCGGCAATGACGATACCCAGGACTCGGTTGTGGTGACCGGCACCGTCGACTTCTCGTCCTCCGGTGCCTATGCGGTGAGCTCCGACATCGACAACACGGCCGGCTCCCTCTTTAACGTGGTCGCCGATACGCCGGTCGGTGCCCAGCGGGAGACGGTGTCGAGTATTGACATCAGCACCGTCGAAGGCGCCAACAACGCGATCTCCATCGTCGACGGCGCCCTGGCTGTAGTGAACGGCATCCGGGCGGATCTGGGTGCGGTGCAGTCGCGTTTCCAATCCACAATCGCCAACCTCAGCACCACGTCGGAAAACCTGACCGCTGCCCGCTCACGGATCCAGGACGCCGACTTTGCCGCCGAAACCGCGGAACTGGCACGGACACAGGTCCTACAGCAGGCAGGCCTGTCCATCCTGGCCCAGGCCAACGCACGACCGCAGCAGGTATTGCAGCTGCTGCAGGGCTAAACTAGCCTTTTGGGGTGGCACAGGCGTGCTACCCCGTTCCCTCCCGCTGTTTAAGGACCTGCCGTGACGATTGCCTCGCTTGAGAAAAAACTGTTTACCCGTGACGACGCGGGCTTCAAGAAAGAACTGTTCGACATTCTCGATGCAATCGAAAAAGGCAACCCCGTCCTGGGCGGTGAGCGGCTGACACAGGCCGGCGAGGCTCGCCGATCGCCGGGCATCCACCCGCTGCACAAAGACGCCAGTCTTTTCGACAACCAGAACGCGGTTCAACGACTGGCCACATGTATCACCGGGTTTCTCTGCGCCCCGCAACTGGAGCTGACGACGCTGGAGGCCCGCAAACTCGTCTTTTACAAGACGCATCTCACCGACATCTTCTACCTGTCTGACTTCGGCAATCTCGATCACGTCATGATATACCGGGATCTCTGGTCTCCCGAGGGCGGCTTCCAGCTCAAGACCGATGCCGACATCTTCCTGCTGATGATCTGCTGGACGATCAACAGCGAGATGGTAATGCCGTTCGACACCCTGAACGAACGCATTCCGCAAGAGATGCTCTACATGCTGACCTCTGTCTTCTACCAGCTTGAGCAGATTCAGACATCCAGGGGTTACGATAATTTTGAGATAGCCTTCAACGCCTTTCTCAGGTTACCGGATGGCTTGGACATCACTTTGTGCAGAGTCATGCTGGTTAACATCTGGATGGGCTGCTCCTACTGGGACATCCCCAACCGGCACTCGATCAAGGCCAGGATCAACCGGTTGATCCGCTCGGCTAACCCCACGGTGGAAACCCGTGAAGCCGGTCCGATGAATAAGCGTCCCAAAATCGCCATTATGCTCGAACGCTACCGTTCCGATCATGCCGTATACCGGTGCTTCCATGCCTATATCTCGGAGCTGAAGGATCATTATGAGGTGTGCTTCTTCGTTGATGAGAAGGATGTGGACGACGTTAGCAAGAACGACGCTGACCACTGTGTTTTCGTTGAAGGCAATCCCAAGGACATCCGCAAAATCGCAAAGCAGGTCAATCACTATCGACCCGACGTCATTTTCTATCTCTCGCTCGGCATGAACATCTGGACGGTGCTTCTCGCAAACTTTCGCCTGGCACCGGTGCAGATCATGGGCTATGGCCACCCGGCATCCGCCTACACCGACACCATCGACTATGGCTTTCTCGTCGGATGGCTGCCCGGCCCTGATTACCAGTCACTGTGCACCGAAAAGGTGATTAACTTCACGATTGATAGTGGTAGCGATATTGAGCTCCACCCCCGGACCGACCTGTCCCTGCGAGCCCCGGTCAACGAAACTTCAACGTCCGTCGTCCATATTGCCGTAAACAGCTCGTTGATGAAGATCAGTGACCGCGTGTTGCAGGTATGCCGGATGCTCAGGCAGCACTCTGAAAAGCCAATCGAGTTCCACTTCTTTCCGGCTCATGAGCGGGGTTTCAAGTTACTCGCCTTCCAACGCAAACTCGCCGGAATTTTTGGCAGTGGATTTCATGTGCATCCGCCATGTCATTATGAACTCTATATGCAGACACTGGCGCAGTGCCATTTTGCGATCGGGACATTCCCCTTTGGGGGCACCAACACCAACACCGATTCCGTTCTGCTCAGCCAGCCCAAGCTCTATCTCAAAAGTGAGGGCGACCTCGCAGAGCTCACCGACTACTGTAATTTCGCCCGTTTCGATCCCGAAGCCGGCTTTGTCTTTTCGACAGAACTGGAACTCATCGCCACCGCAATCGTCTGGATACACAATCCGAGCGAGCATGCGGATGCAGTCAAAAGGGCCGGCAGAATGCGCGATGTCCTACTCAACACACTGGCCACGTCGAGCGATTTCAAGCGCCAAGAAAACCTCAGTTTCCTGCGAGGCTTTAAACACCTGATAGCCGGTGAGCCGGCCAACAGCTTGATATAGATGAAACTCCCGGGGAAAGCCATGACGGTATCGGCAAAAGCAAAAACCGAATATGCTCGCAAATTCTGCAAGGCTTTCGAGCTCTCCGGGCGGCCCAAGTTTATTCTTGGGACCAACGAATACGCCCTTAGCGTCGCGGAACACATCGATATAGACGGTTACCTCAACGACTTTACCCAGCAAAAGGAATTCCATGGCAAGCCCATCATTCCCATCGATGACGTGCCCGCCGATGCGCTGGTCCTGACTGCTGTTGTCTATCGCCCCAAATCGGCCCGATCGAGAGTCAAATCCTATCCTTTCGACAGTCTTGACTACTACGCTTTCGCCAAGCACACCTCCCTTAGCATCAGGGACATCGAGTACTGGCAAGGCTTTCAAGAGGACCTCGAAACTCACGCGGAAGCCTACCAGCGGCTCCATGATCGCTTCGAGGATGAGGAATCACGCCTGTGCTTCTCCCGGCTCATCGCGTTTCGGCAAAGTTACGACATCGACCATATGGAAAGCTTCAATTGTCGGGAGGACGAACAGTACTTCGAACCTTTCCTGAACCTGAAAACCAGCGGAGAAGTCTTCGCCGACATTGGCGGTTTCGACGGCAAGACCACCCTGCAGTTCATCCATCATTGCCCGGACTACAGGCGAATCCATTATTTCGAGCCTTCTGCCGAGAATATGCGGGCATCGAAGCGAATCCTGTCCGGAATTCGGGATGTTGAGTTCCATGCGGAGGCTCTATCCAATCATACGGGTCCGGTAAGCTTTGCTTCCGACGGCAGCAGTTCGCGTGTTGCTACTGATGGAGAGGGCCTTGATACGATCACGGCCGTTCGGTTCGATGAACTCGTGAGCGAGCCCACGACCTTCATCAAGATGGATATTGAGGGTTTTGAGCATGCAGCCCTAGCGGGTGCTGAAGCACATATCCGCGCCTACAAGCCTCGCCTGGCGGTCTGCGTCTATCACCGTCCAGACGACTTCCGGACGGTTCCCGAGCGGGTTCTGTCTTATTATCCGGACTACAGGGTATATCTCCGACACTACATGGAGGGCTTCACAGAAACCGTCATGTTCTTCGTGCCTCCGGGGCTGGAGTAACCGTCCAGCGGAAATCCCATCCTGTCCTAATCGAGCCGTTTCTCACGGATGAGGTCGGCCAGCCCACCTACGGTCTGGAACGCCTCTCTTTCAAAATCCTCATCCTCGAATTCAATATCAAAGTGCTCTTCCAGCTCGGCAATAAAACCCAGGAGTGAAAGCGAGTCGACGTGTCCGGCCGAAAGGTATTCGTAATCTTCCAGATCCCCTTCTTGCGGAAGTGGCCCACGCTTTTCCAACGCGCCGGCAATAGTGCCGACAACCTCAGCACGGAATTCCGGGTCCTTGCGTGAATACCGGGTCATTGCTTGGTACTGCCTTTTGGCTTGAGATAGATCCATTTTTCCTGCTTTGCTGATGCCACCACAGCATCGAGCAGACGTATGCCTTCCGCCGCATGTTGCACACCGAAAACATGGGGTGAACTGACCGGTCGGCCTTCCTTGAAATCGATAACAGCATCGGCCAGATCCTCGTAGAGGTTGGCGAAGGCCTCTATGAAACCTGCCGGATGGCCCGCCTTGAAGCGTTCGTAGCGACGCTGGCTGGCGTAGCTGACATCTCCCGCCCGGTCGAGGATTTCCCGTCGGCCATCTGCGTGGTTCAGTAGCAGTTCCTCAGGACTGGTTTGCAACCACTCGGCACTTGCCTGGCGGCCAAAGACCCGAACACGCAGGCCGTTGCGATATCCCAGGGCGGACTTGCTGTACCACATCTGGCATTGCATACCATCCTCGTACCGCAGCAGACAGGACACGTTATCAACGACACCATCGAACCAGCCGTGGCTGTCCTGGTCAGCGACAACCTTCGCCGGCTGTTTGTCCGTCAAATATTGGTTCAGGTGATGAAGATGCACCGCGAGATCCAGATAGATCGTTGGTATATCACCATCCTTGAGTCGCCAGGACTGGGGACAGGGGCGATCGCCCGACGCGGTGAGTCGAATGAAGCCCTCCTGGGGCATCTCGATCTGGACGTGTAGAATCTCGCCCAACTCCCCCGCAAAGATCTTATGACGGAGCTCCCGCAACATCGGGTAACCGCTGTAGTTATAGGTGACAGCCAGGAACCCGTGCGTTTCTTCCAGGACATGTTCGATGCGCTCTATTTCCTGACGATTGCAGGCCAGCGCTTTCTCGCAGATCACCGGATAGCCGGCCCTGAGCGCTGACTCGACCATTTCCGCGTGACAAGGCGTGGGCGTGAGAATAACAACGGCGTCAGCCTTGCCCCTCTCATCCTCCAGAAGGGTCTTCCAGTCCGGATAAAGCCGCTCCGGCGATACCCCCCAGCGCGCTGCTGTTTCCGCGTTGACCTCGGGGCGCGTGCTGAAACACCCCGCAGCCAGTCTCCAGCGGTGGTCCATCTGGCTGGCGACACCATGTGTATAGCCGACGGCCGATACGATAGAGCCGCCGATGAAAGCTAATTCCAGGGGCTTAGGTTGCTTTTGGTTCAAGCTCATACCTCGAATACCGGGGTCATGTTTTTCGCCTGCTCGGCAATAGCCCGTCGATCTATCTTGGATAAACCACTCCGGGGAATCGCGTCGAAAGCATAGATACGACGAGGTTGCTGGTAGTCACTCAGCTCCCGTAAACATAGCAGGCGCACGCGGCGTATCAGTTTTCTATCCAGATCCGGAGCCACGAGAGCAACCGCAACGGCCTCGCCCAGGGTAGGATCCTCCACCGCGAAAACCGCGCACTCGACCACCAATGGATCGCTGTTGACGACATCCTCTACATCCCTCGGATAGACATTGATGCCGCCGGTGATAATGGTGTGCTTGTGCCGCCCCAGGAAGTACAGGAAACCGTCCTCATCGAGCATCCCGATGTCGCCGGTACGAAAGTAGTCTCCGTGCATTGCGGCCTGGGTCGTTTCAGGCAAGTCGTAATAACCGGAAAAGGCCAGTGGACTGGCGACTTCGATTTCGCCAGCCTCGCCGGCGGGAAGGGGATGGTCATCATCACCGACCACTCGAATGTCCACACCAGGCACCGGATACCCGACGGAATTCCATTTTTCCGGGAATGCGGTGGCATTCAGGTCGGAGACTGTCGCGACCTCTGAGGCACCGTAGCACTCATGGAACTCACCATCAAAGACCGCCATGAAGGCCTTCTTGCTATCAAACGATAGCCGCTCCGATGACGAGACCAGCACTCGCAAACACCTCGGCAGGCACTCTCCCCTGGCATGACAATGGTCGATGATGCGCCGGACCTGCGTGGAGACAATCATGGTGAACGTGACCTTCTGACGCTCCACCTGCTCCAACCAGGCGTCAACTGAAAAATGGGTTTGCAGCACGCTGGTAGCCCCCGTCATCAAAGGCAGCAGAACGAGACGCTCGGCCAGCGAGTGGTACAGGGGGGTACAGGCGATGACCACGTCGTCTTCAGAGAGACCATACAGCGCACATGCACTTTGAGCGCGGGCTACTTTTGTTTGTTGGCTAAGAATGATGGGCTTGGGATCGCCGGTCGACCCCGATGTCAGCGTCAGGATAAAAGGGATGTCCTTCCCGGTCTCATCAAGGGGCACCTGCCCGCTGGAGGCCTCGGCCCCGTCACGGCGAGTCCGAAGCTTGTCATACCCGTCGACGTCGCCACCGACGGTCAGCCAGCGTATATGGCCGTCCTCGAGGTATTGACCGAGTTCCTGGACACGGGCATGCCAGACAACGCAGATCTTTACGCGAGTTCGGTTAAAGACTGCTCCAATGGCCCGTGGCCCAAGGCTCATGGAGTGAGGCACAAGCACCAGGCCGCATTTGGCCGCTGCCATCAGCAGAATCACGAACTCGCGGCAGTTCGGTAGCAAAACCCCGACATGATCGCCCTGGCGCAGTCCGACCTCCCTTAAATGGGTAACAGCCGCCTCGACGGCGGAGTCGAGTTCCCGGTAGGTCTCCTGTTGCCCGTCGATCACCAATGCCGTCTTGTCAGGGAATCGGGCGACCTGCCTTGCAAAGCGGGAATAGATCAGTTCGTTCATACGACCTTCATCAACCTCAGAAAGGTCTCACTTTTAAAGCGGTGTCGAATAGCCTGGTCGGAAAGCAATACGTCCCCCGCCTCCGAACTCTTCGCCAGGAAGGTGTTCGCCGCGACAAACGTTTCAGGAGCCACATCGATACCATGGGCAGCTGAAGCGTTCATACCGAACACCGACCGATCGCCAATACGGGTCTCACCGCCTATAGCGACGCCACTATTCAGCCAACCACCGTCTCCCATTATTGTCCCGTGACCGAGGTTCACGTGGCTGCTCAGGAAATTGGCGCAGCCCAACTGGGACCAGGGGTGGATGACGGCGTACTCAAGGATGATGTTGTTGTCACCAAGCTCTGTCGACGGATACAGACGAACCGAACGGTCGACGAAGTTCGCCAGCCTGTAACCTTTGCTCCTGGCCAGCGCACAACGCTCTATCCGGATCCGGTTCATTCCCGTATAACCAACGGCCACCAGCATCTTATAGCGACTTGGCGCGTAACGTTCCTCGACGTCCTCAAATGGAACCAGCGGCAGGTCGCGAAACGTCGGGAATTCGATGAGCCGCCGCTCCACGGTGAAAGCCACCACCTCGTACTGCAGCGACACGATCTCGGCCATCATCCGGGCCATGTGACCGTTACCGTAGATAATCAATTGATCACGTTTCATACTCTTTACTTATCCGGTGTCGCCGATTTGACGATATTGCAGATGTCGTGGATCTGCGGCGAAGTCAGGCCGACAAAGATCGGCAGACAGAGTACACGATCAGCTTGCTGCCGACCGGCATCGGTAAACTGCCTGGAGTAGAGGCCCAGGGTTCCGAGCGCCGGATAGAAATAGCCGCGGCTGTCGTAGCCTCCCCTGGCCAACTGTTCCCTGACCCGGTTCCGATGGGCCATGTCCCGGCAAAGGATGGGGGCATAGGCGCCGTTTAACGAGGCATCGGCTGAAAATTCGGGCATCTCGACCCAGTCTCCGAGCTCCCTTCGATACTGATTCCGGACGGCACACCGCTGCTCGATGATCTCGTCAACACTTTCCAGCACAGCAAGCCCCATCGCGGCGTGCAGCTCGCTCATTTTGGCATTGATGCCAACCTCAACAGGCATGCCATCCCGAAAGCCGAAGTTGATCATCCTGTGCGCCACCTCAAGGTCGCTCGAGTCCCTGAAAACGACGGCGCCGCCTTCACCACTGTGAAACAACTTGGTGGCGTGAAAACTGATCGTCGCTGCATGCCCCCACCGCAAAAGGCTTCTTCCTTTATAATCGACGCCAAAGGCATGGGAGGCATCGTAGATCAACTTGAGGTTGCGTTTCCGGGCAAGATCTTCAAACGCCTCCACGGCGCATGGATTGCCATAGGTATGAACGGGAACAAGTGCGTTTGTAGAGGCATCAACGATTTGAGCTGCCGACGCGGGGTCCAGGTTCAAAGTAGCGGAGTCGATGTCCGCGTAGCGGGGCTCCACCCCTTGCCATGCCAGCGCCGAGCTCGTCGCCGGGAACGTAAAGGGCGTCGTTACGGCAGTCCCGCCATTGATACCCAGTGCCTTTGCAGCAATCTGGATCGCCAACGTGCCGTTCCCGACCAGCAACATGTTCTCAACCCCGAGATGCTCTTCCAGACGGGACGTAAGCTCCTGGACCAGCGGGCCGTTGTTAGTCAACTGGCGCGACGCGTAGACCCGGTCCAAGTAATATTCGAGCCTGTCGCGAGGCGGAAGGAAGGGCCTAGTCACCGGAATCATATTCATCCACCAGATTGCGAACGTAGTCGCCATAGCCATTGCTGGCCTGGAACGACGGCAGTTTGCGGATATCGTCAGTCGATAACCACCCTTCGTTTAAGGCGATTTCCTCGAGACAGGCAATCTTGAAGCCCTGCCGCTTCTCAATCGTTTCCACAAACTGGGCCGCCTCCAACAGACTCTCGTGGGTGCCGGTATCGAGCCAGGCGAAACCGCGTGTCAGCTTTTCAACAGCCAGCGCCCCCCGCTCAAGATACACCTGATTGATGGATGTGATTTCCAGCTCCCCGCGTTCCGATGGTTTGATGGAGCGAGCAATATCGATGACGTCGTTGTCGTAAAAATAGAGTCCGGTAACGGCGTAACTGGACTTGGGTCGATGGGGTTTTTCTTCCAGCGAGATGGCGCGCCGGTCCCTGTCGAATTCGACCACACCAAACCGCTCGGGATCACGTACCTGGTAGCCAAAAATCCGGGCACCCGCCTCCAACCCAGCGGCCTCCCGGAGTTTTGGCGAGAAGCCCTGCCCGTAGAAGATGTTGTCGCCGAGAACCAGGCAGACGGAATCTCGTCCTATGAAGTCCGCCCCGATCAGGAACGCCTGCGCCAGCCCTTCAGGCGCCCTTTGAACGGCGTATGACAGGTTGATGCCGAAGCAGCCGCCATCGCCGAGAATGCGCCTGAAGCTGTCATGGTCCTCTGGTGTCGTGATGATGAGAATGTCACGAATACCGGCCAGCATCAGAACCGACAAGGGATAGTAGATCATCGGCTTGTCATAGACAGGGAGCAGTTGCTTGGATACCCCCATGGTAATGGGGTAGAGCCGCGTCCCGGAGCCACCGGCAAGAATGATGCCTTTCATCCTATCCACTGCCTCCCGCACCCTGACGGCTTCCATCTGCGCCACTTCCATACAGCCATTCCCGATTGTCGACATACCAGTCGACGGTCTGGCGAATGCCGGACTCGAAGGTGTACTGCCGAGACCACCCCAGGGCCGTCAATGCTTCGCTGGGAGAAACGGCATAGCGGCGATCATGGCCGGGGCGATCGTCGACGAACCGGATTAGTTGCCGGTAGCCATGCGGTCGGGGCAGCCGCAGTTGAAGGTGATCGCAGATGGCCTCGACGACCTCAAGATTGGTCCGCTCCGATTGCCCGCCGACCAGGTAGGTTTCACCAACCTGCCCCTGGCTTAATATCCGGAACAGCGCCTTCGCATGATCATCGACATGCAACCAGTCCCGGATCTGGTCACCCCGCCCATACAACGGCAGTGGCTCTCCCCGCAGTGCGTTGAAGATGGTGAGAGGAATCAGCTTCTCCGGGTATTGAAACGGGCCGTAGTTGTTCGAGCAGTTACTTAACACCACGGGGACGCCATAGGTGCGCCCCCATGCCCGGACCAGATGGTCCGATGCGGCCTTTGTCGCCGCATAGGGCGAGCTTGGCGAATAGGGTGACGCCTCGGTAAACGGCAGGGCATCCGGCGCCAGATCGCCAAAAACCTCATCCGTGCTGATGTGATGGAAACGAAAGCGGGACCGCTCCATGGCGGATTGCCGCTTCAGGTAATGCCTGGATGCCTCCAGAAGAACAAACGTCCCGACAACATTGGTCTGCACACAGGCCTCCGGCCCATCAATCGAACGATCGACGTGGGACTCGGCAGCCAGATGCATGATGGCATCAGGGTGGTATTGTTCAAACACCCGTTCCACGGCCGTTCGATCGCAAATATCCACGGCCTCAAAACGGTAACGGTCGCTGCCACGCACAGCATCCAGTGCTTCCGGCGTGGCTGCATAGGTCAGCTTGTCCAGATTAATCACAAAGACATCGGTCTGCTGGACCAAAAACCGGATCAAAGCGGAACCAATAAAGCCCGCGCCTCCAGTAACAAGTACCTTCATGTTGTTCTTCAACTCGTTGCGGCAACACTGAGCATAGCGGAGCAACATCCGTACCGAAACTCTCTGGGCCTCTTTATTTCAATCGCACCCTTTGAAAACAGAGGATTATCGGTACATCCGCAAGATTGGCACAGCTTTCGCCTTACTTCCCTCAACAACGGTCTACGGCCAGAAAAGCTGCAGATTCTTGCCGCCCTCCTTCGAAAAGCGGCCAGAACGATCACGAGGTGAAACATGCAGGCACAACACCACCCCCAAGTCGCTTCACGGACCCAGGCGAGCATCGCGCGGCTGCTACTGGCCGCCAACAGCGCCTACGGTGAGTCCAATCGACCGGACAACGGCTATACCCAGCGCGTTGAAGCCCGGGCTGAAAGCCGGCAGTTGCTGGCGCAGGTGATGGAACTGACTCATGACAACGCAGCCGCCTGGGGCCTGCTGGGCCGCCTGGAAATGGACGACGGCAACCTCGATACCGCCCGGGCCCTGTTTGAGCGCAGCCTAGACATCAACCCGGACCAGGCCCAACAGTACACCAACCTCGGCTACTGGGCCCTGGCCTGCGAGCGTCCGGCCCTGGCCGAGCAGTACTTCCAGGAGGCTCTGCAGCGGGACCGGCAGTCTGCCGCCGCTTTCTGCGGCATTGCCCATGCCAAGCGCCGGCTGGGCCAGTTCGACGTGGCCTACCTGCATTACCGCAAGCTGCTGCAGCTTGATCTGAACTGGCCATCGGTGTGCACGGGTATGGTGACGTGCGCCAGCCACCTTGAGGTAGAGTGTGCCGACCACGAACTGGCCTACGACGCCATCACACTGCTCAGCCGCGATGACGTTGCCCATCAGGACCTCGGCCGCTTCGCCGCCGCCATCCTGTGCCAGCAGTACGACCTGGACAATCCCAATGCCGCGGTCCTGCTCGAAGCCGCCGCCGAGGATGAGTTGCTCCTGCTAGCCCTGGAAAAGACCCTGATGCCGGATATCCGGGTCGAAAACCTGGTGACCCTGCTGCGTCATGCCATCCTCACCGAAATCGCACAAACCGCCACACTGCGCCCTGAGGTTCATGGTCTCGCCGTAGCCATCGCCCTGTATGCCGACCGGGCCGGTTACGCGCTGTTGGTCGGCGATGAAGAAGAGCGGATGATTGACGCCATCAACAACAGCATCCGCGCGCAGTTCGCCATGGGCGAGCCGCTGGAGGATATCGCGGGCTCGCTGATGATCAGCGCCATGTACGGCGCCCTGTTCCACCAAACCTTCGCCGTGGACATCGGCCGCTGGAACCTGACGCAGTGGCCGGTCGGCCTGCAGCCGCTCCTGGCTGCCAGCTACTACCATCGCGCAACGGAAGAGGCCATCAAACAGCCCTTCGAGGAAAAGGCCGCTGAACTGACCCTGGAACGGGCCGACGTACCGCAGGCCTGGCCGGCCTGGCAGACCCTGTCCCGCCACAGCGAGAGCAGCCTCAAAGCCATCATGAGGACCAAGCTGGGGCTGGATACCGACACCCTGCCGGAGACCCTGCGTATCCTGGTATGCGGTGCCGAGTCGGGGCAACGGGCGCTGGAACTGGCTGCCTCCCTCAGCGACGTGGAAGTCGTGGCCGTGGACGAGTCGCTCTCAAACATCGCACGGGCCAGTCGCACGGCACAGGAGATGGGGCTGCATCATATCGTGTTCTGGCCCTGGTCCCTGGCCAACCGGTTTATTGCCGATGGCCACCGGGTGCACTGGGTCGAGGTCGGGCGCCTTCCGTCGGAGCAGTTGCACGCGTTGTCGCTGGCCAGACTGGTGGACCAGGCCAGTGGCCATGGTGCCGTCGTGCACCTGCACACCCGGGTTGACGGTGATTCGGAGGCCGACCGCCACATCCGCCAGCTTATCCGGCAGCACAATCTGCCGGAGACCCGGGCATCCCTTCGCCGCCTGCGACGCATGATCATCAACAATGCGCAGGATCAGGAACTGGGCGCGCTGCTTCGCGAGGATGATTTCTACGGTCTGGGTGGCTGCTATAACCGCTGGTTCCGCCCGCAGGACGAAACCCAACTGGAAGGACTGATTGGCCTGCTCAGCAACGAAGTCAACTGGAAGCTGGTTCGCGCCCAGGACAGTGACGGCCACAGCCTCGCACTGGCGCCGGTCCAGAAGCAGCTGCAAGCGGAGGCGACGGGCAGTGATGTCCAGAGCGTACAGGGGCAGCCGCTGACGTTGTACTTCATGAAACGGCGATAGCTCCCCCTCTTCCTGCCCTGAAGCAGCCCCGCCCGTCGCCGACGGGCGGGGCTGCCCGTAGCCACCGGATCAGCTTGCGAATCGACCTGCCAGGAAACGCTGCCAGTCGGTGACGTCGTCGACATCCCACCGGTTTGCCAACTGCCTGACGGAGAATCCGGCGTCTGACAAGGCCGCCAGTGTCTGCCCCAGGACACTTGCCGTTCCCCATTCGATCCCGGTCAGCGTATCGCCCAGGTCGCGACGGGCGCCGATCAACACAAAACCACCATCATCCGACGGTCCCAGAACCACATCCACCTTATCGAGCGCTGCATACGCCTGCTGGATGTAACCCGAATCCACGGAGGGGCAATCGCTGCCCACGATAAGCGCTTTGGGAGCCTGTGCCAGCCCCGAGCTGAGTGCGTGAGCCATACGCGCACCCAGATCCACGCCTTCCTGACTGAACTGGGGCACGCCAAGCGTGCAAAGCCGCTCCAGCAACTCGTGAGCGTGGGACACGCTGGGTGGCTGCGGCCGATCCCACCAGAATGCCAGGGGGTAGCCCGACGCCACCAGGTTATCGAGAACGGCACGGGTCAGGAGAAGGTGAGCCTCAAGGGCCTGATCCGCCCCGATCACAGCGGCCAGACGGGTTTTCACACGGCCGTATTCAGGCCATTTGGCAAACTGGATCAGCATGCCACCGGCCGGATCAGTCCGCTCGGGTGTTCGCATCGGGATAGTAGACCTCGGCCAGCTTCAGGGGATCTTCGCCGCGCCAGTAACGCCAGCGCAACTGCCACATCAACAGCATGGTCCTGAAGACCCCCTTCTGCTCCCAGCGGCGGCTGTCCGTCGTCACCCGGGAGCGGACGCAGTAGGGGCGAGAGAGCGCCAGCAGGCGCCGGCTGAGGGCGATGTCCTCCATTAATGGCAGGGACTCGAAACCGCCGACTTCCTGGAAAATGACGCGACGCACGAACATGGCCTGATCTCCCGTCGCGATTCCGGTGACCCGGGAACGCTGGTTCATGAACCAGCCGATCACCCGGAAGACCAGTCGCTCACCGGAGAGACGTACGTCAAACCGGCCCCAGGCCTCCGGGCTGTCAACGAATTGCTGGAGTTGGTGCAGGGCATCCAGGGGAAGACGGGAATCGGCATGCAGGAAGACCAGCACTTCGCCGCCCGCCAGTGCAGCGCCAGCATTCATCTGGTTCGCCCGACCTCGCGGCGACGAGACCAACTGATCGCAAAGCGGTTCGGCGAGATCCCGGGTTGCATCGCTGCTGCCGCCATCCACCACGATCACTTCGTGCCCCTGATCGCGCCAGCCCTGCAGATCGTTCAAGGCAACGACAATCCCTTCCGCCTCGTTCAACACAGGCAAGACGAAGGACACATGCAGGGGAACGGTTCCCAAGGAAAGCTCCGTGACATCACGTCAGAAAGGATTCCTCTAAATTAACAGGTTCGCGGCCGGTCGGCCAAGCCGAAAAGACGATTCCGGCAAACGCAAACCGGCCTTCTCTACTGCATAGGTTGAGCCAGACGCACCCCATGGGTATCATACCGGACCGTTTGCCCCCGTAGCTCATCTGGATAGAGCGGTCCCCTCCTAAGGGACAGGTAGCAGGTTCGAGTCCTGCCGGGGGCACCACTCCAGACCCGCCAGTCACTCCACCCTGGGCGTCGGCCGCACCAGGATTTCGTTGACATCCACGTGTGGCGGCTGCGACACCGCATAGATGACGGCACGGGCGATGTCCTCATCGACCAGGGCATGATCCGGCTTTTCGTCGAAGAACGGGGTATCGACCATGCCGGGCTCGATCAGCGTCACGCGAATCCCGGAGCCGCGTAGCTCTTCCCGAAGACCGTAACCGATCGCTGAGACTGCCCACTTGGTCGCGCTGTACATAGACCCCGGAATGGTCGCCCGGCCCGCCGCCGATCCGGTCAGCAGGACGTGTCCCTTCGACTCGCGCAGCGCCGGCAACGCGGCCTGCAGGGTCAGGCCAACGCCATAGACATTGGTCAGGATCATGTCCCGCCAGGCTTCATGATCGGCACCACTGAAGCCTCCCGGGGAACCGCCCCGACCGGCGTTGGCAAAGACCACATCCAGTCGACCGAAATGATCCAGCGTCTGCCTGACCACCGCTTTCTGCTGATTGAAATCCTGGACATCGCAGGTCAGGGCCAGCGCCTGCGATTCACCGCCCAGCTCATCCTTCAGCAATCTCAGCTTGTCCGCGGACCGCGCCGCCAGCACCAGGCGATAACCTTCCCGGGCTGCCGCCCGTGCGGTCGCCGCCCCGATGCCTGAGGATGCGCCCGTTATCAGCATGACTTTGTCCGTCATTGTCATTCCTCCTGTTCGATGCACGCGTTGGGGGAAGCATCTACGTCCGAACCTACCACGTGGACCTCAGCGCGTTGCAAGTGCCCGCCCCCGCTCACCGCAGCCCGCCAACCTGGCCCGTATTATGCACATCGACTCCTGCAAGCGTTGAAACCATGACGTTCGGGGATTGAGAAACATGTCTCTGCTGACATCACTGATGCGGGCCGGCACCAGCTTCCAACAGGCCACAGAAAACCGGGCAGCCCAGAGGGCGGCCGCACAGGCGGGCGCTGGGGCCGAAGTCGAGAAACCGTCCGCAGCGGACGGTGACAGCGTCACCATCAATGGCGGCGATACCGTCAAGGCATCCAGCAAGCTGTCCGTGAATTCGTTCAAGCAGAACGTGGGGCAGGATCATGCCTTCGTCAAGGAGACGCTGCGGCATAAACTTGCCGAATACAGCCTGAATCCGGCAACGCGGATTGCCGTCTCCAAAAACGACGCGGGTAATTTTTCGGTCAACGCACTGATGCCGGAATCGACCCGCCAGCAAATAGAAAAGGACCTGGACAACAACAAGGCGTTTCGCGAGGCGTTTGGCCGGCTCAGTGTCAACGAACCGACCGTTTCATTCGTGGATACCGCCCTGCGCCTGAACCAGGCCTATGGGGTCAACAACAGGGTGCTGGACCAGATCGTCAGTGACAACCAGCAATTCAATGGACTGCAGGACCTGGCCCACCGCTACGACAGCCTGCGCCGGAACGCCAGCGCCACCGTACTGGAAGCGGCCGGCCAGAGCCGTCAGTTCGCCTTCAGCCTGAACACCCGGGCCTGATCCCGCCGCTTCACCTACTGGAATGGGGCGGGATCGCCCTTGCCCACCCGGACGACTTCCGGCACTTCCCCGCAGAAGTTGACGACAGTCGTGGGCTCGAATCCACAGAAGCCGCCATCAATGATCAGGTCCAGGTCATGTTCGAGGGTTTCACGGATCTCGTAGGGATCCGTCATCGGTTCCGTCGCCCCCGGCAGTATCAGCGTGCTGCTCATGATCGGCTCGCCCAACTCCGCCAGCAGGGCCTGCACGATGGCGTTATCGGGCACCCGCAGACCAATCGTACGGCGCTTGGGATGCAGCAATCGCCGCGGCACTTCACTGGTGGCATCGAGAACGAAGGTATAGGGCCCCGGCGTGAAATTCTTGAGCAGACGGTACTGCGTGTTATCCACCTTGGCGTACTGCCCGATGTCGGAGAGATCGCGGCACACCAGCGTGAAGCTATGCTTGTCGTCCAGTCGCCGAATGCGCTTGATGCGCTCGGTCGCCTGCTTGTCCTCGAGTTGGCAGCCAATGGCGTATGCGGAATCCGTGGGATAGACCACGACCCCACCCTTGCGCAGGATATCGACCGCCTGGTTGATCAGGCGCAGCTGTGGGGTTTCCGGATGAATCTGGAAGAACTGGCTCATGGGACATCCTTTTGGGTTGAGCAAGATAGGCCACCCGGCCGGGACCGGTGCGATGGCGATGGTTTCAGCGGCTCGATCAGGATCCAGCCTTGTCGTGGCGCGAACCGCCCATACACTGGGGCGATGACGGCGACACACCATTACGGGCCTGCCACTCTTCCGGCGTATACAGATGCAGGGCGAGGGCATGAACACCTGCCTGTAGTTCTGCGCCGAGCACGCCGTAAATGGCCTGGTGACGCTTGACCCGGTTCTTGCCGGCGAAATCGTCGCTCACCAGGGTCACCTTGAAATGCGTCTCCGAGTTCGGGGGCACGCTGTGCATGTGACTTTCGTTCTCGACGAGCAGATGGGCCGCCAGGAAACCCTCGCTGAGTTTCTGTTCGATTGCGGTCTGGATGGGTGCCGTTTCGGCCATAGACTACCTCCATTGACGATATTCTTTATTGTAACGTAATCCACACACGACCTGCTTGAGAAGACGTCGCCCGCCCTTGACACGATCCGACAGGTTCGCCATCTTCCATCGCCTGTTCCTGACCCGGTACCGTCATGCGCCTTTTCATTGCCGAAAAACCCAGTCTCGCACGCGCGATCGCGGTCGCCCTGCCCGGTCATATCGAGAAGGGGCCAGGGTGCCTGCGCTGCGGTGACCGCGACGTGGTGACCTGGTGTATCGGCCACCTGCTGGAGCCTGCG
Source organism: Marinobacter halodurans (assembly GCF_004327985.1). GTDB lineage: Bacteria > Pseudomonadota > Gammaproteobacteria > Pseudomonadales > Oleiphilaceae > Marinobacter_A > Marinobacter_A halodurans. The sequence goes on from NZ_SJDL01000010.1 coordinate 60,837, forward strand.
GAACCCGCCCACTACGATCCACGCTGGAAGTCCTGGCGCCTGCACGACTTGCCGATTTTTCCGGAGCAGTGGGCGGTTCTCCCCAAGGACAACGTGCGCAACCAGCTCAGTGTCCTGGAATCCCTGGTCGGCCAGGCCGAAAGCATTGTCCACGCCGGCGACCCGGACCGGGAAGGTCAGCTCCTGGTGGACGAAGTCCTGCGCTATTGTCGCGTGCGAATGCCGGTTGAACGGCTGCTGATCCAGGACCTGACACCAACGGCCGTTGCCCGCGCCCTCTCTCAGTTACGGGACAACCGCGAGTTCCGGCGCCTGTCCCACTCTGCCCTGGCCCGCCAGCGTGCTGACTGGCTCTATGGCATCAACCTGACCCGGGCCTATACCCTGCGCTATCAACAGCAGGGCCAGCAGGGGGTCTATTCCGTGGGCCGCGTACAGACGCCGGTGCTGGGGCTGGTCGTGGAGCGGGACCAGACCATCGCCCACTTTGACCCCAAACCGTTCTACACGCTCACCATCGACGGCACCAGCCGTTCGGAGCCGCCAGAAACATTCACCGCACGCTGGCGTCCGGGCGAGGCATTCCGGCATGCGATGGACGAGGAAGATCGGGTGCTCGACCGCAGCGTCGTCGAGCAGGTGGCCAGTGACGTGGACGGTCAGCCCGGCACGATTACCCTGGCCCGCTTCCGCGAACGCAACGAAGCGCCGCCGCTCCCCCTGTCCCTGTCAGCCCTGCAGATCGAAGCGGGACGGCTCTACGGGCTGGGCGCCAAGGCCGTGCTGGATGCCGCGCAATCCCTGTATGAGAAGCACCAGTTGATCACCTACCCCCGCTCCGACTGCCGCTACCTGCCGGAAGAACACTTCGGCCAGCGCCATGCGGTCGTCGAAGCCCTGCAATCGGTTGCCCCCGGTCTGTCACAGCTGGCACAACAGGCCGACCTGAAACGGCATTCACGCGCCTGGGACGACGGCAAGGTGGACGCCCACCATGCCATTATCCCGACCAGCCGCAAGCGCCCGGCAGGCAATCTCAGCCGCCCGGAGATGCGCATCTATGAGCTGATCAGCCGGTATTACCTGATGCAGTTCTTTCCCGACGCCATTCACCGGGAAGGCCGGCTTGAACTGACGGTTGCCGACCACCACTTCCGTGCCACCGAGACCGGTGTGCTGGACGCGGGCTGGAAAATCCTGGAAATCCGTCGCAAGGAGCAGGAAGAGAAACCTTCACGCCCCCTGCCCCGGCTGGAGGTCGGCGATGCGGTGGACTGCTCATCTCCCCGGATCAAGGATCGAATGACGCAGCCACCCAGCCACTTTACCGATTCCACCCTGCTGTCCGCGATGACCCACATTGCCCGCTTCGTGGCCGATGCCGAGTTGCGCAAGACCCTGCGCGAGACGGATGGGCTGGGCACCGAGGCAACCCGGGCCGGGATTATAGAGACCCTGTTCAAGCGGGACTACCTGATTCGCGACGGCCGCCACATCAAATCGACGAAGAAAGGCCAGGATCTGATCGGTGCCCTGCCGGAAGCCGTCTCCCGCCCGGACATGACGGCGGTCTGGGAAGCCACCCTGGAACAGATTCGACAGGGAGAGGGCGACCCCAGGGCCTTTCTCGCCTCGATCGAAAACCAGATCAGCGAGCTGCTGAGCCCCATCCGGTCCCACCAACCGGCGGGTACGACCTCCGCCCCGGCAGAACAAACAGGCGTTCACTGCCCGACCTGCCGCGCACCGATGCGGGAACGTACCGGCAAGTTCGGCCGATTCTGGGCCTGTACCCGCTTCCCCCAATGCAAGGGCACGCGGCCATTCGAGGACGACGGCGATCACCAGGACGGTGCGGACCAGGCACCGGTCCCCTGCCCGGCCTGCTTTTCACCCCTGGTCAGGCGTCATGGAAAAAAAGGCTGGTTCTGGGGCTGCAGTAATTTCCCTGCCTGCCGACAAACGGTAAGCGATGTTGACGGCAAACCGGGGCGCCCGCAGTAGACACCCGGATCAAGCCCGGCAGTGACACGCATCCGTCGCCGTTTATTACAGAACCCCGGAACATTCGGGCGATTTGGTTAACAGTACGCTACACATTGACACTGACCCCGCGCTGGCAATTTGCAAAAATATTCAATGCCATGGCGGTTGTGGCGCACGACAATACGCAGGAGACTTTCAATGCGAATCGCATTACTGGAAGACGAGCTGGCACAGGCAAGAAACATCGAGACCCTGCTGGCCGACAATCAACACCAATGCGACAGCTTCCAGACCGGCCAGTCATTCCTCAGCGCCGTCACACACCGCAGTTACGACCTGCTGATCCTGGACTGGCAGATCCCCGACATGACCGGGATCGACGTCCTGAAAGACGTGCGGGAGCAGCTCAACTGGCCCATACCGGTGGTCTTCCTGACCCAGCGCGACAGCGAGCAGGATATCGTACAGGCGCTAGACGCCGGTGCCGATGACTACCTGTCCAAGCCGGCCCGGCCCGGCGAGCTGCTGGCGCGCATCCACGCGCTGGTCCGTCGCAGCAATCCGGAGGTCGACCGCCAGATGCTGGAATTCGGGCCATTCACCATCGACACCAAGGCACGGACGATCGTCCTGCATGGTGAACAGCTGACGCTGACCGACAAGGACTTCGACCTGACGCTGTTCCTGTTCCAGAACAAGGGCCGCCTACTGACCCGGGAAATGCTGCTGGAAAGAGTCTGGGGCGTCACGCGGGACATCAATACCCGCACGGTGGATACCCACATGAGCCGTCTGCGCCGCCGCCTGGGCATCAAGCCGGAGAACGGCTTTCGCATCAAGACCATCTACCAGCGCGGGTACCGGCTGGAGTCGATGGATGACATCGCACGGGATGCGGCCGAAGACGGTTCGCTCCCGATCGATGACATGCCCCCGATTCAATGACGTTATAGCCGGACCCGTCGATTCATGCCGATATTCCCGACCGCCGTGCTCACCGTTGCCCGATTCCTCGGTGGATGCTCATTGCTGGCTCTCGCATCGCTGGCCCAGGCGGACCTGCCCGTCACGCATGGGTCGCAGCAGGGAGTCCCGCGCGCGACGAAGTCGGCGGGCCTGGATGACTGGCGCTATACCCTGCGCCCCGGTGAAACCGTCGAGCAGGTCGGCAAGCGCCTGCTGTCATCAGCCCATGACGTGCACCAACTCCTCCAGCACAATGGCGTATCCAATCCCGAAGATGTGGTCGCCGGGCAAAGCATCCGCATTCCAGTCAACTGGCTGGAAAAGAGCCCCGAACCGGCCATGGCCATTGCCGTGTCCGGGCCGGTGCAACATGTCGACGGCGTTTCCGGGCGGCGGCAGACACTGACCACCCACTCCCGGATACGGGCCGGGGACGAAATTGCCACAGGCAGCGGGTTCGCCGTGGTCCAGTTGGCGGATGGCTCGCTGCTCCGCCTGGGGCGCAACACCGATCTGATGTTCAACCGGCTCACCCGATTCGGCAAGACCGGCATGGTCGACACGCGCATGCGCCTGGACCGCGGCGAACTCGATGCGGAAGTGGAGAAGCTCACCGACAAAGGCTCACGGTTTGAAGTCGACACACCCTCGGCGGTGGCCGCCGTGCGGGGTACGAAGTTCAGTCTGCAAAGCAGTCCGTCCAAAACCCAGCTGCAGGTGACCGAGGGCAAGGTCGAATTCGGCCCGCCAGGCCGTACCGTCGGCATCCCCGCCGGCTACAGCGGCACCGCCGGTCAAGGCACCCGGAACCCTGTGGACATACGACACCTGCCTCCGGCGCCGGCGCCCGGTGCCGTGCCGGGCACCACGAACAAACTGCCGCTAGATATTGCCTGGAGCAGGATCGATAGCGCACAGGCCTACCAGATGGACATCTTCAACGCCGACACCGGCGACTGGATCGCTCGCCGGACCTCCCCATCCCCGGAGATGCGACTGGATCATCTTGATAACGGGAAATACCAGGTCCGGCTGGCCGCCATCGACCGTCACGGCAACCCGGGCATGCCCGACCTGCAATCGATCACGGTGGACCAGGAAGCCCGAGCCGCCAACCTGCAGGCTCCGGCGGCGGATGCCAGGGTTGACGACGAGATGCCGTCTTTCTCCTGGGCCTATCAGGGCGATAACGAAGTGGGCCGGGTGGAGATCGCCAGTTCATCCGACTTCTCGGATCTGGTGGCCACCAGCGAGTGGGCCCCCGATAGCAACGCCATTCCCTCCCGTGCCCTGAGTCCCGGCGAATACTACTGGCGGGTGGTCACCCGAACCGGCGGCACTTCCAGTGCGACGAGCGAACCTCGCAAGCTTGTCGTAAACGGCACCCTGCCACCGGCCCGGATCATCAACATCAACTATGTGAACAGCCAGGTCCGTATTTTCTGGCAACAGATCGAGAGCGCCGACAAGTACCAACTCCAACTGTCGGAAGACCCGTCTTTCAAGCACATCATCAAGGAAGCGAACGTCGCCGACACCACGGCGGCCTTGCGCCTGATTCCCGGAAGACGGTATTTTGTGCGGCTGAAAGCGCTTTCTGATGGACCGATCAACGGCCGATGGGGACCCGGCAGGGAGCTTTTTGTCAATTAAACCGCACTGAAGACTGTGTCATCAGATCGTACAGATCACACTCACACGGTCACACAGGGCGGCTTCAATAAGCGAGACGCATGCACAGGGATTGGTTCCGACTGACACGCACTGCCTGGAAGCTGGCCCTCCCCCTCATTCTCATTGCGTTTGCACTGAAATTTGTCGGCCTGCCCCAGCGGCTCGATCTGTGGCTTTACGATACCCTTGCGTTGAGTACGCCCCTGGCTCCGGCGTCCAACCTGGAACTGGTGGCGATTGACGAGAAAAGCCTGCGGGAACTCGGTCGCTGGCCCTGGCCCCGCGAGCGCCATGCAGACCTGATCGGGCGGTTGACCCGGGCCGGCGCAAAAGTGATCGTCTTCGATGTCCTGTTCAGTGAGCCCGGTCCTGGCGATGATGCGCTCGCCGCCGCGATGAAAGCCCATGGCAAGGTGGTGCTCCCGGTTCACCTCTATCCGCCCACGGCCGACGCACCACTGACGGAACAGCTGCCCACGCCACAGTTGACCCAGGCCGCTGGCGCCCTGGGCCACGTCCATGTCGAACTGGATGAGGATGGTATCGCGCGCGGTCTCTATCTCTACAGCGGTCTGGGGGAAGCGACCTGGCCAGCACTGTCCGTGGCGGCGGCGCAATTGGGCGGAAACGAGGTTCCGGCCCGCGACACCGGCAGCGACCAGGCCTCCCCCTACGTCAACGTCCGCAGCCAGTACGCCTATATCCCCCTGTCCGGCCGGATCGGAACAATTTCCACCACCTCCTACAGTGATGTGCTGCAAGGTCGCGTATCCATGGACCGTTTCGCCGGAAAGACGGTGTTTGTAGGCGCGACAGCCCCCGGATTCGGCGATGTCCTGCCTACCCCACTCTCCGGCCTGGCCGCGCCCATGTCCGGTGTGGAGTTTCATGCGAATGCCTATTCAGCGCTGGTCCAGCACAAGCTGATGATCACCATGGCGCCCTACCAGCACTGGCTCCTGCTCATCGCGATCATCATCTTCATCAGCCTGGCCCTGCCCCAGCTCAAGCCGTCCCATACGCTCTGGGTCTGCCTGATGACCAGCGCCCTGCTGTTGCTGGCGACAACGCTGCTCTACCGGCATGCCAGTTTCTGGATACCGGTCTCCCAGTCGCTCCTGATCCCGCTGATCGCCTATCCGCTATGGAGCACCCGCCGGCTTACGCTCCTGAACACCTTTCTCAACCGGCAACTGGATCTTCTCAGCCGCGATCCCGGCCTGGGGCTCAAGGAACCCAGCGACCACCAACCCGCGAGAGTCCTGGAGGACCTCTGTCAGCTCCTGCAGGCCAGGGGCTGGTGGCTATCCCAGGACGATACGGTATTGGCCAGTCATGGCCTGTCTGAAAAGGACCGGCCGAGTCGACTGACGACCGGCCTGTGGATGCATCGTGGGGACCAGAGCTGGCTACGCTTCAATCGGGGCGAGCGGCAGTTCGACCTGGGACTGGAGCTTCCGCCGAGCCTCTCCCGGGAAGCCAGTCGCCGCTACTTGCAGCGACTGAAACTGGACCACGCCGGGCACGGCACCGGTGCCGAGAAGGACTACCCGGCGGAAAACATCGGCGCCCGTATCGAGCGGGTCCGGGGGGCCATCGAGTCGCTGACCGGCATGCGCGAGTTCATCGGCCGCGGCTTCGAGCGCATGCCCGACGGCGTGATCGTGACCGACGCGCTGGCCACGATCCAGTTCGTCAACGGCCACATCGAGGAATGGTTTGGCGAGCCTCGCCCGAGCCTGATCGGCATGCCCCTGCCGGGGCTACTCAACGCCCATGACCCGCGCGACGGCACCCCCTGGCAGGAGACCATCGCCGATACGCTGACGCTGGGTCAGACCCGGACCGTCGACCTTCGAGTCCGTGGCATGGACCTGCTGATCCACCTGGCACCGTTCAGCATGTCGGATCACGAGCAGCACGGCATCATCGCCAACATTTCCAATATTTCCGAGCTGCGGGAACAGCAACGCCAGCACCGGGAAGCCATCGACTTCATCTCCCACGACGTGCGCTCACCGCTGGTCTCCCAGTTGGCGCTGATTGCACAGCTCAAGCGACGCCCGGAATCCATTGGCCCGGAGCAGCTCGAGCAGCTGGGCAACCTGGCTCGCCGCAGTTACCAGTTGGCAGAAGAGTTCGTACAACTGGCCCGCGCCGAGCAGTTGACCGAGACCCGGTTCTACGACTGCGAATTCCTGTCCGTGGTCGAGAACGCCCGGGACAGCGTCAGTGAGCAGGCGCTGAGCAAAGGCATCGAGCTCTCCCTGCACGGGCTGGACGACATCTGGCTGCGGGGCAACGCCGAGTTGCTGGAACGGGCGGTGATCAACCTGCTGACCAATGCAGTGCAATACAGCCCACCCGGCTCCACCGTGACGATCCAGGTTTTCCGGGCCGGTCACCAGGTCTGTCTGACCATCTCGGACGAAGGCATGGGCATTGCACCCCACGAGCTGCCCCACCTGTTTGACCGGTACCGGCGCCAGAAGAGTACCGAGCTGTCGGGAAACCGGGGCGCCGGGCTGGGCCTGTCATTCGTCAAGGTTGTCGTGGACAAGCACAAGGGTGAAATCAGCGTCGAGTCGAAGGAGGGAGAAGGGTCATCGTTTACCCTGCGCCTGCCGGTGGCCGATCCGCTGGCCACCATCGCCCAACAGACCTCAGCCGCTGATTGATTTACTGACGACGGCGGAGAGAGGGCTGACCAGGCCTTCCGTGTCGATTGCCCTTACGGCAAAGTACCAGTCCCCTTGATCGAGATTCTCGATCGTGTGCGTCGTCGTGCTGGCGCTGTCGATCACAATGACATTGTCCAGGGTGTCTGCCGTGTGCCCGTAAACAATCTCATAGCCCTGCAGCTCACCCATGGCGATACTGTCGCCGTTCATCCGCGTCAACGGCGCATCCCAGGTCAGCGTCGCCGTCTGGTCAATGGTCGGGGTCGTGGTGGTACTGCTGTTATCCGGTGAATCAACCGTACTGCCGCTGCCGGCCACTTCCGTGTAATAGGCCTGGGTCCGGATCGAGACTTCGTCCAGTGTCGCCACTACCGACGCGCTGTTGAACTCGGACTTCAGCCCCTCTGAAAGCACGGCGGCTTCCAGCATGATCGATTGCACCGACAGGTCGCCATCCGCATCGGGCGTCACGGAAAAGTAGCCGTTCTCCCGGATCAGTGCTTCGCTTTCCTTCAAGACCTCCTCTATGGATTGCCAGTGGGAGCCATCCACCAGCGACAGGAAAGCGGCGTTAATAATGGCCAGTTGAACCGCATCGGTGCTGCCGGAAAACCCATTGAGTCGCACCAGATCAGGCGGCGGCAACTGCAGGGTACCGGCCTGGAGGCCAAAGGCAGACTCCATCCCGGCATAGGCATCGGTCAGACTGGCTGCGGAAAGTCCCTGATCCGACCCTTCAGCCTGGGTAACCGCCAGGCTCGACAGCGGTGTCAGATAGATGTCGTGGGAAACAGACAGGTCGACGGCTCCCCGGAGCCGGAAATCAGGATTCAAGGGGAATGTCTCGCCAAACGCCACCGCGTTGGCGGTACCGACAAAACAGGACGGAACGACGTCACAGGTCATCCGAGTGCCTTCCTTGGCACGCAACTCAACCAGGATCCAGCCAGATGCCTTTCTCTTGATCGGGAGCTGGAAGCGACCCTGCTTGTCCGTAATGACCGGGCTACCCAATGCGCTACCGGTTTCATAACGCCCGGTTTCCGGATTCTTTTCAAGCGACCAGGCGGTTACTTCGCCGTTACTGATAATCCCCTTGATTGCGCCACCATTCAGCACGATAGACTCTGTACTGGCACGGGACGAGGCGGAAACGTCATCCGACGATCCACCGCCACCGCAGCCGACAAGCATAAGGGAGAGTACAACACTGGCAATCCCTGCCCATGACCGATTGATGACGGCAATAAACATATTTTTGCACCACTATTTTGACGATACAGGGCTACTGTATCCAAGTGGGTCAAAAACGAATGTGTTTTACGTCATTTTATGGTTTATTTTTTTAGCCAATTTTTTGACAGACCGGGAAAACAACATGGCCCGACGCACCACACATTTCGCCATCCGACGGTTCCGACCGGAATTCGACTGCGCCGCCGTCGGGGCACTGTACAGGCAGTCAATCACCGAGCTGGGGGCGGCCAGCTACGAGCAGGCCGTGATCGAGGTCTGGCGCAAATGGGGCGAAAACACCCAAGCCATTGCATTGACCCTGAGCCAGGGCCAAACCCTGATCGCCCAGCACAGCGGTCGCATCGCCGGTTTTGCACAGCGCCACCCGGACAATCACATCAACATGCTGTACGTCCACCCGGATTTCGCGCGTCGCGGCATCGCCTCGGCATTACTTGAAGAACTGCTGATATCCGCCCGTCGCGAAAGGGTCCGCGAGCTCTCGGTCAATGCCAGCCGGGTGTCCCGGTCACTGTTCGAGAAACACGGCTTCAAGGCCGGCGAAGCGGAATGGGTCGAGAGGGAGAACCTGAAGATTGAGCGCTTTCCGATGACATTTGCGCTGAAGGATTAGCAGGCACCGATCAAGGCAGTTGGCAGAAACACACCCTGATACATCCTGAAACGCCCTGCCGGAGAGTGACTGACTCAAGAATTCTATCCAAAAACAAAAAAGGCCAGTCTTATGACTGGCCTTCCTAATTGGTAGCGGGGGCTGGATTCGAACCAACGACCTTCGGGTTATGAGCCCGACGAGCTACCAGACTGCTCCACCCCGCATCAAACTTTTCTTCCAGCCCGACCCTCAGCGCTACCTGACAGTCGGGCTCATCACCCGAAGGTCGACGAACTCCCTTCGGCTGTTTTGGAATGGGGAGCCCGACGAGCTACCAGACTGCTCCACCCCGCATCAAACTTTTCTTCCAGCCCGACCCTCAGCGCTACCTGACAGTCGGGCTCATCACCCGAAGGTCGACGAACTCCCTTCGGCTGTTTTGGAATGGGGAGCCCGACGAGCTACCAGACTGCTCCACCCCGCATCAAACTTTCTAGAACTTAGACCGGATGTTCTGGTGATGTTCCCGGCCGAGCCTGAATATCAGGCTTTATTTGGTAGCGGGGGCTGGATTCGAACCAACGACCTTCGGGTTATGAGCCCGACGAGCTACCAGACTGCTCCACCCCGCATCAAACTTTTCTTCCAGCCCGACCCTCAGTGCTACCTGACAGTCGGGCTCATCACCCGAAGGTCGACGAACTCCCTTCGGCTGTTTCGGGATGGGGAGCCCGACGAACCACCAGACCGCTCCATCCCATCAAACTTTTAGAAATCAAGGACTTCGCTAATGCGCCCTTGATCTCAGTGGCGCGAATAATACGGCCTTGCGGGTCTACTGTCAAACGATTCCCATAGCGGATTTCACACATTGTAAAACTGCGCGCCAGATCCGGCTTGAAGCTTGCCAACAGGTGCATTACAGGTTATTCAGAATGTTAAGAAATGCGCGATACGCTCAGTCTCCTATATTCCGAGCCTGTCATCCGGACCTGCCCATGTCGTCATCCGATTACAAACATGCTACCCACCGCCTGGCGGCGCTGATCCAGCAGGCTCGCCGCAATGAGGCCATTGCCGCAAAACTGTTCGATATCGAGTTGGACATGCTGCGCGCGACGGAGCTCAGCGAGTTTACCGACGGCCTGACCGAGCAGGTCAGGGATCGCTTTGAACTGGATGAAGTGTGGTTTGCGCTCACAGACATTGAAGACAATCGCCGTATTCTGGCGCTCCTGGGCGAACAGGGCGGGCTCTCCGAACGTTTGCTGGTGGGCACGGTCGATTTCCTGCGTCTCACCGAAAACAGCGACGCACCGGTTCTCAGCGACAACATCCGCCACCTGCAGCAGTTGATCCCCCGTCACCTGCGCACCCGCATCCGCTCCCTGGCGCTGCTCCCCCTGCAGATGGAGGGTCGACTGGTCGGCGCGCTGATCCTGGGCTCCGGCGATGCCGCTCGTTACCAACCGGGCATGGAGTCATTCTTCCTGCATCAACTGGCCATCAAGGTGTCAGCAGGATTGACGAGCATCTGGGCACGGGAACAGCTTCGCCTGCTGGCGACCCGTGACCCGCTGACCGGCCTGCGTAACCGGCGTGACCTGGAGGCCGTCCTGGAACAGGAACTGGGGCGCTCCCAGCGCAACGAGCAGCCACTGGCACTGCTCTTCCTCGACCTCGATGATTTCAAGACGATCAACGACAACTGGGGGCACGAGTCGGGGGATGCCTGCCTGGTGCATGTCGCGCAACGAATGCAATCCATGATGCGCCGGGAAGACAGCCTTTTCCGGTTTGCCGGGGATGAGTTCATCGCCCTGTTACCTGGCCAGACGGAGGAGCGGGCCGAACACATCGCCGAGCGCATGAAAGCCGACCTGACTTCAAATCCGGCGACCGCCGGCGATGAACCGATAGCCGTTAGTTTCAGCTACGGCATTGCGTGCATTCGCCCGGAAGCCAACAAGACCGCCGACGAACTATTGCGCCTGGCCGACCAGCGGCTGTATGACATGAAGCGCCGCCTCGCGGACTGACGAAAAGAGAGCGAGCCCGGGCTCAGAGGTCGAAAAGATCGGTGGGAAAGACCGGCTCGGACGTTACGGCCGCCCCCACGGTGTCCAGGGCTTCCCTGACGGGGCGGAAAGACCGGCGATGCACGGACGTGACACCGAGGCGTGACAGGGCTTCCAGATGAACCGGTGTGGGATACCCCTTGTGAGCTCCCAGGCCATAGCCGGGAAATTGCGCTTCCAAGGCGACCATCTCCCGATCCCGCGCCACCTTGGCCAGGATGGAAGCCGCACTGATGGCGGCCACCCGACTATCGCCTTTGACGACGGGTTCGCTGGGCCAGCGCCATTTGGGGCAGCGGTTGCCGTCCACCAGCACGTGCTCGGGGGCCGGGCGCAAACCGCCAACCGCCCGCTCCATGGCCAACATGGTCGCCTGATAGATATTCAGCTCGTCAATCTCATGGACCTCACAGCGCCCCAGGGACCAGGCTAACGCTTTTTCACGGATTTCACCGGCCAATGACTCGCGGCGCCGTTCCGTGAGTTTCTTGGAGTCCGTCAGGCCCTCGATCGGCCTTACCGGGTCCAGGATAACCGCCGCAGTGACCACCGGCCCCGCCAGCGGTCCACGTCCCACTTCATCCACTCCGGCCAGCAAAGCCCCCTGATACACCGACACAAACGGTTGCCCCACCAGACTAACGGTCGTCACCGGCTTCTCCTTCAATTAGCGGCACCAGCGCCTCCGCCGCACGCTCGTTGGCATTGCGGCGCAACAGTTCGTGAAGCTCGGCAAAAGCCACCTTGAGCGAATCAACATCAGGTCCCGGCTTCAGTCTGTCCAGCACAGCCTGCCCCAGGGCCTCCGGCGTGGCATTGTCCTGCAGCAACTCCGGTACCAACTCGCGGCGGGCAAGAAGGTTCGGTAAGGCAACATGAGGCACCTTGACCAGTCGCGATGCCAGGAAGTAGGAAAAACTGTTCAGACGGTAGCCGACCACCATGGGCTTCTTGAGCAGCATCGCCTCCAGGGTGGCCGTGCCGGACGCCAACAACACCACATCCGACGCCGCCATCACCTCGCGGGAACGCCCCAGCACGAGACGCACCGGCAGCCTGACGTCCATTGAATCGAGCAGAGCCTCGATCTGTAATTGCCGCGCCCGATTCACGCAGGGAATAACGAGTTGCAGATCCGACTGGCGGGATTGCAGCCAATGAGCGGCCGCCAGGAAAAGCCCGCCCAAGCGCTCCACTTCCCCGGCCCGACTTCCCGGCAGGATCGCCAGCACCGGCGCGGAGGTATCCAGCTCAAGCGAACGCCGTGCGGCCCGGGTATCCGGCTCCATGGGAATGGCGTCGGCCAGCGGATGCCCAACGCAGGCCACCGGCACCCCGTGCTCCTCGTAAAAACGAGCCTCGAACGGGAACAGCGTGAGCATCTTGTCCACCGCCCGGGCAATTTTATGGATGCGCTTGCGGCGCCACGCCCAGACTGACGGGCTCACATAGTGTGCGGTGCGGATGCCGGCCTGCCGCAACCGCAGTTCGAGACCGATGGTGAAGTCCGGGGAATCAATACCAATGACGATGGCGGGCGGAGTGATCAGGAAGTAGTCACGCACCCGCCTGCGAATGGAGACCAGTTCCCGCAACCGCTCCAGGACTTCGACCAGCCCCATGACCGAAAGGCGGTCCATCGGCACGAGGGAATGAAAGCCCGCCGCCTGCATCTCCTCGCCGCCAATACCGGCAAAATGCGCGTTAGGATAGCGTTGTCGCAGCGAACGGATAAGACCGGCACCGAGGATGTCGCCGGAGGCCTCCCCGGCAACGATACCGATCGTGAGCGGGCGATAACTGACAATGCGCGAGGCGGGTATGGCAGTCCCGTCGTCCGGCGGGAGCGCGGAATGGGGCGGGGATTCCGTCACGGTATCCCCGTTAGCGAACGATGCCGCGATGCGCGATGCGCAGGGAGTCAATCAGCGCGTCGAGCTCCGGCTGACCGGCAAAGTCCTTTTCCAGCACTTCAATGGCCTGCGCCAGGGTGTGCCCCTGACGATAGATCACCTTATAGGCCCGGCGCAGTTGGGTGATGACCTCACGGCTGAACCCGCGGCGCTTGAGGCCTTCGGCGTTCAACCCATGGGCCGACGCCGACTGGCCGCTGGCCATGATGTAAGCCGGGATATCCTTGAGCACGATACTGCCGCCAGCACTCATACTGTGGGCACCAATGTGGCAAAACTGGTGCACCATGGTTCCGCCACCGAGAATGGCCCAGTCGCCCACGCTCACATGGCCGGCCAGGGTCGCACAGTTGGCGAGAATCGTGTTGTCGCCCACAACGCAGTCATGGGCCACGTGCACATAGGCCATCAGCAGGTTGTTACTGCCAATCACGGTTTCGCCCCGATCCTGTACGGTTCCGCGGTGAATCGTGCAATTCTCACGGATTTCATTGTTGTCGCCGATGATCAGCCGCGTCGGCTCGCCGGCGTACTTCTTGTCCTGGCATTCCTCGCCAACACTGCAAAACTGAAAGATGCGGTTGTGGCGGCCGATTACCGTCGGCCCCTTGATCACCACATGGGACAGGACTTCCGTACCGTCGCCAATTTCCACATCGGGTCCCACATAACTGAAGGGACCCACGGTCACGTCCTTCCCCAACTTCGCTCCGGGATCAACGATCGCCTGAGGATGGACTCCCGACCAGACCTGTGTCGCCATCAAACTTCTCTCTCAGCGGTCATGATTTCCGCGACGCAGGCAACCTTGTCATCCACCAGCGCGCGGCAGTCAAACTTCCAGATGCCGTGCTTGTCCGAAATGAAACGGGACTCAAGACGCAACTGGTCTCCCGGTACCACCGGCCGCTTGAAGCGTGCCTTACTGGAACCGGCGAGGTAGTGTATCACGCCATCGGACGGTTTCCGGTCGACAGTCACAAACCCGAGAATCCCTGACAACTGCGCCATGGCCTCAATAATGAGCACACCCGGCATGATCGGCTTGCCTGGGAAGTGTCCGTTGAAGAACGGCTCGTTAATCGAAATGTTCTTGTAGCCGACAATGGACTGCCCTTTCTCGACTTCCGTGACGCGATCCACCAGCAGGAACGGATAGCGGTGGGGCAGGAATTCCATAATTTCTTCAATATGCATCATCAGGTACGGCCTCAGGCTCGTTTAAGCAGTTTCTTCTCTAACTCGCGCAATTTCCGCGCCAGATCATCCAGCTGACGGAAGCGCACGACGCTCTTTTGCCACTTGCGGTTTGTATCCACGCCGGTACCTGACGAGTAAACACCCGGTTCCTTCAGACTGCGTGTCACCATCGTCATGCCGGTCAGGTGCACGTTGTCGGCAATCTCGAGATGTCCACCCACACCGGATGCGCCACCAAAGACGCAGTGCCGTCCCACCCGGGTACTGCCGGCTATCCCGGTCAGCGCCGCCATAGCCGTGTGGTCACCGATACTCACGTTATGGGCAATCTGGATGAGATTATCCAGTTTGACGCCATCGCCGATGACGGTGTCGTCCAGCGCGCCGCGATCAATTGTCGTGTTGGCGCCGATCTCCACATCATCGCCGATGACCACGCGTCCAACCTGGGCGATGCGATGCCAGACGCCTTTTTCATTAGCGAATCCAAACCCCTGGGAACCGATCACGGCCCCGCTCAGGATCAGGCAACGCTGGCCGACGACGACGTCGTGATAGAGCGTCACCCGCGGGTTGAGTCGGGACCCTTCCCCGACCCGGCAGCGCTGACCGACCACACAACCCGCGCCAATCACCGCATGATCAGCGATCGACGCGTCTGCCTCGATAACCGCCTGGGGACCGATCCAGGCTGTTTCGGCAATCGTTGCCGACGGATCAACCACCGCCGAGGGATGAATGCCGGCTTCAGGATTGGGCTCGGGATCAAACCAGTGGCTCAACCGAGCATAACCGAGGTAGGGATTGTCCAGTAACAGGACATTGGTCGGACACTCGTCAGCCATGTCCGGCGAGACGATCACGGCCGTAGCTTGCGTCTCCTTGAGATAGCGGCCGTAGGACGGGTTGGCCAGGAAAGAGATCTGGCCCTCTCCCGCAGACTGCAGCGTCGCAATGCCGCTGATCTGGACCGATTCATCCCCGATTACGCGGCCGCCCAGTGCCTGTGCAATGTCGCCCAGCGTATGGACTTTGTTCGTCATGATTCACTCCACCCTGTCTTGGGATACTGCTTCGGGCTCACCGTCGCAAATACACAGGACGCGGACAGCTTCCCTTGTGCCAGCCACCAGACCTGAAAAGCCCCTGAAAAGGTGACGGGTCGCCTCGCCTCCCTATTGAGGGCGAAATACAACCCGCCCCTGGACAGGGGCTCTTCGCCAAAACGAGTCGCCCGAAAAACACCGCCGAATCCTGCCAGAGGCCCCGCAGCGGGACAATGGCTGGAACCCCCTGATTCGGGGGCGCTCACGTCGTTTTCAGGCAGCGACCCATCGACTTATTTGTTGAGTTTCTTGATCAACTCTTTGGTCAGGTCCATATCCGGCTTGGCATAGACAACGGCTTCGCTCGGCAGCACCAGATCCAGGTCATGCTCTTCAAGCAGTGCCTTCACGGCCGCATCCACCTGCGGACGGGCGTCTTCGAGGAACTTCTGCTTGCGGCTGTTGACGGTTGAGTCCAGACGGTTCTTGAGATACTGGAATTCCTGGACCTTGTCCTTGAATTTGCCCGACAGCTCGTTGCGCTCGGACTCGTTCATCATAGCACCGTCTTTTTCCAGACGTTCCTTGAGCTTGCGAGCTTCTTCCTGGGCGTCCCGGACTTTCTGTTCATCGTCACTGAACTCGGACTGAAGCTGTTTGCTGAATGCCTGCGCGTCATCCGAAGAAAAAAGAGCGCGGCGCAAGTCCACGACACCAATCTTGGTGTCGGCCAGTGCCGGCACCGCCAGCATCAAGGCCAGGGCTGCGACCATCATCTTCTTCATCATGCTGAAAACTCCTGTTCATTCGTCTTGTTCTGCGCATTGTACCGATTGCGCTGCGCGATTTGAGCCCGGCGATTAATAAGTTTGCCCCAGTGAGAACTGGAACACCTGCGTATTGTCCCCGGATTTATCGTTCAGCGGCTTGGCCAGACTGAACGCCAGCGGGCCAATCGCGGTAATCCACTGGAAGCTGATGCCCGCCGCTGTCCGGACTTCGCCCAGCTTGGGATCGTAACCGCGACTGGTATCGAAGACCTGACCGGCATCCAGGAAGAAAGCCGTCCGCATGGACCGGGTATCGCCGGCAAACGGTGTCGGGAAGATGAGTTCCATGCTGCCTTCGGTCAGCAGGTTACCGCCGAACGGATCCGGATCGGAGTTGTCGCCAACGGCGTTGGTGGCAAGCGGCCCAAGAGAGTTGGCCTCATAACCCCGAACCGAACCATAGCCACCGGCGAAGTAGTTCTCATAGAACGGCAGCTCACTGTTGTTGCCGTAGCCATCGCCGTATCCAACGTCCGTCCGCGTATGGAATACCCAGGTCTGGTTGTCGTTCAGCGGCTGATAGAAGTTGGTCCGATGAGACGCTTTGTAATACGTCAGGTCACTGCCCGGCACTGCCACATCCAGCGAAATCGACTGACTGAAACCGGCGGTCGGCAATACGCCGCGGTTCAGCGAGTTGCGAGTCCAGCTACCGGTCAGGTGGAAGGTATCCGAGGTGTCGCCATATTCATCGATAAAGTCGGAGACTTCCTGGGCCGGATAATCATCCAGCTTGATCTTGGTCCGCGTATAACCGGTACCAAAATTCAGACGGGTGATGCTGTCAATCGGATAGCCAAAATCGATACTGCCGCCATACTCGTCCAGCAGGTAGGAGGTAATATCCTGCTCATCGTAATCGGTCTGGCGCCCGTACAGACTGAAGCCACGACTGACGCCATCAACGGTATAGTAAGGATTGGTGTAGGAGAACTTGGCACTCTGCACCGAATCACTGTGGGTTGCACCGATGGTGACCTGTTTGCCGGTACCGAAGAAGTTCTTCTCGGAGACGCTGGCCCCCAGGATCACGCCGGAACTCTGCGAGAAGCCCAGCGAGGCGGAGAGGCTGCCCGTAGGCTGCTCTTCCACGGTGTAATTCACGTCGACCTGATCATCGTGACCCGGCACGCGGACGGTTTCCACGTCCACGGTTTTGAAGAAACCCAGTCGTTCCAGTTTCGTCTTGGAGTATTCGATCAGATCGGTCGAAGCCACGCCGCCTTCCATCTGCACCATTTCCTGGCGCAGAACCTCGTCACGGGTGCTGACGTTCCCCTTAAAGTTGACCCGGCGAACGTAGGCACGCTTACCTGGCTCAACATAGAACGTCACCGATGCGGTGTGATCATCGTGGGTTTCCGGCACCGCGTTGACGTTGGCGAAGGTGTAGCCTTCCTTGCCCAGACGACGGGAAAGACGTTCGGACGTATTGGTCAGCGCCTGCTGTGAGTAGGTATCGCCGGACTTCAGTTTAATCAGATCACGCAGTTCGCTTTCTTTCAGGATCAGGTCACCACGCAGTTTGATGTCCGAGATGGTGTACTTCGGCCCCTCATTAATCGCGATGGTGATGAAGACGTCTTTCTTGTCCGGAGAGATGGAGACCTGACTGGACTCCACGTTGAAATCGATATACCCGCGGTCCAGATACCAGGAGCGCAACGTTTCCAGATCGCCGCTCAAACGTTCGCGAGCGTACTTGTCGGAGTTGGTGATCGAGGCCCACCAGTTGGATGTTTCCAGCTCGAACTGGTCGAGCAACTGTTCGTCGGAGAATGATTCGTTGCCAATGATATTGATATGACGGATCGAGGCGACTTCGCCCTCGTTGATGTCCAGCTTGATCGCCACCCGGTTGCGGGGCAGCTCTTCCGCCGTCGCCTTGACCCGGGCGCTGTAGCGGCCCTGGGCCACATAGGAGCGCTGGATTTCCAGCTCGAGTCGCTCCAGGGTGGCGCGCTTGAAGACCTGCCCTTCCTTCAGGCCGGCACTGTCCAGGGCCTGCTTGAGCGCATCGGTCTCGATCGCCTTGTTCCCTTCAATATCGATGGAACTGATGGCTGGCCGCTCCTTGACGGTCAGGACCAGGACGTCATCGTCCCGGCTGGCGCTCAGATCCGTAAACAGCCCGGTACCGAACAGGTTCTTGATCGCATCCGCCAGTGACACTTCGTCGACCGGCTCACCGATATCAACGGGGAAGGCACCAAATACGGTCCCGGCGGACACCCGCTGCAATCCTTCGACTTCGATATCGGATACGACAAACTGGTCAGCCAGAGCCGATGGCAGGACCCCTACTGTGGAAATGAGGCCTACTGCCACACTCAGAAGAGAACGTCTCATTCAGATAATTCGCCTGTTTATGCGCGTACGGAAGGTCGTGATTCTCACAACCGCATCAGGTCGTTGTAAAGAGCAAAGACCATCAATGTCAGGATCATGGCCATCCCTATTCTCACTCCGGCCGCCTGCACCTGCTCGGAGAGCGGTTTGCGCCGGATGGCCTCCAGGCTGTAGAAGAGAATATGGCCGCCGTCCAGAACGGGAACCGGCAACAGGTTCAGCACGCCAAGGCTCACGCTCAGATACGCCAGGAACTGGATGAAATCCTCGAACCCGGAGCTCACGCTTTGCTCGGCAACGCGGGCAATGGTAATGGGGCCGCTGAGATTATTCAAAGACAGCAACCCGGTCACCATTTTCTTGATGGCGATCAGAGTCAGGCGGGTGTCCCCCCAGGTTTCACCCACCGCATGCGGAATAGCTGCCAGGACACCGTATCGGGTATTCCGCATCATGTCGTCCGGCCAGTCGACCGGCTTGACCCCGGCACCGACCAGGCCAATCACCTGACCGTCCTCGGTTTCGTGTCTTGCAGGCGTGACATCCACCTGCCGCTCCTGCCCATCACGCGTCAGCGTCAATGTCAGTGTTTTCTCGGGCGACGCCTGGATCTTCTTGACCAGAGCGAACCAATCCTCCACCGGTGTACCGTTAACCGCTTCGATATGATCGCCGGCCTTCAGACCAGCCGCTTGTGCGCGGCCACCCTCCATAACCTGGCCCAGCACCGCTGGCACATCCGGGCGGTATGGCGCGATACCAAACAGGTCGATCGGATTGGGTTCATCCTGATCCAACCGCCAGCCCTGGAGATCGGCCGAATGCTCGCTGGTCCGGCCATCTTCCCGGACGGTCATGCGAACCTGGCCATATTCGCCGGCACGTTCCAGTAACGAGGCGCCGATGTCGCGCCAGTTGGCTGCCGGCTCGCCGTCGACGCTGATGATTTCCATGCCGGGCGACAGCCCCATGCGCTCAGCCACACTGCCCGGCTTGACGTCCCCAACGACCGGCGCGACCGTGGTAACACCCACGACGCTCAACAGCCAATAGGCGAAGATGGCAAACAGGAAATTGGCGGCAGGACCGGCGGCGGCAATGGCGATGCGCTTGCCGGGGGATTTCCGGGTGAAGGCCTGGTCGAGCTGATCTTCGGGCACCGGCCCTTCCCGCTCATCCAGCATCTTGACGTAGCCGCCCAGCGGAATCGCGGCCACCGCAAACTCGGTGCCGTGCCGGTCATACCGGGAAAACATGGGCTTGCCGAAGCCGACAGAAAACCGCAAAACCTTCACGCCACACCGGCGAGCCACCCAGAAGTGCCCGTATTCGTGGATGGTGACCAGGATGCCCAGGGTCACGATGAGCGCAAGCGCTGATTCAATAAACTGCATGTTGCTCCGGATTCAAACCAGGTTAAGGCCGACCTGCCTGGGGCAGGCTCCGACCGTGACGATGCCCGTCGTCACACGCCTCTTTATATCGGCCGGACGCCTCGGGAAAGACACCAGCCAGGAGACCGACCTTACTTGAGGCCAGACACTGAGACCGCGCGCCTGCGAATCTGTTCCGCAGCGAACGCCCGGGATTCATGATCTTTTTCGAAGATAACGGAAAAACTGTCCGCGGCAACCGCCGGCAACGACGACAGAACCGATTCAATCACGACCGGAATATCGGTAAAACGGATCTCACGACGCAGGAAGGCAGCCACCGCCTCTTCATTGGCCGCATTCAGGACGGCTGGCGCGGTGCCGCCACTTTCAAACGCCTCCGCCGCCAGGCGCAAACAGGGGAAACGCTGCAGGTCCGGCCGCTCGAAATGAAAACGCCCGAGGGCAAACAGGTCCAGCGGGGCGACCCCGGCGTCAATCCGCTCCGGCCAGCCCAGCCCATTAGCGATCGGTGTGCGCATGTCAGGACTGCCCAACTGGGCCAGCACCGAGCCATCCACATACTCCACCATGGAGTGGATGATGCTTTCCGGATGCACATGCACTTCAATCTGTGACGGCCGGGTATTGAACAGCCAGCAGGCTTCAATCAGCTCCAGCCCTTTGTTCATCAGGCTGGCCGAATCCACCGAAATCTTCTGCCCCATACTCCAATTGGGATGGGCACAGGCCTGTTCGGGAGAGACGTCAACCAGTGCGTCCGCCGGCGTTTCGCGGAACGGACCGCCGGAAGCGGTCAGCAATACACGCCGAACACCGGCTCCGGGGAAATTGCGCACCTGGTGCGACGGCAGGCACTGAAAAATTGCGTTGTGTTCGCTGTCGATCGGCAGCAACTCCGCCCCGCTCTCAGCCACGGCATCCATAAACAGAGCGCCGGACATGACCAGCGCTTCCTTGTTGGCCAGCAGCACACGCTTGCCGGCGCGTACCGCAGCCAGAGTCGACTCGAGTCCGGCGGCACCGACGATGGCGGCCATGACGGTATCGCAGTCATCGGCTTCGGCGACGGCGACCAGGCCTTCCGGTCCGGACAGAACCTCCACCTGCCACGCCGCCGGCACTTGCTGATGAAGCCGCGCAGCAGCCTCCGGATCGGCCATAACGGCATAGCGGGGCCGGTGGCGCCGACACAGCTCAAGCATACTGTCGACCTGACGACAGGCCGTCAGCGCAAAGACACGGAAACGATCCGGATGACGGGCAATGACATCGAGCGTGCTCAGGCCGATCGAGCCCGTGGCACCCAGGACGGTTACGTGACGCATGGCGCCCCCAGCAGGTTCATGCAATCGGACTGACCTGAAGCCAGCCCAGCAGGGTAATACACAGGGCAAAGACGGGGATGGCCGCGGTCAGGCTGTCAATGCGGTCCATAATACCACCGTGTCCGGGCAGCAGCTGACTGCTGTCCTTGATCCCCCGGAAGCGCTTGAGCATGCTCTCAAGCAAATCCCCAAGCACCGAAACCGCCCCGGTGATGAGGCTGACGACCAGCAGCAACCCTGTTTCGGTGGCGCTGCAGCCGATCACCAGACTGACGATCAGAGACAGCGTCGCTACAGCGGCCAACCCGCCCCAGACGCCGGCCCAGGACTTCCCGGGACTGACCCGCGGTGCGAGCTTGGCATTGCCGAAAGCGCGACCAGCAAAATAGGCGCCGATATCTGCCACCCAAACCACGCAAAAGACGTAGAGCAACAGCAGTAGATTATTATCCGCGTTGGCCAGATGGAAATCACCGGAACGCAACTGGTTCAGACCGACCCACGCGGGGACAAGCACCAATCCGCCCATGAGCGCCCTGACCGGAACCGGTTGCCACCGTTGACTGCCGCCAGGATAGGCCCGTACCAGTAACAGGGCGACGATCCACCAGATTACCGACAGCAACAGGACGGTCAGCGCCGTGCTTTGCAACAACAGGAAAAGAACCAGTGCAGTGGCGAGAGCATAGCCAATGCGGGCTGGGCCGGCCGTCATGCCGGCCATGTTGGCCCACTCCCAGGCGCCGATGGAAATGATGATCCCGGTAAACAGGGCAAAACCCAGTGGCGGCAGGAAAAAAATACATCCAATGGCGATCGGAGCCAGGATGAGGGCTGTGATGACACGTGTTTTGAGCACAACAGGGCTCGCTCTTGTTATTTATTTGGATTCGGAGCCAGTCGCGGCGGCCTTCTCCAGTTGATCGTCCGTCTGACCAAAACGACGCTTGCGGCCGGCGTAGGCTTCCAGTGCCGCGAGCATCTCCCGCTCGTCAAAATCGGGCCAGAACACGTTGGAAAAGTGGAATTCGGTGTACGCAAGGTGCCACAGCAGGAAATTGCTGATGCGCTGCTCTCCGGCGGTACGGATCAGCAGGTCCGGCATGGGCAGATCACCAATGCACAGCCGCTTTTGCAAATGCTCGTCGGTGATGTCGCCCGGTTGCAAGAGACCATTCTGGACGTCCCGCGCCAGCGACTGTGCCGCCTGGGTAATGTCCCAGTGCCCGCCGTAGTTGGCGGCGATCACCAGCGTCATACGCGTGTTACCGGCTGTCAACTCTTCCGCCCGGGCCATGTGCGCCTGTAGCTTGTCATTGAAAGCGGAGCGATCTCCGATAATACGCAAGCGGATGTTATTGCGATGCAGCTTGCGGACTTCGCGCTCCAGAGCCATCAGAAACAGGCGCATCAACGCCGACACTTCATCCTTGGGTCGTCGCCAGTTCTCACTGCTGAATGCAAACAGCGTCAGCACCTCGACCCCATTCTGGGCGCAGGTCTCGACCGTCGAGCGTACTGCGTTAACGCCGGCCTTGTGACCCGCGACTCCCGCCAGCCGGCGCAGCTTCGCCCAGCGATTGTTGCCATCCATGATGATGGCCACATGCCGCGGCGTTGAGGCCGCCGTCACCGGTATGTTGGCGGATAGACTTTCCGTCATGCCTTCCCCTGATACGTCACGGGGGCGCCGGGACTATTATCCCCGGCCGCCCCCGGTAAGTTCCAGAACAGGAATCAGACCTCCATGAGGTCGTCTTCCTTGCTCTTGAGCATCTTTTCGACTTCAGCGATGTAGCGATCGGTCAGCTTCTGGACCTCTTCTTCGCCCTTGCGCTCTTCGTCTTCGGTGATGTCCTTTTCCTTGAGCAGTTCTTTCAGGTCGTTATTCGCGTCACGCCGTGCGTTACGGATGGAGACGCGACCATGCTCGGCGTCCGCCTTGGCCTGTTTGACCAGCTCGCGGCGGCTTTCCTCGGTCAGCATCGGCATGGGCACGCGGATAATATCGCCATTGCTGGCCGGGTTCAGACCCAGGTCAGACATCATGATGGCCTTTTCAATGGCCGGGACCATGTTCTTCTCCCACGGGGCAACCGCCAGCGTACGGGAATCTTCAACGTTGACCGCAGCCACCTGTTTCAGCGGAGTTTCCTGGCCATAGTAGTTGACCGTGACGCTGTCCAGGATGGCCGGATGCGCGCGGCCGGTGCGGATCTTGTTGAAGGCCGAGTGCAGCGCGTCCAGACTCTTCTTCATGCGCTTTTCGGCGTCTGACTTGATTTCGTTGATCACTTTGAATTCCTCAATTCAGTCCGTTGCCCGGAAAATGCGTATTCAGGCTCGGTCGAGCCTTATTCAATCAGTGTACCTTCTGCCTCGCCCACCACGATACGGGTCAGCGCGCCGGACTTGTTCATGTTGAACACGCGAACCGGCATACCCTGGTCGCGGCACAGGCAAATGGCAGTGAGATCCATGACGCCGAGCTTTTTGTCGAGCACTTCATCATAGGTCAGGCTTTCGTATTTCTCAGCCGAGGGATCCTTGACCGGATCGGCGGAGTAAACGCCGTCGACCTTGGTCGCCTTGAGAACGACGTCGGCATCGATCTCGATGCCCCGCAGACACGCCGCCGAATCCGTCGTGAAGAAGGGGTTCCCGGTACCGGCACAGAAAATCACCACGTCGCCGTCTTTCAGGTCGCGCACGGCCCGGCGACGGTCGTAATGCTCGACAATACCACTCATCGGAATGGCGGACATAACCCGCGTACGGATGTTGGAGCGCTCCAACGCGTCCCGCATCGCCAGGCCGTTCATCATGGTCGCCAGCATGCCCATATGGTCGCCGGTCACCCGATCCATGCCCGCTGCGTTGAGCGCGGCACCCCGGAACAGGTTGCCCCCGCCAATGACCAGCCCCACCTGGACACCAATACCGATCAGTGCGCCGATCTCCAGCGCCATGCGATCAAGGACCTTGGGGTCAATGCCGAAATCCTGCTCCCCCATCAGGGCTTCGCCGCTGAGCTTGAGAAGGACGCGTTTGTATTTGGGCTGGGACTGCGAGTGTTTCGGCATGGCGAGGATTCCCCTAATGGCGTGAACGATGACTTGACGGCAGACAACGCCTGTCGCCGCCGAAGCTCGCCGTCGCAGACGTTGTCAGGGTCAGGGCTGCATCCGGAACGGCCCGACGTCAGACCGTTCCGGATGCAACCCGCGGCGGCGCCGCCGGAACGGCGCGCGACGCGGCTTGCAGAAGCGGGATCAGGCCTTGCCGGTACCTGCCGCGGCAGCCACCTCGGCAGCGAAATCCACTTCTTCCTTCTCGATGCCTTCACCCACTTCCAGGCGGATGAAACCGACCAGCTCAGCACCCTGCTCTTTCAGCAGCGCCTTGACGGTCTGGTCCGGGTTCTTCACGAAAGGCTGCTCCACCAGGCTGTTTTCCTTGAGGAACTTGTTGATGCGGCCGGTCATCATCTTCTCGACGATTTCTTCCGGCTTGCCTTCCATGTCCGGCTGGGCGCGGATGATGCCTTTCTCTTTCTCGACTTCATCCTGCGGCATGTCTTCCGGCTTGCCAACGCGCGGGTTGACGGCAGCCACGTGCATGGCGATATCACGGGCCGTCTCGGCATTGCCGCCGGTCAGCGCAACAACGGATGCGATCTTGTTGTTGCTGTGGACATAGCCATCCACCACGTCGCCCTCGATCTTCAGGACGCGACGAACGGTGATGTTCTCGCCGATTTTCTGGACCAGCGCTTCACGCTTGCCTTCGAGTTCGCCTTCCATCAGCTTGGCAACATCGACCTCGCCTGACTTGACGGCCGCTTCCAGAACGTCGTTGGCGAAGGTCATGAAGTTGTCGTCACGGGCCACGAAGTCCGTCTCGGAGTTGACTTCCAGCAGGGTGGCGCTCTTGTTGTCGGCGGCGACGCTCAGCACGGCAACCCCTTCAGCCGCGGTACGACCGGCCTTCTTGGCGGCCTTGAGGCCGGAAGACTTGCGCAGCTCTTCGATGGCATTCTCGACACTGCCTTCAGCCTCGACCAGTGCCTTCTTGCACTCCATCATGCCCAGGCCTGTGCGCTCACGCAGCTCTTTGACCATTGCAGCGGTAATAGCAGCCATGTTCAATCCTCTCGTTTCAATATCCGGTCAATGGCGCCCGTATCCGGGCGCCACCTCTATGATTCTCCAGGCGGCACGCCTCACCGGCGGGCACCCCTGTCAATGCGAGCACCGGCAACCGTCACAAAAAAGGGGGACTCAGCCCCCCTTTTTCATCGCTGAATCCGAATCAGCCGGTTGCACACCGCCTTATTCAGCAGCCGGTGCGTCTTCTTCGCTGACTTCAACGAACTCGTCAGCACCGGCACCACCCTGGCTTGCTTCGATGCAGGTGTCAGCAACGGCTTTCACGTAGATCTGGATCGCACGGATCGCATCGTCGTTACCCGGGATCACGTAGTCGACGCCGTCCGGGTCACTGTTGGTATCAACGACGCCGATAACCGGGATACCCAGCTTGTTGGCTTCCTTGATGGCAATGCGCTCATGGTCAACGTCAATCACGAACAGCGCGTCCGGCAGGCCGCCCATATCCTTGATACCGCCGATGCTGCGCTCGAGCTTGTCCATCTCACGGGTGCGCTCCAGCGCTTCCTTCTTGGTCAGCTTGTCGAAGGTGCCGTCCTGGCTCTGGGTCTCCAGGTCACGGTAGCGGCGGATGGACTGACGGATGGTCTTGTAGTTGGTCAGCATACCGCCCAGCCAGCGATGGTTGACGTATGGCTGGTTAGCGCGCTGCGCTTCTTCCTTGATGATCTTGGCGGCGGCGCGCTTGGTGCCGACGAACAGGATCTTGTTCTTGTTCTCGGCCAACTGACGGATGAAGCTCAGGGCGCCATCCATCGCCGGAACGGTCTGTTCCAGGTTGATGATATGAATCTTGTTGCGGGCGCCGAAGATGTACTTCGACATTTTCGGGTTCCAGTAGCGGGTCTGGTGACCGAAATGGGCACCTGCCTTGAGCAGGTCACGCATATTGACTTGTGCCATGGTAAATACCTTTCAAACTTTGGGTTAGTCCTCCATGTGTCCAATTGCCCAACCCGCAGGACCGGTTCCTGACGAGCACCCTGGGTCAACGTGTCGACACATGTGTGTTTTTGCTGGTCACCGCCTGAACAGCCGTTCGGACAATGGCTTCAGCGGGCGCGTTTATACCATACCAGAGCCCGAAAACGCCACTTGTTTTTCATTACCACGCTACGCACTTACCGAAGATCAACGCCTTAGACGCCACCTTATATAGAGGTGGCATATGGCCTAATTAGAGAGCCTTGCCTTGTACCATCCGTGGCACCTCCCTAAAATGGGCGCTTAATCCGTGTGAAGGAAAGCCTTACTGATGCAGGTATCGATCAAGACCCCTGAGGAAATCGAAAAGATGCGTGTAGCCGGCCGCCTGGCCGCCGAGGTCCTTGAGATGATTGGCGAGCACGTTCAGCCCGGAGTCACCACCGAAGAACTGGATCGCATTTGCCACGACTATATCGTCAATGTCCAGAAGGCCATCCCGGCCCCCCTGAACTACAAGGGCTTTCCGAAGTCGATCTGCACCTCCGTCAATCACGTCGTCTGCCACGGCATCCCCAGCGAGAAGAAAGTCCTCAAGAGCGGTGACACCCTCAACATCGACGTCACGGTCATTAAGGACGAGTATCACGGCGACACCAGCAAGATGTTCTTCGTGGGCGAACGCAAGATTGCAGCAGAGCGCCTGGTTCGCATTACCCAGGAATGCCTCTATAAAGGGATAGAGCTGGTTCGCCCGGGCACACGGCTGGGCGATATCGGCCACGTCATCCAGCAGCACGCCGAGAAGAATCGCTATTCCGTGGTGCGCGACTACTGCGGGCACGGCATTGGCCGCGTCTTCCACGAGGAGCCGCAGGTCATGCATTATGGTCGTCCGGGCACCGGGTTCGAGTTGCATGAAGGGATGACGTTCACCATTGAACCGATGATCAACCAGGGCAAGTACCACTGCAAACTGCTGCCGGACGGCTGGACCGTGGTCACCAAGGACCACAAGCTGTCGGCCCAGTGGGAGCACACCATCCTGGTGACGGCCGATGGTCACGAGGTCCTGACAAAACGCTCGGAAGAGTCGTTTTAAGGCCAGCGGAGCATCCTGATCCTGCCCTATAGTGTCTCAGGCCGGGCCGTCCGGCCTGCCACCAGCCGCCGAGGCCACGACTACCATGGCGACAGCCGACGTCCCTGATACAGCCAGCCTGGAAACCCAGATCGCCGAGGCTCCCTCGCCGATCGGGCCGGCGCGGCAAGCCCTGAAGGCCACTTTCGAGGCCCACGCCGAAGCATTTCGCAACGGCGCCGATGTCCGCGAGCTGGTCATGGCCCGCGCCCTGGCGGTCGATCGCATCCTCAGCCTGCTCTGGAATCGTTACGAATTTGCGACATCGGAGGACATCGCCCTCGTTGCGGTCGGCGGCTACGGCCGGGGCGAGCTGCACCCGCATTCCGACATTGACCTCCTCATCCTGACCCGGGAGCAGGTTCGCCAGGAGTGGCAGGAAGACCTGACCAGCTTCATTACCCTGCTCTGGGACCTGCGCCTGGATATCGGCCATAGTGTGCGCAGTATCGAGGAGAGCAAGGCAGCGTCGCGGGAAGACGTCACCATCCTGACCAACCTGCTGGAAACCCGGACCATCGCTGGCCCGGATCGTCTTCGGGCAACACTTTCCGAACAGGTCTACTCGGACGATGTCAGCGCCGACCGCGCCTATTTCATCGCCAAACGGGAGGAACAGCGGCGTCGCCACGAGAAGTATGGCGATACCGAATACAACCTCGAACCCAACATCAAGGGCTCACCCGGGGGGCTGCGCGACATCCAGACCATCGGCTGGATCACCAAACGCCATTTCGGACTGGAGTCCATCGCCGACCTGACCCGCTTCAGTATCCTGACGGAAGAGGAATACCAGATCATCCTCGGTGGCGAGAACTTCCTCTGGCGCCTGCGCTATGGCCTGCAACTGATCGCGGACCGCAACGAGAACCGCCTGCTGTTCGATCACCAGCGGGCCCTAGCCGAGATGCTGGGCTACCAGGACAAGGGCAAGCGCCTGGGCGTGGAAATCATGATGCAGGAGTACTACCGCACGGTCCTGGCCCTGGCGGAGCTGACGGACGTGATCCTGCAATATTATGACGAGGCGATCCTGGGCTCGGACGGTGACGACGATATCCGCCCGATTAACAAGCGCTTCCAGATCCGCAACGGCTATATCGAAGCCATCAACAACCAGGTCTTCGCCTACGCGCCCTACGCGCTGATGGAGATTTTCATCCTGATGGCCCAGAACCCGGACATTCGCGGTATCCGTGCCACGACCATCCGCTCGCTGCGGGCCCACCGCCACCTGATCGATGACGCCTTCCGCTCCGACCTGGCGGTGACCACCTTGTTCATGGAATTGCTGCGGACACCGCACGCCCTGGACCAGACCCTGTCCTTCATGAAGAAGTACAATGTCCTGGGCCGCTACCTGCCGGAGTTCGGCGCCATTATCGGGCAGATGCAGTACGACCTGTTCCACATCTTCACCGTGGATGCCCACACCCTGCGGGTGATCCGCAATATGGTCCAGATGAGCAGCGACGAGGCCCTGTCCAGCTTCCCGCTGGCCTCCCGACTCGTTCACCGCCTGCCCAAACGGGAAAACCTGTACATTGCCGGCCTCTACCACGACATCGCCAAGGGCCGTGGCGGCGACCATTCGGAACTGGGCGCCGAGGAGGCCATCGATTTCTGCGAGCGCCACCACCTGAGCCAGCGGGACACCCAACTGATCGCCTGGCTCGTGGAAAACCACCTGCTGATGTCGATGACGGCCCAGCGCAAGGACATTTCCGATCCGGACATCATCCACGCCTTTGCCCGGGCGGTACCCAGCCAGGTGCACCTGGACTACCTTTACGTGCTGACCGTCTGTGACATCAGCGCCACCAATCCGAAACTCTGGAACACTTGGCGCGCGTCGCTGCTGCGCCAGCTCTACATCGAGGCCAAGCGGGCGCTGCGACGGGGCTCCGAGACGCCGGTGGATCGCAACGAGTGGATCCAGGCGACCCAATCCGAGGCCCGGGAGATCCTGCTGGCCCAAAACATTTCCAACGAGCAGATCGACGCCATCTGGGACGTCATGGACGAGGATTACTTCCTGCAGGATTCGACCGTCGATATCGCCTGGCAGACCGCGGCGATCATCCGCCACGGCAACAATCCGGACCCGCTGGTGATGATCCGCGATACCCGGGGCGGCCCCACGGACGGCTTCTCCCAGATCGTCATCTACATGAAGGACCGGGCAGCGCTGTTTGCAGCCACCACCGCGGTCCTCGAGCAACTCAACCTGAACATCGTCGACGCCCGCATCAGCAGCAGCGACGGCCCCTACTCCATCAGCGCCTACGTGGTCCTGGACGAACAGGGGCAACCCCTGGGCAAGGACCAGGCGCGCAAGGAGCGGGTGCGCCAGCGCCTGATCGAGGAACTGGACGACCCGGAGGATTATCCGGATATCATCCACCGGCGCACCCCACGACAGCTCAAGCATTTCTCCTTCCCGACCCAGGTCACCTTCTCCAATGACACGGTGAACCAGCGGACAGTGATGGAGGTGATTACGCCGGACCGTCCGGGTCTGCTGGCCCGCATCGGCAGCATCCTGCTGGAAAACAACGTGCGGCTGACCAATGCCAAGATCGCCACGCTGGGCGAGCGGGTCGAGGACGTGTTCTTCGTCACCGACGCCCATGGTGCGCCGCTCAGTGATCCGGCCGTCTGCCAGGCGTTGCAGGATGACCTGTGCCGCCAGCTCGACGAGAACGTGGGCGTCTAAATTTTCCCAGAGAACCGATCATGAATCCGAATCTCGACCGTCTCCATCCCTATCCTTTTGAGAAGCTGGCCCAACTCAAGGCCGGCATCCAGCCGCCCGCCTCACTGTCACCGATTGCCCTGGGCATTGGTGAACCCAAGCACGCTTCACCGGCTTTCGTGAAGGACGTGCTGCGGGACAACCTGGACCGCCTGGCAAACTACCCGACCACCAAGGGCACGGACGAGCTGCGCCAGGCCATTGCCGACTGGGCCACCGGGCGGTTCGAACTGGCCCCGGGAACGCTCACCGCGGCCGATCACACCATCCCGGTCAACGGTACCCGCGAGGCCATCTTCTCGCTAGCCCAGGCTGTGGTGAACCCGATACCGGGCGCCAAGGTCGTGATGCCCAATCCCTTCTACCAGATCTACGAGGGCGCGGCCTTCCTCGCCGGTGCGGAACCTCATTTCCTCCCGTGCGAAGCGGACCAGCATTTCATACCGGACTTCGAGGCGGTCACCAGCGAAGTCTGGGACCGCTGCCAGATCCTGTACCTGTGCTCGCCGGGCAACCCCAGCGGCAGCGTCATCCCGCGGGACACCCTCAAGCGCCTGATCGAGCTGGCTGACCGGCATGATTTCCTGATCGCCTCCGACGAGTGCTATTCCGAACTCTATCCGGACGAAAACAACCCGCCGGAAGGCCTGCTGCAGACCTGTGCGGCCATCGGTCGCGACGACTACGCCCGCTGCATCGTCTTCCACAGCCTGTCCAAACGCAGCAACCTGCCGGGTCTGCGCTCGGGCTTCGTGGCCGGCGATGCCCGCGTGCTCAAGGAGTACCTGCGCTACCGCACCTACCACGGCTCCTCCATGTCGATCCAGCACCAACTGGCCAGCATTGCCGCCTGGCAGGACGAGGACCATGTGCGGGAAAACCGGGCGGCCTATCGCGAAAAGTTCGATGCGGTGGTACCCATCCTGTCCGAGGTCATGCGCGTTTCCGCCCCGGATGCCGGCTTCTACCTGTGGCCGGAAACACCGATCGCCGACGACATCTTTGCCCGTGACCTCGCGGCCCAGCAGAATGTCCACGTGCTGCCGGGCCGTTACCTGTCCCGCGAGGTGGACGGTCGCAACCCGGGCGAGAACCGGGTCCGCATGGCCCTGGTCGCCCCCCTGGCCGAATGCATCGAGGCCGCTGAACGCATCCGCACGTTTATTCAGGAGCAGTAACATCCATGGAGATCTACGGCATCAAGAACTGCGACACCATCAAGAAAGCCCTCAAATGGCTGGACGGCGCCGGCAAGACCTACACCTTCCACGACTTCAAGAAAGAAGGTGTCGACGGGAACCGTCTGGCCGCCTGGGAAAAGCAGGTGGGCTGGGAGACGCTGCTCAACCGCCGCGGCACCACCTGGCGCAAACTGCCGGACGACGTTCGTGATAACATAGGGCGCGATTCCGCCATGGCGGTCATGATGGACAATCCGTCCATCATCAAGCGTCCCGTGGTGGAACTGGGCGACCAGGTACACGTTGGCTTCAACGCCGACGAATGGGCACGAATCATCGGCTGAGGCTCGACCTCAGACCTGCCAGCATAATCCGGGGCGTCATGACGGCGCCCGACGTCACCGTTTACTGATCAAGGAGCACGACCCCCATGAGTTTCGCATTCGGCATCGGCATCGGCACCCAGAACAGCAAGGGCGAATGGCTGGAAACCTTCTACCAGAAGCCCCTGTACATGCCGGAGGCAACCATCCGGGAAATCGCATCCAACACGCTGGGCTACCAGGGCGGCAACCAGGCGATCGAAGCCGATGCCGGGCAGCTGACCCGGTTTGCCGAAGCGCTGCGTGGCGCCGGCATTGACGATCAGGCCCGCCTGGCCGAAAAGGCGGCCGGCAGCAAGCGTCCGGCTGTCGTGACCCTGCTGGATACCGACGACACCGCCTCCAGCACCCCGGAGGTCTACCTCAAGCTGCACCTGATCTCCCATCGTCTGGTAAAACCCCACGGCCTCAAGCTCGAAGGCATCTTCGGCCTGCTGCCCAACGTGGCCTGGACCAACGAAGGCGCGATCGATCTGGATGAACTGGCCGACCGCCAGATGGACGCCCGTACGGAAGATCGCCTGCTGGAGGTGAAATCCGTCGACAAGTTCCCGCAGATGACCGATTACGTCGTACCGCGCGGCGTACGTATCGCCGATACCGCCCGTGTCCGCCTGGGCGCTTATGTGGGAGAAGGCACCACGGTCATGCACGAGGGCTTCATCAACTTCAACGCCGGCACCGAGGGCACCAGCATGATCGAAGGCCGTATCTCGGCCGGCGTCATGGTCGGTAAGGGCTCGGACCTGGGCGGCGGCTGCTCCACCATGGGCACCCTGTCCGGCGGCGGCAATATCATCATCTCCGTCGGCGAGAACTGCTTGATCGGCGCCAATGCCGGTATCGGCATCCCGCTGGGCGACCGCACCACCGTCGAAGCCGGCCTTTACATCACCGCCGGCACCAAGGTTGCCGTGCTGGACGACAAGAACGAGGTGGTTCAGACGGTCAAGGCGCGGGACCTGGCCGGCAAGCCGGACCTGCTGTTCCGCCGCAACTCCCAGAACGGTGCGGTGGAGTGCAAGACCAACAAGACCGCGATCGAACTGAACGAGGCGTTGCACGCCAATAACTAATTGTTTGCACTGTATTCGGTGCGGTGATGCGACTGGGGCACCTTTGGTGCCTCAGAAGCTAAAGCATCTGCTACATCCCCGAGTTAAACGCAAAATGTAGCCGATGCTTTAGCTTCGGAGCGGCCCGCAGGGGCGCCGAAACACCGTCCGTTGATGCAATGGTCTCGTGGACGAATCCACTTCCTAAACCAGAGATTCGGCCAGGCCATTTAACCCGCAGACCCAACCAACCCAAGAGACCCGCATGTCCCTATCCCCCACCCTTGAGCTCGCCATCGAACTGATTCGCCGCCGATCTGTCACGCCCGATGACGCGGATTGCCAGGCGCTGATGATGCAACGCCTTTCCCCACTGGGCTTCGAGGGTGAGGCCATGAACTTTGGCGAGGTCCAGAACCTCTGGGCTCGCCGGGGAACCGAAGGGCCCGTGCTGGCTTTCGCCGGTCATACCGATGTGGTGCCGACCGGTCCGGAAAAGAACTGGTCCCAGCCGCCCTTCGAACCGGCGATCCGGGACGGCTACCTCTATGGGCGGGGCGCCGCGGATATGAAGGGCAGCCTGGCCGCGTTTGTCACGGCCTGCGAGCGCTTTGTGGCGAAGCATCCGGATCACAAGGGATCGATCGCGTTGCTGATTACCAGCGACGAGGAAGGCCCGGCCCATGACGGCACGGTCAAAGTGGTCGACGCCCTGGAAGCCCGCAACGAGAAGATGGATTGGTGCCTGATCGGCGAACCGTCCAGCACGCATCGTGTCGGGGATATCATCAAGAACGGGCGGCGGGGCTCATTGCACGGCTACCTGACCGTACACGGCATCCAGGGCCATGTGGCCTACCCCCACCTGGCGGAGAACCCGGTTCACACGGCAGCCCCGGCCCTGGACGCACTGGCCCGGACGCAGTGGGACGACGGCAATGAATTCTTCCCGGCTACCACCTTCCAGATCACCAAGGTCGAGGCCGGTACCGGCAGCAATGTGATTCCTGGCGAGCTGACCGTTCACTTCAATTTCCGCTACTGCACAGAAAATACAGCAGACAGCCTGCAACAGCGCGTGGCCGAGATCCTGGACAGCCACGGTCTGAAATACGACCTGCAATGGCACCTGAGCGGCCAGCCATTCCTGACCGACCGCGGCTCGCTGGTGGATGCAGCCAGTCAGGCGATCCAGGCCGTGACCGGTGAGCCCACGGAGCTGTCGACGTCCGGCGGCACGTCCGATGGCCGCTTTATCGCACCCACTGGTGCACAGGTTGTCGAGCTGGGCCCCGTCAACGCAACCATCCATAAGATCGATGAGTGCGTGAAGGCCGAGGATCTCGATACGTTGTCGGCAATCTATGAAGAGATTCTGGTGCGGTTGTTGGCGAAATAAAGGCGCTTGCGAGTGTTATGGACAGCCCTGCGGGCTGCTCCGAAGCTGAAGCGTCGGCTACATTGGCCAGCCAACTCGAGTATGTAGCAGATGCTTTAGAGGGTGTTGTAAAAGCTACTGCGCTCAGCCATACGGCGTTGAAAATCGCCTCGTGCGCGAGTCCGATCAAGATGCTCATTTACAACCCGTAAACTGCGCTCTTTCGTTGATTTTCGCCTTGTTTGGCTATCGCTCGCGACGCTTTTGCAACACCCTCTGAAGCGTCGGCTACATTGGCCAGCCAACTCGAGTATGTAGCAGATGCTTTAGCTTCTGAGGCGCCGATAGGTGCCCTTAAAACCCCGCTTAACCTCAGTAATGCGGTGGCGGCGCTTCTTCCTCTTCCCGCTTGATGTTGGAGGGCGACACCGCTTCCAGCTGTTTCTTGAGCAGTCGCTTGGCCTCCCAAAGTTCACGCATATCCCTCTCCTGGCGCGACAATTGGTCGCTCAGCGTGGCAATCAGGTCGTCCTGGAAGGCCACGCGGGTTTCCAGTTCGACCATTCGGACTTCCAGTTCTTCCCAATTCATGTGACGGAACTCCTGCTCTGGGGTGGGTCGTCTACAGACTGATCTGTTATGATGCTGCGCTTGCAGATGGAGTGACCCGCCACAATGGCTGCCCTGATCGTCCGCACATCTGCAGTTTGTTACGCCTGAAGCCCTATTTTACGTGAATCAGGCGCCCTTATGTTTTTGATTGATCGATTGATGGGAGAATAAGTCGTCCAATGCGTAATCCACAGAAAGCGATCCTGGTTGCCCTGCTGATCGCTATTCCCGCTCCGTTCGTCCTGGCCTTTTTCCTGGTCACCTTTACACCGGAGCTTTTCCAGATCCTGTCGCAATCGGGTACCCGTGATGTCGCCAACAACCCCGCCTTCGTGTTGGGTAGCGCGCAAGGTATTACCGCCTACGTGATGGCCGTCGTCATTTTCGGCATTGCCGGCTTCCTCGCCGTCGCGCTGAGTCAGGCCAAGGCCACTGCCGGCAGCCAGGATGACCGTCCCGCCAGCGATGGCCTGGAAGATGATTTCGGTCCGGAAGGCAATGAGGAAGGCACCGTAAAATGGTTCAACGTGAAGAAAGGCTTCGGTTTTATCGTCCGTGAGAGCGGCGATGAGGTCTTTGTCCACTTCCGCGCCATTCGCGGTCGTGGTCGCCGCGTACTGCGTCAGGGCCAACTGGTGCGTTTCAATGTGGTCCAGGCCGATAAAGGTCTGCAGGCGGATAACGTCAGCATCCTAGAGGACTGATCCACACCGTCCGCCCTGGATGGGAGTCCCGAGGCACTTCGGGATTCCCATCGACTCCCCCGGAATCAGTTCCAGCTCACTTTCTGTTCGCCCCGGTGATCGAGACGCCACCACTTCTCGTCCTGGACCGGGTCGCCTTCCTGCCAGTCCCCCGGGCTGCATCGCACTTCCACATCCAGAAAGCGCCAGGCATGGCGGGCGCAGTCCAGATCCGTGCGCCAGGGCAATTCGTCGCCTTCCAGAACCACACTGGTGAAGTGCTTCGAGAAAGCGCCGGGGTAGAGTGACACACGAACCGGAAAGTCCCGGTAATACCCCTTCCCCTTGTGGACACCGGCGTGACCGATCGGCGCCAGCTCCAGACGGTCGAGGGATTGATCCAGCCAGCTTTGCAGTCGCGCCGGGTCCTGTTCACGCACGTAGATTTCCAGATCGTTCATAGAGGACATCAAACCTTCGGATTACGGCCCCAAGTCGGCATCTCGATACAAACTGCCCAGGGCCCAAATCCGGCCATAATGCCGCACCTAGCCGTCTTCGGCAATTGCCTCCGAACAGGGATACGGTTTCCGGCCCAGAACCTCCGGCACACTGTCGCTCCATGCTGAGCACCGGGCCGCCCGGATTTCTCTATCGATATCGCCGGCCTGCACCTTCCGGAGCTCGCCGCGTCGTTCACGCTCGTGCCAATCGACCGCATAAGCCGCCCGCTCAATCTCGGCCAGATGCAGATCCCGCTCGAGAGCCTCAACGTCTCCATTTCGGGCCTGGGCCAACAACAGCGCACGATTGAGATCGTCGATGCGCGCCTCAACCGCCCGCAGCGCGGGATCCCCCTGCTCGGCCTCCAGGGTCACACGGGCGGCCGCCGCTGTCAGCCAGCGAACCGATCCGCCCGGCGTTTCCGGCCAGTCCGGTGACAGGCCACGGGCGGCGCGCTGTAGCGCACAGGGCGCAATCTCCACCTGCCATTCCCGTTCGATGCACGATTGCTCGCTTCTCAGTATCCCCAGCCTTTGTTCGATGCCTGACGGAGGCACCGCCATGACGTCCACGGATCGGCCGGTCCGTGCGGTCAGAGCCTGGAGATCCATCTGGCCTTGAGTGCGGCTGACGAGCAGCACAGGGCCCGGGTGAGACAGCAGCAGTTCACTGGCCGGGTGAAGAGGGTCCTGCATCAGGCAGAGCAGGTCGGCCGGGGGCATGTCGTCCAGAATGAGTACCGTTCGGGGGATGTTGCCGTTCCCATCAGCGGGCACCGCCGGCTCAGCACTGGCCATCACCTCGGTTGCCCGGCGCAGGTCCATCCAGACCGACGAAAACGGCCAGCGGGGAATGTTGGCCCGCAACAGTTCGGTCTTTCCTGAACCCGCATCCC
Source organism: Marinobacter halodurans (assembly GCF_004327985.1). Lineage (GTDB taxonomy): Bacteria > Pseudomonadota > Gammaproteobacteria > Pseudomonadales > Oleiphilaceae > Marinobacter_A > Marinobacter_A halodurans. The sequence continues at coordinate 97,814 of NZ_SJDL01000010.1, forward strand.
CCTGCAACCAGAGGATGCCTCTTGGCGATCGCATCAGCGAGACGGCCAGCGAATCGGCAAAGGTGTGCCAATCCGGCGAAACCGACGCAAGGGTGAGATGGGATGCGCGCCCCAAGCCGCGGCGGGACGACGAGCGATGTGCAGATGGCCGGCTCCCTGGCCCTTGTGACATAAGGTCCTCCTTTGACCTGTTTGACGGAATAATAATTCGCGCAACCGGCTAACGCCTGTACCCCGGCTGCGAATACGGGTCAGACCCGGTTATAGGTATCGGCGAACCGTACAATATCGTCCTCACCGAGATAACTCCCGGTCTGGACTTCGATCAACTCCAGGGGAATCACCCCCGGATTGGTCAGGCGGTGGCGGTGGCCCACCGGAATGTAGGTGGACTGGTCTTCCGTCAGCAGGATCTCCTCATCGCCACGCACCACGTTCGCGGTTCCACTGACCACCACCCAATGCTCGGCACGATGGTGATGCTTCTGCAGGGAGAGTGACGCCCCCGGATTGACGGTGATGCGCTTGACCTGGAAGCGCTCACCCATGGCGATGCCTTCGTAGGTTCCCCAGGGCCGGTGGACCTTCTTGTGGAAGCGGTGCTCCGCCCTGCCCTGGGCCTTGACCTGGGCAACCAGCTTCTTCACGTCCTGCACCCGGTTACGGTCCGCCACCAGGACCACGTCATCGGTCTCGACGATGACATGGTCGCTGATCCCCAATGCCGCAATCAGACGGCCTTCGGAGTGGATGTAGGACCCCGTCACATCCTCGGTGATCACATCGCCCCGGCAGACGTTGCCGTCTTTATCCCGCGGCTGGATCTCCCACAGGGCGGACCAGGAGCCGACATCGCTCCAGCCAGCATCCAGGGGCACGACAACCGCATCCTGGGTCTTTTCCATGACGGCATAATCAATGGAGTCATCCGGGCACGCCTCGAAGGCCTCCCGATCCACACGCACGAAGTCCATATCGGACTGCTTGCCGGCAAAGGCCGCGCGGCAGGCTTCCAGCATCTGCGGGTTGTGCTTGCCCAGTTCCTCCAGATAGCGGTCCGCCCGGAACAGGAACATACCGCTGTTCCAGTAATAGCCGCCCTGGTCGAGATAGGACTGGGCGGTGGCCTCATCCGGCTTCTCCACGAAGGCTTCAACCGGGGCAAAGCCCTCAGCCATGTCACCGGCCCTGATGTAGCCATAACCGGTGTGGGGAGACGCCGGCACCACGCCAAAGGTCACCAGCTTGCCGTTCTCAGCCGCCCTGGCGCCCACCGAGACAGCCTCGGCGAAAGCCTCCTGGTTACGCAGGACGTGATCCGACGGCATGATCAGCAGCAACTCCTCCGGGTCGCTTTCCGCAGCCGCCAATGCCGCCAGCGCGATGGCCGGTGCCGTGTTGCGGCCAACCGGCTCCAGGATAATCCCATCGGTTTTCTTATCGGCCAATTCGTGCAGGTGAGCCGCCACCACGAATCGATGGTCTTCGTTGGTAATCGCCATGACCCGGGCCGACGGCGCACAGCCCAGACCTCGGGTTATGGTTTCGGCCAACAGCGACTCTTCAGAGACAACGGGCAGGAACTGTTTTGGATAGGCCTCGCGGGATAGAGGCCACAAACGGGTGCCCGACCCGCCGGAGAGAATGACGGCTAACATAAAGCGTCCTTGTCAGAAACTTTGATCGGATTCTAACGTAAAAACGTGGCTCAATGCTTCTTCCCGGAGGTATGAAATGCGCCGGAAAGGCCGATAAGAGGGCTTTATTAACGAGAAATAATTCAGCGGAAAGTTAAATTCACGAATGTGGAAAAGTCGGGGAATGAGCAACCCCGGCACCTCAACTGCCGGGGCCGGGAGCCCTGTCCGGCCTATTAACCGTGAGCCGGACAGGGCAAGGGCTTAGTCCTGCTGCCAGCCCTGCACGGCTTCCTTGCCGTATTTCTCACGCCATTCATTCAGCGTTTTGTGGTTGCCACCACGGGTTTTCACCACTTCGCCGGTGTGCGGATTCTTGTACGTCTTGAGCGGACGCTTCGGGCGCGTAGAACCGGCCGTTTCAGCTTTGGCGCCAGATACGGACGGATCAATGGCACCCAGAACCTGCAATACGTCCTTGGCGGATTTATTGTATTCCTTCATCAAACCGCGGATCTTTTCTTCAAACTCGAGTTCACGCTTCAATGCGTTATCTGCCTCGAGCTTTTTCAATTCATCTGCAAGCTTATCCATCAGCTGTTTTTTCTGGTAATACTCATTGATCTTTGCCATGGATTTTACCCTTACTGGTCGAAACAATTTTCAAATTGACGTTGTCATATCGGAAGGAAAAGCAAAAGAATGATCATTCTTTGCCGAGTCAAAAACTGACTATTTCGATAATAGATCAATAATCCCCCATTGACAATTAAATAGGGGATTATGACCGGACATTCATTCGGAAATAGAAGAAACGGTAAAAAATAAAACTAGTGCGCTTGTTGAACGATGAGATCAGAGCCTTAGATCTGAAGCCGACTTATCAAATACCGCCTTCAGGTCGAAAAATATACCGCCCGGCTTAAGAAATGAGCGAATTCGTTCTGCGCCCATTTCAATATAATCGCGATGCGGTACGGCCAGCATGACCCCCTCATACGCACCCTGCCCAGGCTGGTCCACCAGAGCAAGCCCGTATTCATGCTGGGCTTCATCGCCACTGGCCCAGGCATCGGCGACATCAACGCAACACCCGAAATCCTGCAGTTCACGAACAACATCAATAACGCGCGTATTCCGTAAATCCGGACAATTCTCTTTAAAGGTCAGCCCCAAAATCAAAACCCGCGCTCCCGATATGGTCTGCCCAGCCTTGATCATGGCCTTCACCAGTTCTGAGGCCGAATAAGCACCCATGGAATCATTCATTCGACGGCCCGCGAGAATCATCTCCGGATGGTGGCCAACCGCCTGCGCCTTATGAGTCAGATAATACGGATCCACACCAATACAGTGGCCGCCCACCAAGCCAGGTTTAAATGGCAGAAAATTCCACTTGGTACCCGCAGCGGCAAGAACTTCCTGGGTATCCAGCCCCAGACGCGCAAATATCATGGCCAATTCATTCATCAATGCGATATTGACGTCACGCTGGGTGTTCTCGATCACTTTGGCGGCTTCAGCCACTTTGATGGAGCTGGCTTTGTGGGTGCCGGCGGTGATGATGCTTGCATAAAGCGCGTCGATTTCGCTGGCTATTTCAGGCGTGGATCCTGATGTGACTTTCTTGATACTGGTGACACGGTGCTCTTTGTCACCGGGATTGATTCGCTCGGGACTGTAGCCTGCATAGAAATCCCGGTTGAACGTGAATCCGGAAATTCTTTCCAGGATGGGTACGCAGACCTCTTCTGTTGCTCCAGGGTATACGGTCGATTCATAGACAACGATATCACCCTTCTTTAATACCTGGCCGACGGTTTCGCTGGCTTTCACGAGCGGCGTTAAGTCCGGCGACTTGAACTCATCAATAGGCGTCGGAACCGTCACAATAAAGATCTCGCAGTCACCTATGCCTTCCACGGAATCTGAAAACGAAAGTCCCTTCGCTTCAGCAAGCTCTGCAGATGACACCTCCCTCGTAAAGTCATGCCCTTCCCGAAGCTCCGCAATCCGCTTCGGGTTGATATCAAAACCAACGACGTCCATCTTTTCGCCGAACGCAGCGGCAAGCGGCAAGCCGACATAACCCAGACCTATCACAGCAACTTTTTTTCCCATTTTTCAGATCCTTTGCAAACGAGGACTTCGGTTCTTGACGACTACCCGTTATGAACGACTTAGTTTATGTTGCTGCCATATGATATCGTGATTCATTCAATCATTCCGTCGCTAACAAACGCGCGATTATCACGCCTTTACGCACCCAATGGCCAAATTGCACTAATGCACATTACCCTTCAAGGGATTTACATTTGAGGTCCGATCACCAACGAACACACCATTACTGAGCCATACGAGATCAGAAAGATCTCCATTAGGCTGGTATCCAAGAGGTGCCTCCTTGAGCAATTTGCTCAAGGTCGTTAAATCGAATCGTTCGCTTGCCATCTGGATCAAATCAATCAATTCCCTCACCTCTGCCCATGGCAAACTGACCTCTCTTGCCATCATAATCCTTGGGTGCTCAGTGCCTTGGGGGTCATCTCCGATCAAGAGTTCTTCATACAGTTTTTCTCCAGGCCGAAGTCCACTGAAAACAACTTCTATATCCCCATCTGGGTTTTCCTCAGACTTCTCTTCCAGCCCCATCAAATGAATCATCTTCCGCGCCAAATCGACAATTCTAACGGGCTCCCCCATATCGAGGACAAAAACCTCCCCCTTACTCCCCATACAGCCAGCCTGCAACACCAACTGGGTAGCCTCGGGTATCGTCATAAAATATCGAATAATATCTGGATGTGTAACGGTGATTGGCCCACCGTCCCGAATCTGATCCCTAAATAGCGGCACAACTGAGCCGCTTGACCCCAACACGTTACCAAAACGCACCATTGTGAAGCGCGTCTTGCTGACCCGTTCAGATAAACCCTGCAGAACCAACTCAGCCAATCGTTTCGAAGCTCCCATGACATTTGTAGGTCGCACAGCTTTATCCGTGGAGATCAGAATGAACTTCTCCACCCCCGCCGCTATGGCGGCTTCAGCCATGTGCCAAGTTCCGAACACGTTATTCTGCAATCCTTCTATAATGTTGTGCTCTACCAGCGGAACGTGTTTATAGGCAGCGGCATGATAAACAGTACGAACGGCAAATGCTTTCATTACGGCTTCGCAGCGTCGACGATGGCAGACACTTCCAAGTATAGGATGTAGCTCAACGCCCAACCCTTCAACCTGATTAATTGCTCGAAGTTCTCTTTCTATTGAATAAAGAGAGAATTCGGACTGTTCAAACAGAACCAGCACACTGGGTCGGTGCCGGATGATTTGTCGACATAATTCTGAGCCGATTGAACCACCCGCCCCGGTCACCAAAACAGACTTCCCACAAAGGCTGCTTTCAACAACCGACGCATCAATCTGAACGGGATCTCGTCCAAGTAAGTCCTCAATATCCAGATCGCGGATATCATTGATACGGGCCCGGCCAGCAACGAGTTCCGACATTGAGGGAACAGTCTGAACTGGCACTGAAAGGACCTCCAACTGCTTAAGTAACCTCTTTCGATCTACACAAGAATCGGCATCAAGAGCTAGCAGTAGTCGCTGGACGCGATGTTTCTCCACAGCTTTCGAAACATGCTCGATTCCAACAACCGGCAATCCATTTATGGTTGATCGATGATTCGCAGGAGTGAATGTCAGAAAAAGTACGGGCCCATACTCGGTACCCTTCTCAAGCGCCGAAGCAAGCTGCAGCCCCGTATCTCCCGCCCCTACGATAGCGACACGCTCCTTGCGCCGCATGCGCGGACGATTAACAATCATGCGCACGCTCAACCGGGTACCGCTAACGAAAAGGAAGGCAACCGCACCGTAAATAATGGGAACAGATCGCGGAACAAAAGCCTGAAACAGATAGCCAAGCACAATCAGCGTTAGGCTTGATGCAACAACGCCATAAACAATCACTAAGAATGCCTTGTCGCCCAGGTAACGAATGACCGCGCGATATAATCCCAGTTTTATGAAGACACCAATTGTAACCATGACGGTTAGAGACGCTACCGCAAATTGCTCTTGGGTAGGAAGCCAGTACTGCTGGTCCAGGCGCAGGGCAAAAGCGGCCCATATCGCGAAAAAAAGGACAAACATGTCAGATGCCACGGATATCATCCTCTTTTGATATCTAGGCAGATTCAGAAACTTATCCAACATAATCTATCCTTATTCAGATTCCGCCAAGGAATTGCCGCAAGCTAAACCTTTCATGTCGCCATATATCACTTGTCGATGCCAACGAGGTGCCCTATACCTTACGGAAATTTGAAGCCAGTACCGAAGCCAATTGATAACATGAATGCATTGCCTGCTTCTCGATTCATTAACCAATGAGTCGGGGAGGATGCTCTGCTTACATGCCAGTCCTTATGCGATCTCCAGAGCCTTTTCCGGCCACCGTCAACAAGATCATCTTGAAGTACATTTTCAAAGACAAGGACTGAAGCATCCGCTGATCGGTTTCAGCGAGCAGCTTTGGAGTAGACATATCAATGCCGTTTACCTGGGCTAAACCTGTAATACCCGGCCGTGCATCCAGCACTCCACGCACCTCTCTTTCCATGATCAATTCTTCCTGACTAAATAGGCAAGGCCTGGGACCCACGATACTCATATCGCCCATAAACACGTTCCAGAGCTGAGGCAGCTCGTCCAGCTTGGTCTTTCGCAGAAACCTTCCAAACGAAGTAATATCGCTGGAATTTGCCAAATGGGTGGCAACCGATTTAGCCGTCACATTCATGGTGCGGAATTTAACCAATCGAAACGGTTTTTTCCTCAATCCGACTCGCTCCTGTACAAACAGCGGCGATCCGGTGTCGAACAAACCCACGATGAGCAAGAGAAAGAATACCGGTGCTCCCAAAAGCAACCCGATGCCCGCCAGCGTCAAATCAATCGAGCGAATCAGCATAACGCTTCCCTATTTCCTCGAGCTGCTCTATCGATCCGGATTTCGGGACCCAACCCAGCTTCTTTCGTGCCTTGCTTCCATCAATTTCCAAATCACAAAATAACTGAATATACATACCTCGCTTTCCCACAAACTTAAGCAGAGAACTCATGAGCCATTGGGGGACGGGAAAAAGTCCGGCAGAACGGCGCATACCGGCTCTCAAAGCCCTCACCATGTCGCTGGTTGAAACCGGACTCTCTTCAGCGACAACAAAGGTCTCGTTGCCAGCGGCCGGATGATCTATGCAAACCGCCATGAACGCTGCCAATTGGCTGAGCGATATTATATTCCTTCTGTTTGAGCAGCGCCCCAACGGCAACGGTATCCCCATACGCGCGAGCTTAAGCAATTTACCAAAATTGCCGGGCGCCTGATCACCATAAACAAGCGGTGGTCGCACAATCGTCAACTCGCTCTCGCCTTCTTCCTCAAAAAGCCGAATTAAGGCTAATTCGGCCTCCATCTTCGAAACGGCGTAAGGCGACTCCGGATTAAACGGTGCTTGCTCTGAGATCGGCCTCCCATCTGTTATTGCCCCATGCACTCCGATTGAGCTGACAAAAACAAAGCGACGAACGCCGGAATCCAGTGCGGCCTTAGCCAAGCGGAGTGTCACGTCCACGTTGACTTGCCGGAAATGGTCCAGCTCTTGATGATCTTCGCCACCCTTTCCGTGTGCCTGGCCAGCCAAGTGCACGATACAGTCGACGTCCCGCAGCAGCGAGTCGCCCAAGAAATCCTTCTCCAGATTGCAGCGGTGTAAAATCGCTCCAGGAGGTAAATCGGCTCTATCTGAACGGGTCACGCCAATCACTTCATAACCCGTCGATACCAGATGTTTGCACAGCTCACGACCTACGAATCCGGAAGCACCGGTAACCAGCAACTTCTTCGCCATGCTAACGATCAGTCCAAATCATTGAGGGTAAGCAGTTCGTCAAAATAAGAGATGGTTTTGCGCAGCCCTTCTTCCAGCCTGATAGTCGGCTCCCAGCCCAGTTCTTGGCGAGCCATTTGAATATCCGGTTGCCGCTGCTTGGGATCATCCTGCGGAAGCGGCTTAAAGACCAAGTTGGAGGACGACCCCGTCAATTCAATAACCTGCTCAGCCAACTCTTTGATAGTAAACTCACGCGGATTACCCATATTTACGGGTCCTGTGAGCTCTTCCGGAGAATTCATCAGCCTGACAAAGCCCTCTATCAAATCGTCAACATAACAAAAACTACGGGTTTGCTGCCCCTCTCCGTATATCGTGATATCTTCGCCTTTCAGTGCCTGGACCACAAAATTACTGACCACCCGGCCATCATTAGGGTGCATCCTCGGACCATAAGTATTGAAGATACGCGCCACCTTGATCGGCAAATTGTGCTGTCGGTAATAATCGAAAAACAGTGTTTCAGCACACCGTTTTCCCTCATCGTAACAAGAGCGGATGCCAATGGGGTTTACCTTCCCCCAATAACTTTCCGGCTGGGGATGCACTTCCGGATCACCGTAAACCTCGCTCGTTGACGCCTGAAAAATACGTGCCCGGAGTCGTTTTGCAAGGCCCAGCATGTTGATTGCACCATGCACGCTGGTTTTTGTAGTTTGCACAGGGTCATGCTGGTAGTGAACAGGCGAAGCAGGACATGCAAGATTGTAAATCTGATCCACTTCCACGTAGAGGGGAAACGTAACGTCGTGCCTCATTACCTCAAAATAGGGATTATTCATGAGATGGGCAATATTACGCTTTCGACCGGTGAAAAAGTTATCGACACAAAGCACATCATGCCCGTCCTGGAGAAGGCGTTCGCATAAATGGGATCCTAGAAATCCACCGCCGCCTGTAACCAACACTCTCATATCACATTCCTTTCCGTAAATACCTGAAATAAAGACCACCCAAAATATGGGACGCCGTAAATAGAATAGAGATTAAAAGCCCTCGGCCTGGGTAATTCTTGTGGACCATGAAGACCTTCTTCATCATCTTGAGTTTGGATCCAGAAATCTGGCCTTCACTTTTTCTGTAATATAAAAGCGGTTCCCGGACCTTTCTGCATGTAACACCGGCGTTAAGAATTCTCAACCAGCAGTGAAAATCCTCAACCGCTTTATAGTTCGGAGATTCTTCAAATGGGAACTTGCTGACCAGTGACTTCGATACAACAACACTTGAGGTCGGAATCTTGGCTCTGAAAGACTGGGCCATGAAACCGATATGATCGACGGATACCTGCCCTATTTCCGGGAATTCAATTGTCGAATCATCCTCAAAATCTATCATGGATGAACAGGCAAAAAACTCATCCGGTGACTCGACAAGATCAACTTGCTTTTCCAGTTTCTGGGGATGCCAGATGTCATCGGAATCCAAAAACGCAACAAGATCATACCGGGCCTCACTCACACCTACGTTTCTTGGACCAGCAGGGCCGCCGAAATTTTTTTCCAGTCGAATAAGACGTATCCGGTGATCATCTTCAGCGATGCGAGTGACTAGATCGCAAGTGTTATCCGTAGAGCAATCGTCAACAACAATCAGCTCCCAGTTATTATACGTCTGATGCTGAAGCGACGAAATCGTGTTCTCTATATATTGAGCTGCATTGTATGCCGGCATGACGACACTGACACTGACTTCTTCCACTATTCACTCCTCGTGCCGTCACACACCTTTCGGTGTCAGGCGTCGAATTCCATCAATTAGTCGGAACACACCTCGACGGGTTATTTTTAACTCTTCTGAAGCTTCTGTTTCCCACTGCCAGCTCGCATATTCTTCCAGTTTTGCCACGTCATTACCTAAGAACGCTTCAATAACCGAGTCCTCATATTGAGTTCCATCGGCAAAGTCAGAATCTCCCTCGAACTCACCATCATCATTCAACAGACGCTCCAGTAATGACGGGTCAGCTCCGTTGTAAAACGCGCACTCTGTGACCGTTCTGGATCGTACAAAATCTATGAATAGGGGTTCACGCGCCGCTTTCGAGTAATAATAACGCAGGGTATTTTGCACGATCTCACGGGGGTCTTTAGAGACAATGTCTGCGAAATCCAAGTGCTCAATGTCACTAAATGATAGTACATCAATGGCCGCACCGGAGTGGGTGTAGGGCGCAGGACCAAAGCAGACGACCGGTTTCCCAAGCATACCGGCCTCAAGAACCGTGTTACTGCCGTTCAGAACAATCACGTCGGCCAGCCGAATCAGGTCCTTGGTGTTCACCTTGCTGTCGCTCGGGATGAACGAAACCCCACGGGATTCGCACCAGGAGCGATAGTGCTGTTCACACTTCTCGGCAGTCACGACACCAAAGGGTACAGCCCAGGACGGATGGAAGCGTATCAGCAGGTCTTGATAACGGAATACGCCGTGTCTGACTGCATGATCCAAAGCGTCCGTATTGTCTCTCCAAGGCGTTTCCCAGTCCGGATGTCCTAACAGTTCATTTTTACTGCTCGGACATACGAGGACTTTCCGCTCGGCGCCGCTTATTGGCCATTCTGTTGCGAAAACAGGGTGCTCATTGTACCTTTTCCATTCAAGGGGATTGCCACCAATAAGCCGCTGTGCCCCCAAAGCAGCGGCCACGCTGACCTGTCTCAATGTAAGAGGCTTATCTTTATATTTCCGGTTGATACGATGAATATTCTCGAGAGACGAGCAATTGGCATTCCTGTTCAGTATGATTCCATGCCCGAACAACGGCCGCTCGTGGGTAATGCACGTAACGCCCATATCGCGGCATGCTTCCAATGTGGCACGGGTGTAATCCATGCGGCCATTGAACAAAATGACCGCATCCAAAGACTGCGCCTCTATCCAGGATCTGACAGCATGGTAGAATCTGAACGCGTCATCTGACAGCTTATTGACTACCGTTTGCACCTCATCAGAAGATCGCTGTTCAAATGATTCTATTCTAGTAAGCGTGAAGGCGCTGGACTTTACAATTTCATCGGCTGTGCCACTCAGGGAAGAGTTCCAATATTTTCTTACAGACTCACTGCCATCAAAACCGAATGAGTGAAGCCCTCCCAATGAGCACTTAACACACTCCGAGCGGCCGCTACCCTTATATTCTCGAACATAACAATGGGTTGGAGCTCCCAAGCAATCTAACGAAATTGACCTGTGGCTATTTTTTCCCGCCAAGTATGAGAGAAATTTCGCGTGATGCCCATGAGGTCGATATGCATAGATGTTACAAAAGCCAATATTCAAATTAAAATTCCTACTAATAAATTTATCCGTATGAGGCATCACCCTGTTCTCTTCTCGGCGAACCAAATACCAACAACAAGAACATCAATGGCATTGGATAATAATCAATAATTCGATTTGAAAAAAACATAAAACATAAAACAAAACTACTTACCCAATAAAACTTTCTTGCGCTGCCATCTCTACTACTGAAAGCCAAGTGAACAAAGACACCGCCCAAAAAAAAGGCTGTAAGCAATACACCAAAGCTACCAAAGTAAGTCAAAATCTGACTATCCACACCGTAGTAGTAATAGTCTGGATAACCGAAAAATACAGTATACAAAAAATGCTCAGAAAGGTTCTCGAAAAACTTACGATGAAGCTCAAACCTTAGAAAAATTGACTGAGAACCACTTAGATCTCCCTCAGAAATAAGACTATAAAGAGAAAAAATTTTGTACTTTAAATGACTAGGAAGAAACCACCACCCAAAAGTACTTACGCCCACCCCACCAAAAATTGTTATAGAAAACCACGCGATTTTGCTTAGACACCAAAAAAAATAACAAAAAATCAATAGCATAGCAACCATACTAAATAAAGACTTGGTTTCGACTATGGCAAACATAATTATCGGCAAACATATAATCGTGGACCATGAACGTTTTCTGAAAAAAAGAAGATAAGACAACACGATATTACATAACATACCGAAGCTTGACGGGTTTCCTAAACCACCAACATAGGCACCGTTATCCCACAGAGAAAGTCCGCGGTAATTTATATAAAAATCAATTATTGTTTGAAAAATTACGACCCAGAAAGTTGCCTCAAAGAACAACATCCTGCGACTGCTATTCTTAACTTCCAGAAAGGCGAAGGGTAAAAAACAAAGAATTGAATTCAAATATAGATCGCTACCTACCTCAAAATATGCTCTCTTAATCAAGAAAAAAGCCGCACTGAAAACAAAAAAGGTCAAAATAAGCAGCTCTTTTAATCGAAGCTGCGTTTTTAGCCGAAATTCAAATACCGACATAACAAAAAAACAGACCCCCGCAACTTTCACAAAAGAAAGGTATCCAGGAGCCAAAGAAACGCCCTGCTCAAACCCGTAAAAATATAAATAGTAATAGTTAGAAAATAAAAAAGCAGCTGCAAAGAAAACAAAAGCCTTAGTGGCCAAGCAGGGTCTTCTCCTGTATAAACCTTGCATTAGTAATATTTTTCACTCGCTAGTTAAATTTCGTCGACTTCAATTTATTTTTGATTACGGTTTCTGCTAGACAAAAATCCAACATTGTATCAACATCTATTGAGCTAACAGGGTCCATAACGTACGCTCGCGACTTAACAGATCTGCTATATAAGGTTTCCAATCGCTTAGCAGTTTCAGTTTTACAGAAGTAAATCGCTCCGTTAATTCTGTAATATACTTCTTGATCTTGAGAACGCCGATAATTCTCAGGACGAACAAATCCCTCCAAGCTGCCGTCAGGCGGCAACATATTGCACAGTTGAATGGGGTGTTCCATTTCACAAACTGAAACTACGGCGTCCAAATCGTTGGCTATCAGCATCTTTTCGGTATGAAGAATGTCGTCGGCACTTCTCAACGGAGAGGTAGGCTGTAGCAAACACACGTAATTAACAGTGCACCCTGTCCTCTGCTCGAATGTCTCAATGAAATGCGCGAGCACACTTGCCGTTGTCGCGGTATCAGAGGAGAGCTCAGGTGGCCTGAGAAAAGGGACTTCGGCCCCGCACTCTCTCGCAACATCTGCAATGTTCTCGCAGTCAGTACTGACACATATTCTATCGAAGACCCTGCTGTTGATAGCTGCATCAATAGTCCACTGAATCAATGGCTTGCCACATAAAAATTTAATGTTCTTTCCAGGTAGGCGTTTACTCCCCCCCCTCGCTGGAATAATTGCCAATTTCATAGAAGGTCCACTTCTTTCTGTGCTTTCTTGAAATCATCCATCTTGCCAATATCCAGCCAGTATTCGTGTACCGGGAACATGGAGACCTTTTTGTCCTGATCGATTTGCTTCTCCAGCAGGCTCGGCATGTCGATTCGCTCACCTGCCACTACTTCACTGACCAGTTCCGGTGAAACCACGTAAATACCAGCGTTGATAAAGCACTTCTGCACCGGCTTTTCTTCCATGCTATGGATGTAGGTGCCATCGGTCTGCACAACGCCATAGGGCACCCTGTGTTCATACTCGCGCACACACATCGTCGCCACACTATTATGTTCAAGGTGGAAATCGAGCAGCCCACGGTAGTTTACGGTGGTCAAGAGGTCGCCATTCATCATGATCAAAGGGCTGTCAATCTGATCTTTTGGCAACAACCCCAGGGCCCCGCCCGTACCGAGGGGCTCTTCCTCATGAACATACTCGATATTCACACCCCACTGGGAACCATCGCCAAAGTGCTCTCGAATCATTTCCGGCAAATAGTGTGTCGAGATAAAGAAGCGATAAAATCCTGCCTTCGCAAGGCTCTCAAGTATCAACTCGAGAATGGGTTTATCACCCACCTTCAACAATGGTTTTGGGCATTCGTTGGTCAGTGGTTGCAACCTTGTACCAAAACCGCCGGCCATGAGAAAAACCGGATTTTCAACGGTTCGGCGCTCCATCAGTCCATGCAATGTTTCCAGCCCCACAACACAACCTTCAGTATCCAGCAACGGGATTTGCAGCAGTTCAAGGTCTTCCATAACGGACAGAATTTTATCCTTGGACCAGCCAATATCGGCGACGTGGGGATTGGCGCACATCACTTCTTTTACCGGGGCGTCCAGCCGTACATGCTTCAACAGAGCTCGACGAATATCACCGTCAGTGAGGGTGCCCATCAATCGCTGGTTTTCGGCCACGATCAAAGCAATCCTCAGCCCGCCTTTATCAAGAACGGAAATGGCGTCTTCCAGCGGTAGCTCTGGCTGAATGAGAATGTTCTGCCACTTTTTCATGTATTAAGTATTCCGTTTGAGAGATGGGGTTCGCTATCCGGATGCCTATAGAACGTCTCTGGTCGTCAAGGACCCGGCTTTGATAAACGTTTGCGGCGCCACGCTGATTCCCTGGGTGACCGTGGCGCCAGCACCAACGAAGCTTCCGTCACCAATACGCACATCACCGCACAGGGTGGCACCGGGAGCCAGATGGCAATGAGCGCCCAGTTGGGAGTCATGATCAATGGAGCTACGCGTATTCACAATGGTGTTTGTACCAATGCTTGCACCGGGTTGTACCACAGCCCCCGCTATCAGCTGTACACCATCACTAATACACGCGTAGGGGGAAAGCCAGGCAAATGGGTGTACCAGTGGCGGAAAACAGAAACCCATTTCGGCAAACCGCTCGAACACGACTTGACGAACGCGGTTGCCGGGCATCATTCCAATTCCATTAAGTAACAAAACCTTCTCCGGACTAACCTCAGAGAGGTACTCATCACCGCCTAAAACCTCCAGGCCATGCCAGAGCTGATCCCTTTCACCCTGGAACTTTGGATCGCAGACTCCGAGGATGTTGGCGCCACAGAGCTCCGCCAGCTCCTGAATAACCCGCGCATGTCCGCCAGCGCCTATTAAAATGCAATCTTTTGCCTGAAGGTCGGATACTTTCCTGCTGGTCACTCCGGCACATCTCCCTTTGCGTAGGTATCAGATGCCACTTTGCCTACCATATCCCAGAGTGTCATTGGCGAAGCACCTCGCCCGCAGCGAGCGGTCGACAACGCGTGCCGCTCAATCCTCTCGCCTTTTCCGACGGTTTCGCAGAAAATCACCTGCTGCCGCGCAGCCTCACGGGTATCCCACTCACTGGGCTGAGGCTTTTTGACGCCATCGCCCAGGGCTTTTTCAACCCCACGAATGTTGCTGACCAGTTCTTTGAGTTCATCGGGCTCAAGCGATGCCTTATGATCCGGGCCCGGTAAGTTGCGATCCAGCGTGAAGTGTTTTTCGATGATGGTGGCGCCCCGTGCGACCGCAGCGGTCGGTATAACCAGGCCCTGGGTGTGATCTGAGTAACCAACAGGTAACCCAAACGCGTTTGCCAGTGCACTCATGGCCTTCAGGTTAACTTCTTCCATGGGTGTTGGGTATTGGGAGGTGCAATGGAGCAACGAGACCTTACCTTCCAATGACGCTTGTACCCCCGGCTTGCTCCAGAAGCGCCATATCTGCTCCAGGCGTTCCGGCTCTCCTTGGTGGGCGTAGCCATAAGCGACTACTGCGAGCGCCTGTTCAATTTCACTCAGCGTTGCCATGCCCGTGGAGATGATCAGTTCCTTGCCGGTTTGTGCAAATGCCAGCAGCAGGGGGCCATTGGTGATCTCCCCGGATGGAATTTTGTAATAGGGCAGGTCCAGCGTTTGCAGGAACGCAAGGCTTTGCAAATCAAAGGCTGTTGATATAAAGGTAATGCCAAGGTCGTTTGCGTAACGCTGGAGTTCAACGTGCCATTCGGATGGCAACTCCAGCTTTTTGAGCATCGCGAACTGGCTTTCCAGTGCATCGGTGGTGGCTTGCTGATACTTTGCCTTCGGGGCCGTCAGCGCAGCCAGCCGTTCAGCGTTGAATGTCTGGAATTTAACGGCATCGGCACCGGAATCCGCCGCCACTTTGACCAATTGAAAAGCCATCTCACGATCGCCGTTATGATTCACTCCGGCTTCTGCGATTACTCTTACCATTCGCTTTAATCCTCCTGGCGTTCGGAGATGTCATGAAAGACTTTGGTACCGGGGGGCTGTTGCTCACGCAGGATGTCAACAATCCTCGCCGATGTCTCACCACTGCCATAGGGATTGTCACAGGACTCTGAAACCTGTTTGGTCATGGGCGACAAAGCCCGTTCGATGGCGCGGCTGATACCCTCTCGGGTCGTCCCGGAATGAATCACGGAATCTGCGGCAAGGCGCCCTTTTTGGCGAACACCAATATTGACTGTTGGTGTATTAAGTGAGGGCACCTCTATGATGCCACTGGAAGAGTTGCCGATAACAGCATCACCGAGAGCCACTGCACTCAGGTAGCACTGCAGGCCCAGAGAGGGTACGGCGAACACTCTGCCAATGCGTTCACTGGCAAAGTGTTCAAGCATCTGAATCAGCCGGTGCCCGCCGTTGTCGGAGTTGGGGTAGGTGAGCAAAACCTGGTGCTCCGGAAACTCATCCAGCGCCGTTAGCAGGTTGTCGAACGTTTGCTCACTGTCTTCGTCGCCAGCAGTGACAGGATGGTAAGTCACCAGGAAAAACGGCTGTTTCAAGTCAAGCCCGAACTTCTGGTTGATTGCGGCGAGGGAAACCCTCGGGACAGTCCGTATGTTTTCAATGCCCAACGCGCCAACGTTCCAGACACTATCCGGTTGCTCTCCCATCTGTATTACTCGCTGGCGATACTCCTCGGAGGCAGCAAAATGGTAGTGCGAGAGTTTAGTGATAGCGTGGCGAATTGGGTCATCGTAAGCACCTTCAGTGAGTTCTCCACCGTGGAGGTGTGCAATTGGGATGCGCATGACGGCAGCTACCTGAGCAATAGCCAGAGCTTCATATCGATCTCCCAGGATCACCAGGCAATCCGGCTGCAAACGCTCCAATGCATCTGCAAAACCGATCACCCCTACCCCCATGGATTTGGCAACGCCACAGCTCGTATCTGAGGCGAGGAGCATCTCCACCTTGGCATCAATGGTAAACCCGTCGGCCTCAATGGTCCGCCAAGTCTCGCCGAATTGAGGCGACAGATGCATGCCACTGACGATCAGTTGCAAGTTCATTTCTGAGTGCTGTGTCAGCCTCGTGAGCAGTGGGTGCAGTAAGCCATACTCTGCCCGGGTTCCGGTAAATACGGCGACTGTTTTCATGGCTGGGCCGGTTTTACGCTGCTGGGAAGATTAACGAGGCGCTCTGCTATACTTCGTGAGATGTCGAGGGCTCCTCGTGTGCAATGCTGGTACATCGGCAGATCACACATTAGCTGCCAGACTGGGCGAGTCATTACGTTGCTGGCGTTAGTCACCTCAAGCAATCGATCTCTCGATACCTGATCCGGACACAGGACGGCGTTTAGCCAGAAATTGCTTCTACAACCCTCCGGCTCATCAACAAACTTGAACTCTGCCCCTTTGAGAAGGTGCCGGTACTCACTCGCCAATGCCCGCTTTTCCGCCAGAAACCCCGGCAACTGCTCCAGCTGTGCAACTCCTAGAGCTGCGTTAATATTGGGTAACCTGTAGTTATAACCAACTTCATCGTGAACGTATTCGTAGGGATGGGGCTTCTTGGCAGTTGTGGTCAGGTGCTTTGCGCATTTGCCGGTTTCCTCATCGCAAAGGATCATCCCACCACCACCAGTGGTTATGATTTTGTTGCCATTGAAACTCACGGCGGCCAGCTTCCCGAATGTTCCGGTATGCCGGCCATGGTAGAAGCTACCGAGCGATTCCGCCGCGTCTTCAACAAGTGGAATATTCCACATCCTGCAAACGCGCACGAGCCCCGCCAGATCAGCGGGGTGTCCGAAGGTATGCATGGGCAGACAGGCCGAAATTCGCCGGCCCGTTGCCTGTTCCACGCACCGCCCAAACGCATCACTTACCGCATGACTGTCCAGCCAACCCTCAAGCGAGCGTGGACTAAGGCCAAGCGTGGACTCGTCCACATCGATAAACAGCGGCTCGGCCCCGCAGTAAGTGATGGCATTACAGGTCGCAACGAACGTCAGAGCCTGAGTAATCACCAGGTCTCCCTGCCCGACCCCTGCCATTCGAAGGCTGACATGAAGAGCAGCGGTTCCATTTACCGTCGCCACCGCGCTCTCGACACCGGTGTAGGCGGCCATGTCCTGCTCGAAACGATTAACGTACTCACCCACGCTAGATACGAACGTGGACTTAATGGTGTTCGCAACATAAGTCTGTTCGCTACCCTTGAACACGGGCGCGTGCAGCGGTATGAACTCATTTGTTCCGTAATGGTCTTTTACAAACTCAATCAGACGATTGGCCAACACGTCAGACATTATAGATTCCAGCTTTGTAATGCTTCAGGTTCTCTGGATTCGTAAACCACGCCACCGTTTTCCTCAACCCATCTTCAATCGAATGCTTGGGCGTGAAACCAGTCAGTTCGCGCATCTTCGCATTTTCCCCCCAAAGTCGGAACACCTCGGATTTACCGGGGCGAAAGCGTTGTTCGTCGGTAATGAACTCGACATCGCTTTGCATAATATTCCGAATCAGGCTCAGGGTATCGCCTACGGAAATCTCGAAGTTGGAAGCGATGTTCACTGTCTCGCCCACCGTTTTTTGAGAGTTAGCCAGTGCCAGGAAACCCCTACAAGTGTCTTCGACGTAGTTGAAATCCCGCGTGGGCGTCACATCACCGAGCTTAATGGATTTCTGGCCAGCGGCGATCTGGGTAATGATAGTGGGGATCACTGCACGAGCGGACTGGCGCGGCCCGTAGGTATTGAAAGGGCGAGCCACTGTAAGAGGTAGGTCAAACGCGTTGTAGAAGCTCATTGCCATGGCATCAGCGGCGATTTTGGAGGCACTGTAGGGCGATTGGGGCTGTACCGGGTGCTTCTCGTCGATGGGGACGTATTGGGCAGTGCCATAGACCTCACTGGTAGATGTGTGAATCACCCGCTTAACATCGTTGTCTAGAGCGGCCTGACAGATATTCAGTGTGCCTTTAACGTTGGTGTCTACGTAGCTGTCTGGCGCGACGTAGGAATACGGAATCGCAATCAACGCCGCCAGGTGATAAACGATATCGACACCTTTGGTAATGTGCTTGCAGTAGTGCGGGTCTCGGACATCACCATTCAGGACTTCCACTTGGTCCAGGCAACCAATATTCTCAAGCCACCCCCAGTAGTTGAATGAATTATACTGGGACAATGCTTTTACCTTGTAACCCTCACGCACGAGCAGCTCAGTGAGATGGGAGCCAATAAATCCATCCGCTCCCGTTACCAAAACAGTTTCTTTCATCATATTCAATTCCCAATTCGAAGATTACGACAGCGGCTCATCATTGTAATAGGAGAAGCTCTTTACGTGTGATATGCCATTTCCAGTACTTCAGAAGCGCTGCGATGCTACTGCCAATAAGCATGGAAACCGTGACCGCCCAATAATCGGTATATCTAGCCAATATAAGAAGCGCGAGCGCTGCAGTCGCCAACCCAGCAATATTGGCGGTGATAATACTGCGGTCCCTGGCAGTCGTGTAAAGACCATATTGAAAGACATAGCCGCCAATGAAAACCGCCATCGTGATAACGACAGCGCCGAATAGTGGTAAATTCTCAGCGTATACCGGTTCTTCCAGAATAGGGAATACTATGATGCCTGCCGCTACCGCGCCGACCACCAACAGCACCAACCATAGCGCTGACTGCTTAACCAGCTTCCGATATGCCATCTCAAATTCAGGCATATTGTTTTCCTTGTAAGACTTCATCATTCTCGGGTAATAAAAGACAAAGACTCCGGACTCCATGAAAGAAAGCATGGCCGAGGCAACGCCCATATAAACACTGTAAGCACCCAATAGCGTCAAGTCATTCAGCGCCTCAAAAACATAGCGATCAAAGGTAAACAAAGTTCTGACAGCAATTGACGATACAAGCAAGGGAATAGCTATCACAACCCCAGCCCTAACCCAACGCCAGTCAAAGCTCACAAAAGCCCCCTTCCAATCGAGCACCACCAGCGGTCCCACGCCTATGAGAACGCTAATAAATGTGCCCACAAGCCAGAAAAGCAGGAGGTCAGAGATGTTCCTGAAATCGGGGTTGAACCACATGGCAAATGTAAAGCAGATAGCCCATAAGGCCTGCTTTATAAATATGATAATCGTTGCAAGCAAAGGTCTTTCAATAGCGATAAGAAATCGCATCAGTTCCGTTGACAGATGTTCAAGGACAATCAGTATGACAAAGGCCCCCATGATGCTCCACGGCAGCACCCCAGCCCAGAAAAGAGCGCCGGAAGCCGGCAATACAAGCGCATACATCAGGCCAAAGAAGATCAACTGGCTCGACAATAACCGGGACCATTCCGACCGCGGCCGCGCAACCAAATCACGTGTACTGAAGGTATAGAATTCGAAGCCAACAAAATAGATAGAGTAGGATACAGTTACGGTTATCAGCCCATATAGCCCTACCTGCTCAGGTGGAAGGAAAGCCGCCAGCGTCAGCACAAAAGCGAACTTTACAGCTAACGTTAGTGCCCTGAGCCCCAAATTTATTAAGCGAGTTTTCATTCAGTCTAATCAGCCTACCTAAAATGTACCCTTACATACTTATGAAAATATCAGAGGGCACAAGCATCTCTCCGGCCGTACACCTTGTTCAACACAACAAGCTGATCAGGATCGGGTGATGTTCAGTCCGTTAGTGCTGACGTGCCATCTGGGCGCGAACGGCAACGAAAAACTCGGTTAAAAATGCTGCAAAGACCCCCAGCATACCCCCGAGAACGATTGCCAGCACAACGATTAGGACCCTCTTGGGTCCGGTCGCGTCGGCACTCTGCCTTGCGACTACCAGTGTTTTAGCCGGTTTCAGACTGGCCAGTTCAAGCTCAAGATTCAACTTCCGCTCGACCGCGCCTGCTACAGTCTCACCGGTCGCGCCTTCCTCCTGCAGGGATTGAATGAGCTTGCCAACAGCCGTGATCTGCTGCTCCAGTTGATTCTTTTGCTCTTCCAGAAGACTACCTTGCTCTTTAGTGACATCGGCCATCAACGTCTGATGAATATGCTCAACCATATTCGCCCGATCTTCGCTTGCTTCTGAGGCTAGCTTGATGATGTTCGTTTTCTCCGGATTATCAAATGTCACTTCAAAAGGTAGCTTTCCGTGCTCCGCCTCATAGGTGGCACGGACCTCAGGCAGCCAACGTCCTTCCAACCCGGACATGACAACCTCGGGAGACACCAGTGGCTCATTTGAGTCCGTCGCTGCTCCCTGGATCAGGCTGGTATAACGATAAGTCGTATCTGCGATCAGCGCATACGCCACACCCGCCAATACGCAGACCGTGAACACAGCATAAAACACCCGGCGGCGCCGAACAAAAGTGACCGCCAAGTCAACCAGACTTATTTCATCATTGAACTCATTCCGTTGATGCATCTGAGCGTCATTCATTGAGTGATCCCACTGCTTCAGTTTCAACTGTTGTCGTATGGCAGCGACCGTATGCGCTACCGCCCTGCCCCGATTCGACAACCCGGGACAAAGCGGCAGAATTCTACAGAAAGATGACTTCGATTTCAGTTACTATCCGCCAGGGCTATCGATCTATCCAGGCCATACTCTCTGGCCCAAAAGGTTCTCATGAATACGGCGACCACCTCCTATCCCTATGATATGTTATCGAATCACCCCCTCAACCGGTTCAGCCTTCTGCCCAATCAGGATATTCGCTGGGTACATCGGTTCAGCAATTTCAAGAAAGCCTTCCACCAGTTGAACGACGCTGTGACATTGATGCGCTCTCCATAGCTTTCAAAACTCGAGAAGCAAGACGTCATTCAAGCCTTTGAGTACACTTACGAGCTTGCCTGGAATCTGCTGCGAGATTATTTGCGATGGCAGGGAAATACCTCGATTACCGGTTCGAGGGACACCATATGGGAAGCCTTTGCTGCCAACCTGATTTATGACGGAGAGCGGTGGATGCAACTGCTGCAGGACAGAAACCGAATCTCCCATACCCATAGCGAAGAAACGGCTGAAGAAATCCTGACCAGCATCAACCAGCATTACCTGACCCTGTTCAAGGATATTGGTCGGCGTATGCTTCCCGTGAAACAGAAAGCATGGCAGCATTAAAACGAGTTCTGAAACGGCTACCTCGAATCGTCACCCCAAGAGCTGGAAATTCTGGACCGAGGACAACTTCAACCAGGCAGCGCTGGTGGCTGGCGAACTCCAGCTTGTAAACACCTGAGTGAGCAGACTTCAAGCCATGAATCCGCCTTAGCTCTGCGGCACATTCTGGCGCGCCAATAAAATAAAGACGATCCCCCACCTGCAATGTCCGATCAGGCTCTAATTTCAGTCAGATAACCATATGCCAGAGCCCGAAGACCCGCCTCAGCGATTGTCTTGCCAATGAGCAGGCGCGCAACCCATTGGACCGCGCCGGTTTCCTTGCGTCCGGCCGCAACAATATAAAGAACTGCAATCGTTATGACACCGGGATTAGCAAAGCCAGCAAGAGCTTCAGTTGGCGACAGAATACCTGTGAGGAGAAGGATGGTGAGCGCGGCCATCAGCACGAGATCGGCTGAGACGCGGGTTAAAGCCAGTGCTATTAAAACGCTAGATAGCACTCCGACTGTGGTTATAGCTTCCCAAGTCATACCGGTTTAGCGCCCCAATGCAGACTCAGGAAATCAACTCGCGTCGGACCAGATATTCGATGATAACGTCAACACAATGGTCAACGCTCATAGAAGAAGAATCGAGGCGGATCTCAGGTCGCTCAGGCGCCTGATAGGGTGAATCGATACCAGTAAAATTCTTGATGACACCTTGCCTGGCTTTTTCATAGAGCCCCTTTGGGTCCCGCTCTTCGCAGGTGTTGATCGGCGTATCCATAAAGATCTCGATAAACTCGCCCGCCGGGAACAGCTTACGCACCATTCTACGATCGCCGGTAAATGGCGAGATGAAGGCACTAATAACGATCAGACCTGCGTCGGTGAAGAGCTTGCTGACTTCACCGATACGGCGAATATTCTCGACACGATCGTCATCGGAAAACCCGAGGTCACTACAGAGTCCATGACGCACGTTATCACCATCCAGCAAAAACGTGTGATAACCACGCTCATGAAGGGCTACATCCAACGCGTTCGCGATCGTAGACTTCCCAGAACCGCTCAGCCCGGTAAACCAGAGCAAACAGGGCTTCTGATTTTTAGAGCCCGCCCGATCTGCGCGGGAAACTTTATGGTGGTGCCAGATAATGTCCTTATTCAATGGTAGGTCCCGTATGCGCCCAATTCGATGATCCGGATAGTTCACCATGTGCCTACAGCGCATGGCAAGATTTTAGTGCCAACTGTCACGGCTGCTGTGATTGCAGGAAATACCCTATGCTGATCCGCTTCGGCATGAATGCACTGACCTAATGATTCCGGACAATTACATAAGTGGTAAAATCGCCACTACACACGGCTTTTCCTGCGAAACCCGTCCATGCAGGCCTGAGCCTTCTTACGACTCATGGAGCGCCTCCTTACTAGGGGCAAGCCCACCTAACGATAATAGGAGCCCGCTTAGTAGGTAAATCGGAGGTTTAGCGGCAGCTTGCAGGCACGTATCGATCTTCTCCGCTAAAACTGCAGCTCCAAACAACACCTCCTGATTTGGTAGTCACAGGCGACAATTGAAGGACTTCACCATCAATAAACCTAGAAGCATTATTGCCTAGACGAACACTTAAAACAGAATCTACAACGGAAACTCGATCGACATAGGCCCCAACAGTGCTTGACGGCATAGGCAGGCCATGTGAGCCGCTATTAACACCGGAAAACACCCCCTTACCACCCATGAATACCTCCTCGACCTGCACCCTAATGCCCGACGAAATTGACAGTGCTTCCGATACTTGAGCCCGCGCCGAATATAGTTGATAAGCCGGGATGGCTACAGCAGCAAGAATTCCAAGGATCGCCACAACGATCAGCAACTCAATAAGAGTAAATCCGTACTCTCTATTCATCAGTCATCACGCCTCTTAGAAAAACTTTCCAACCATCACTAGGCAAATATCGAGCCACATTTTTTTACAGTTTTTTCAGCGAGATAAAAGATCAACATAATCACTAAGGACCTGGAAGGACAAAACCTGACAATTTTTCGAGCAACCTTCAGCACCAAAATATAACAAAAAGATACAGAGATATCTTTTTGCCGACACCTAGATCAAATGGTATATTTTCGAAATACACTTCCTTTTCGGTACGGATATACAGTTGAAAATTCTAGTATTGACATCCACATACTCATCAAACAGCAGTTATAAGATCCCGACATTCGTATCAGAGCAGATCAAAGAAATAAGTCGTCAAAACCCTAGGTTTTCATTTTCAATACTAGCGCCGCATGATGCGCTTCTAGAAACATCAAACCATACATCCGATAATATAAGGGTGAAATTTTTCCGTTATTTTTACCCAAACAGCTTGCAGTCACTGAATGCCCATGGCCTTTGGCCAACAATAAAAAAAAACCCTCTCAAAATTATTGCATTCATCTTTCAACTTGCTTTCGGTATATATTGGACCGTCCGATTGACCACTAGAACGAAGCCCGATCTCATTTATGCACACTGGTTTACACCACAAGGAATCGCTGCATTCATTGCATCAAAGTTAACCAACACGCCATTCGCTATAACAAGCCACTCATCTGATGTTTTTGTGCTAAAGAAGTTACCTTTAATCGGACCACTACTAGTAAAATCTGCTCTAAACCAATCAAGCGCTATATCAGTTGTTAGCTCACGAACCTATGAAAAAATAAAATGCTTTTACTCGGAAAAGGAATGGGAAAATATACAGAAAAAAATCTTCTTATTGCCAATGGGCGTACACCTTCCTTCCGAAACCTGTAAGCAAGACGCAGGTAATTACAAGCCTGAGAGAGTACTTTTTATAGGAAGACTAACGGAAAAGAAGGGTCTACAGTACTTAATACCGGCATTTTACGAAATATCAAAACGCTTCCCCAAAGCCGCCCTAGAAATCTGCGGGAGCGGGCCACTTGAAAACTCAATCCTTGAGGCAATCGAGCATTATGGTCTAAACGAGAAGGTCCGACTTCTCGGCCACATAGAAGGACAAGATAAGGACCGCATCTTACGAAATTGCAAAGTATTTGTAACACCGTCAATTATTACTGACGATGGCGATGCCGAGGGTTTACCGGTAGCTCTCCTCGAGGGATTAAGCTATGGGAAGATCTGTATTGCTACTCGAGAAAGCGGTGCAGATGACATTATTAAAGATGGCATTAACGGTTTTTTGATTAGCCAGAGATCGGTATCTGAATTAGAATCTGCGTTATCCAAAGCCCTAGAAATCGAAGCCGATGTGCATCAAGGAATCGAAAAAAATGCGAAGAACACAGCAAAAGAATATAGCTGGGAAATTATTGGCAAAAAGTATACAGATTTTTTGATCAAGGCATCCTACAGTGAAAAAAGTTCTAATAATTAATAGCGACTCTCCGTTTAACAAGGGAGATCAGGCAATATTGCTAGGAAACGTAAGTCTAATTAAGAAAATATGGCCAGAGTCAACGATAACTGCAATATCCAACAATCCAACCAGGGACAAGAAATGGTTTGATATTGACTTCATTGAAATGCCAGTATACTCACTCAACCCGGTAAAACTGATAAATTTAACTTTAAAAGCCAGAAATTATGACCTTATATTCTGGGGAGGTGGAGAGCTACTAAAGGATTACACGACAAAAATCGCGCCGATATATTGGTGCATGAGAATGCTGCTCATAAAACTGGCAAAAAAGCCCATTTACGGGCTTTTTCAAGGTATTGGCCCCACTCACTCTAGAATGTCAAAGCACTTCATTTCACGCGCAGTGAATCTATGCAAACTATTTATGGTTCGAGACCAGCTATCGGCTGAAAAGTTAATTCAATACGGGGTAATTAAAGAAAAAGTTGTAGTCGGCTTTGATCCAGCAATATTAGGCACGCCTAATCATAATTTAAATGCAGCGATAACCAACAATCTGGAGCCAGATTTCCTTCATAATAGCATTATAGTTAGCGCCCGACGATGGTTTCACTACAAGAAAAGCAGCTGGCTTCCACTTGCTATCCAAAACCGAATTAACCCGATGAGTCAGCGGAGCGAGTATCAAACCTACATAAAGAACTTCCAAAGCCTGCTCAAACGGGTTCAGGAGTGTTATGGAGTAAACTTGCTTTTTATACCAATGTTTAACTCTGATAATGAGGGCGACTCAGACTTCTGCGCCGAACTAGCAACAGCTTTACAAAAAGAAAGGACTCACATACTGGATACGTCTACCATATCACCCAACGACCTAATAGATATATATTCACAAGCTAAATGCACTATCGCGAGTCGACTTCATAGCTCGATAATTTCCATAGCTTCTGGAACACCCTCAATTTGTCTGTATTATGTCGACAAAGGAAAATTGTTTTTTGAACAACTCGAGTCTCCCGAGCAGTCATTCCCGATTGAGACGCTTCTGGAGGGCAACTATGAAAGAGCAATAATGGAAAAATTAGAATATATACTTAATTCACCTAAAGAAAAGTACAACTGCCAGTATCGCCTCACCACAATGAGGAATCAGCTAATAAACATATTCGAATCCGCAGTGAAAGATGAAAAAAAGACTCGTTAAACTTCTCCGACTTCTGATCATTTTTTTAAGTGTAGCTTTTATCCTAATACACGCATGGGGACTCGACTATAACGCAATCTCAATTTCTAACTTCAACCTATACTTCTTATCTTTCTCGATATTTTTGTCACTTACTTTCAGGCTTCTACTATCACTAATATGGAACAGATCTATCTACTTTTTTAGTGGCAAAAAACCGGATTATCGAAGCACACTTCATGCTTACGCAGTTTCATGGATAGCGCGATACATTCCAGGTGGAGTATTCAGCATTATAAGCAGAAGCATAATAAACAAACGAATTGAGATGAGACATTCATTATCTGCCAGCTTGTTTGAGGTGATACTACAAATTCTGGCATTAGCTACTTCTATCCTTATTATCCTTTTACTTCTAAATGCAAAAATATCACTTAGGGCGCAAATTATACCAGGAAGTCTGGCAACTCTTATACTTGCCATAGCATTACTCTTTCCATACTTCTCTCATAATTTCCAAATGCGTATTTATGAAATAACAAAATTAGACTTGCGACTCTCCACCTCAAGAAAGCTCAAAACACTCACACAACTTCCATTATATTTTTTATCAGTAAATATAGGATCAGCTTCGTTTGTTATGCTGATACTATCAATAATTCCAAGCCTTTCAACTCCAAATATTCTCAATGTATATTCAGTGTATTTAGTCTTATCGCTAGCAAGCACTCTTATTTTTATCGTACCCGCTGGAATAGGCATTCGTGAAGCGGGATTAACATTTTTTTTAACGCCCATTATTGGAGCTGAACTGGCATTATTGATATCCATATCTTCGAGGATATGGACTATCGCCTGTGACTGCTTGTTTTATCTATTATCTTTGGCCGTAAAAAAGCGCTAGAACCTATGAGTTGTCATTTTTGTACATAAGAGCGGTAATTTGCTCCGATACTAGACCAACCATAAAGACAACCAAAGAGGTAGTGAACATTAAAGCACTCATATTTGTGAAACGACCCTGTGTAATATAGGTAAAGCAATAGTAAGCGACCCCCAAAAGGAAGACAGAAAGCGACACAGGAACAAATAATTTCAACGGCGAATATAAGGTTCCTATTTTAAATATTATTAGCAAAAACCTCACGCCATCCTTAACAGGCTTAAGATGGCTTTTCCCAATCCGCTTCTTTACATCGATGCCAACATAGCTAACAGAGTAACCAGCCCTAAAGAAAGCCAGAGTGCTAGTAGTTGGGTAAGAAAAGCCATTCGGTAGCAAATACAAGAACTCGCGAAATTTCAATGCATTGACTGCACGGAACCCGGAAGTTAAGTCTTTAACCTCATGCCCCGTCACATAACTGGCTAACCTATTATATAAGCCATTGGCAAATCCCCTTCCTATATTCGCTTGCCCTTCAGCATTACGTGACCCAATAACCATATCATATCCGGAACGAATCCCTTCGACTAACTTGTGAATATCTTCTGGTCGATGCTGTCCATCTCCATCCATAAAAATCAGCACATCTCCAGTTGCCTCACGAGCACCTGACTTCACCGCAGCACCATTTCCTTTTGAATAAGGATGAAGAACCTCTTTCACGTTGTGCTCTTTACATATTTCAGAAGTGTTGTCTGATGAACCGTCATTCACTACAATAATTTCACTTGCAACACTCAAAAGCTTTAGCTCAGGAATCAGAGACTTCAAACTATTAGCTTCGTTCTTCGCTGGAATAATTATCGATAATTTCATATGAAACCCATTATTCAAAATTTTCTTTATCTTCTTCTACAGTTTCCTGAAAACTCAAGATATCCTGAGCGAACTGCACTGGATCTTTCAGCGAGTTATGTAGTTTCCCCATTCTAACCAACTGAAGCGCCTTATCTGACAATTTTAGCGCCTCATCGAACCGATTCACCGATGCTAAATAAGCCGCGGTCACCATAATATATTCCGGATTTTCGGAGCTCAAGACGGCTTTAAGCGGCTTAACTTTTGAAGGGGAGTAGCTAGGGTACATCACGTAAAATCGGTCTGCGTAGATTCGCAATAGACGCCTAGATATCTCACCTTGATCTTGACCACCTTGTTGACCGACTTCAAAGGCCATCATTAACTCACGAAAGTACCCAGGAGTAATGAAATCACATCGCCCGTTCCGCATATATTGCCACATTTTTTCTATGGCCAGTCGGTCGCGGCCGTCAAATGCTTGGGTCTTAGCCATAGAAATTAAATTATCCATATCGCCGGAATCTTTTACACCAAGCAAACAATCAACGAGCACAACGTGCATTCTTAAATAAATATTATCAGGATTGGCTCTAATAGCCTCTTCAAGAGCTTTCTTAGCTGCCTGAGGTTGGCCGTCGTACAAAAGCGCATTATTTAACTCAATATGCGATCGAATCGAATGAGGGGACGTCTTTGCTAAATATGCCCCAAATACAACCCGGTCAGCCCACAAATCCGTTCGTGCAAACAAAATACTTGGATACAAGATTAATGGGAACAGAAAAACTATCACCTTCGGAATAGAATATTTACTGAGAAATCTGGCTAACTCAAGCCAAAAAAAGCCAATAAAAAGGCTTGGCAAGTAATTTCGATGCTCAAAAATAAGTTCGAGGTTTAACGCTGTCGATTCAATGATATGACCAGCAAAGAAAAAAAGTATTGAAAAGCCGAGCAAGCTATATCGGTTTAAATTGAATATAGCCAATCCGAAAATGAACAGTACGACCAAGATGCTTACCATGGGCACCCAGGATGATACCATCAAACCCAAATAAGGATGAACATCGTCATAATATAGACCAGGAGTATAAAGCGAAGGAAGTAAAAGCTCTTTTATATAATAAAGTAGAACAGAAGGTTCAGTTATTAGACGCTGATAAGGAGTAAAATCTCGCCCAGGATAAAGATCCCCCCATCCATTCAGGCTTGCTTTGTAAACAATGATAGAAAACACGCAAAAGCTACCTATCAGCAGAACAGAGCACACCAGCCTTTTATAACATTTCTTCCCCCAAGGAAGCGATTTTAAAACTGACACCTCTAAAACTGTAAGTAAAACCGGCAGTACCGCGCCATTTTCTTTTGAGAATACGGCTAGAAGAAACGAAAGAAAAAGCGCAATACCATATAAAAAGGCTGAGATTATTTTCCCATCACCGAGTTTAACTCGCGCTTTTAGGTATATAAGAACACCAATAACACAAAATAATGTGCTTAGTTGAGCCATGCGCTGCACGGGATACAGGACAGTCGAGGCATGAAAAGGATTCAACAGCCAAACCGCGCAGACAAACAATGCAGCTAGAGCCGGATAGCTCACACCAACGATGCGTGATATTAAAAATGCGGCCCAAAATAAAACAGCACCAATCAGGAGATGAATTAATATATTGGTATTTTTAAATTCGCTTGCAGTACTGGGCCAAGTATTATCATCAATAAGAAAAGAAATCATTGATACTGGACGACCGGTGGGGCCCGCCGCATTACCCAGAACGAACTCTTTAAACGAGTTATAATCGTGAACGGAACCACTATCATTTAGCGCACTTAAGTTAGAAAAGTCATCAAAGTAAAATGCATCGTTTACACCGTGATTATAGAGTAATCCGACCATAACAATAAGAATATAAAAGCTAAATCCG
This sequence comes from Marinobacter halodurans, assembly GCF_004327985.1. Taxonomy (GTDB): domain Bacteria; phylum Pseudomonadota; class Gammaproteobacteria; order Pseudomonadales; family Oleiphilaceae; genus Marinobacter_A; species Marinobacter_A halodurans. Next base: position 127,801 of record NZ_SJDL01000010.1, read on the forward strand.
GCAATACAATGCTCTTTTTTAAGATGCAATTTCCTTGACTCCTAATAAAAAAAGGCCCGAAAACTCGGGCCTTTTTAAAAACTAACAAATTATGCGCGACTCGAAAGCCTGATCAGTCGCGACAGTCAGTCGGCAAGTATTTAGTATCCAATGAACCCGGTTTGCAGTTCCAAGATACAGAGCCTGCGCTTGTGATCGGAGAAACAAGCAAAGTGTCGCCTTTGATCGCAGCGTTTGCATCATTACCGTATTCAACCTTGATGAGGCCATCACTGACAGTGACCGCAGACACGTATGTCCCTGCGATATCAGCAGCGTCGGCCAAGCCTGCATTGGAGTTTTGAGCAGGGTATGTTCCGCGCTGCGTGTAAAACTCAGCTACGGAAGTCTTTGCACCCGCAGCCAGGCTCATGCCCTCAGACACTTGCGCTCGAATGGTGTAATCCTGATAAGCCGGGATGGCGACCGCAGCCAGAATACCGATGATCGCAACAACGATCATCAATTCAATCAAAGTAAAACCCTGTTGTACGCGCTTCATATACATCTCCGCATTATTCCTTTCATTTAACACCCCGGTCGGGGAGGCCTGCGGAGATCCTAGCAGGAGCCATGCCAATTGCAAGAAAATGTAAAAATCCTTCTTTAAATCAGACTGATGAGAGGAGTCGATCGCGGAAACATCGTTAAGAAAGCCCTAACACTGTGACATAGGGCGCCGACTAGTGACGTATTTTGTCACCCGCCAATAGCAACAACCAGCTTTCGGCTCGGAATCCAGTAGAACCTTTCAAATCCTTTAGCTCCGATCTAAACTTGAGCTTCAGAAACATTCAGCAACCTGTCGACAGCACTCAATTTTATGCCGCCAAGCAATCAGAACGTTACCCTGACCGGACTTGCCCGCCGATTTGTTGAGGATGGACTGCTCGAGGAAGCCGCAGCCCGCGATGCCTTTATTCAGGCATCCAACAACAAAATTCCACTGATCACCTACTTAGTCCAAAACAATTTGGCGGATAGCCGTGGGCTCGCGTTCTCCGCTGCAATGGAGTTTGGTGTTTCCGTCCTTGATCTAAACTCGTTCTCCCCTGAAATGCTGCCGGAGAAGATAGTCGATGAAAAACTGGTTCGTAAACACAACGCCCTTCCCCTTTATAAACGAGGGAAGCGACTGTTTATAGCCGTTTCGGACCCCACTAACATCCAGGCGCTGGATGAGATTAAGTTCAACACCGGTTTGAGCACCGACGCCATTCTGGTTGATGATGCCAAACTTCGGGAAATGATTGATCGGTACCTGGAATCCCACGAGACATCCATGGGGGACCTGGAAGATTCCGACCTTGAAGACATTGATATTGAAGGGGGGGAAGAGGATAACGACGATGCTGCGGTTGCCGCTTCGGATGTCGATGACGCTCCTATTGTAAAGTACGTCAACAAGGTGCTTTTGGACGCCATTCGAGGTGGCGCATCTGATATTCACTTCGAACCCTATGAAAAAGTTTATCGCGTAAGAACGCGGACAGACGGCATCCTCAAAGAAGTCTCCAAACCGTCCATAAAGCTGGCCCCGAAAATCGCGGCTCGTGTGAAGATCATGGCCCAGCTCGATATTTCCGAGCGTCGGGTGCCGCAGGACGGTCGGATCAAGATGAAGCTGTCCAAGACCAAGGCCATAGATTTCCGGGTCAATACGCTTCCGACACTTTGGGGTGAGAAAATCGTCCTGCGTATCCTTGATCCAAGTTCGGCGAAACTGGGGATTGATGCTCTGGGCTACGAGGACGAGCAGAAACAAATGTATATGGAGGCCCTGGAACAGCCTCAGGGCATGATTTTGGTAACAGGCCCAACCGGTTCCGGTAAAACGGTATCCCTGTACACAGGCCTGAACATCCTGAACACGCAAGAGCGCAACATTTCCACAGCGGAAGATCCGGCAGAAATCAACCTGGAAGGCATCAATCAAGTTAACGTCAACAATAAAGTGGGCCTGGGCTTCGCTGAAGCGCTGCGTGCATTCCTGCGCCAAGATCCCGATGTCATCATGGTAGGCGAGATCCGCGATCTCGAAACCGCGAATATTGCAATTAAGGCGGCCCAAACCGGTCATTTGGTGCTTTCGACATTGCACACAAATAGCGCACCGGAGACTCTAACCCGCATGATGAACATGGGGGTCCCAGCCTTTAACATCGCGACGTCCGTCAGCTTGATCATCGCCCAGCGACTGGCCCGCCGGCTCTGCAGCTGCAAGGAGCCGGCCGATGTGCCCAAAGACGTATTATTGAAGGAAGGCTTCACAGAGCAACAAATTGAAACAGGCTTTACTTTGTACCGCCCCAAGGGCTGTGATAAATGCAATGGTGGATATAAAGGCCGCGTCGGCATATACGAAGTCGTCAAGGTCACAGAGAACCTCGCCAATATGATTATGGAAGAGGCGAGTTCGATTAAGATTGCAAAACAGGCTCAGGCGGAAGGCTTCGCGAACCTCAGACAGTCGGGTCTCAAGAAGGTCATAGATGGTATGACAAGTCTTGAGGAAGCGAACCGCGTGACGAAGGATTAAAGATGGCAGAAAACGCGCAGAAATTATCGACCTTTGTCTGGGAAGGCAAGGACCGCAAAGGCAACAAAACCAAAGGGGAGCTCTCAGGCCCAAGCTTGGCGTTGGTAAAAGCTCAGCTCCGCAAGCAGGGCATTATGCCCGACAAGGTTAAAAAGAAACCCAAGCCGCTCTTTGGTGGTAGCAAAAAAATCTCGCCTTTCGATATCGCAATGCTCACCCGGCAAATGGCGACCATGATGAAAGCGGGCGTGCCACTTGTTCAAAGCTTCGATATCGTTGCGGACGGGATGGACAACAAAGGGCTTCAGGAACTCGTTATTGCGCTCAGAAATGATGTAGCGTCAGGAACGAGTTTCGCAGGAGCGCTGCGTCGTCATCCCAAATACTTTGACGACCTGTACTGCAATCTGGTTGATTCCGGGGAAAAGGCAGGCGCTCTGGAGCAAATGCTCGACCGAATCGCGACCTATTTGGAAAAGACAGAAATTCTGAAGAAAAAAGTTAAAAAAGCAATGACCTACCCAATAGCGGTTGTCGTTGTCGCGATTGTGGTAACAGCTATCCTACTCGTTAAGGTAGTTCCCCAGTTCCAATCGCTCTTCAACGGTTTTGGCGCTGAACTCCCCGTCTTCACGCAATTTATTATCCACGTATCGGAGTGGCTTCAGGCTTGGTGGTTCATCGTCCTACTTGGCATCGTTGGAGCCATATTCGGGTTTAAGGAAGCCAAAAAACGATCGAAAAAGTTTTCTGATGCCGTCGACAAATACGTGCTAAAACTACCTATTGTTGGCGAAATACTGGACAAATCCGCGGTCGCGAAGTTCGGTCGTGTTCTGTCCACGACGTTCGCGTCAGGCGTGCCTCTCGTTGACGCGCTGGAATCTGTATCCGGTGCAACAGGCAATGCAGTTTATCGGGATGCCGTCAGCCGCATCCGAGACGATGTGTCGAGCGGAACACAGCTACAAGCGTCGATGCGAGCCACCGGGGTTTTCCCGGTAATGGCTGTACAGTTGACTGCGATTGGTGAAGAATCTGGTAACTTAGATTCTATGCTCGAAAAGGTAGCTGACCATTACGAATCCGTCGTCGATGACATGGTTGACAACCTCACTGCATTGATGGAACCCATGATCATGGCCGTCCTTGGTGTTCTCGTCGGTGGCCTGATAATTGGCATGTATCTGCCTATATTCCAAATGGGACAAGTCGTCTAAACATTGACTTCGTTATCACCGCCCGGCAGATTTCCCCAGCCGGGCGGACTCGTTTTAGGCCCACATTTTTCCTAGAAGATACAAATCAAGGCCGTCCATGCCGACCTATGACACATTACTGAGCAATCCAGCCTATTTTTATCCTTTCTTGGTATTTCTATCACTCTGCATCGGCAGCTTCCTAAACGTCGTCATCCTCCGCCTCCCCAAAATGATGGAGCAGGACTGGCGCTGCCAATGCGAGGAGTTTTTGGAAATTCCAGAAGGTGACCGAAAGCCCGAAAAGAAATTCACCCTCTCCTCCCCCAACTCGACCTGCCCAAAATGCGGGCACGAGATCAAGCCCTGGGAAAACATCCCGGTCATCAGCTACCTGTTCCTCGGCGGCAAGTGCGCCTCCTGCAAAGCACCGATTTCGATTCGCTACCCGCTGATTGAAGCCGCTACCGCCATTCTGTCAGTCTTTACGGTCGCCTGGCTGGGTGCCGGCGAAAAAGGGCTTTGGGCCCTGGTTCTGGTTTGGGCGTTGATCGCCCTGACGGTTATCGACTTCGATACCCAACTGCTGCCAGACAGCATCACCCTGCCCCTGCTCTGGCTGGGCCTGATCCTCAATTATTTCGGTGTGCTGACCGATTTCAGCAGTGCCTTCTGGGGCGCGATTTTCGGCTACCTGTCGCTCTGGTCCATCTACTGGCTGTTCAAGCTGGTAACCGGCAAGGAGGGCATGGGACATGGCGATTTCAAGCTGCTCGGGGCCCTTGGTGCGTGGCTGGGATGGCAGTTGCTGCCGGCGGTGATTCTGCTATCGTCTGTCGTGGGCGCCATCATTGGCATCAGCCTGATTGCGTTTCGCGGGCATGGGCGCGAGGTGCCGATTCCTTTTGGCCCCTACCTGGCCATCGCCGGCCTGCTTGCGCTCTGGTTCGGGCCCGAGCTCCAGGCGCTCTGGTTTAGCTATCTTCGACTGTAACAGCAGGTTCATCCCTTGAGAGTCATCGGTCTGACGGGCGGTATCGGCAGTGGCAAGTCCACGGTCGCCCGCCTCTTCCAGGAGTTGGGTGTCCATGCCGTGGATGCCGATATCATTGCCCGCGAGGTTGTTGAGCCCGGCACGCCCGCATTGGCCCGGATTGCCGGGCATTTCGGCGAGACAATCCTCACCGCCGAAGGCGCACTCAATCGTGCGGCCTTGCGACGGATTGTGTTTGAAACACCTTCTGAAAGGGCGTGGCTCGAGAAGCTGCTGCACCCGGTCATTCGCGAGGAAATCCGGCGCCAGCTCTGGCTGGGTGATGAACCGGTTCCCGCGGACTATCCTCATCAATATGTCTTGCTGGTTTCGCCGCTGTTGCTGGAAACCGATCAGTACCAGTTGACGGATGAGGTGATCGTGGTGGACGTCCCTGTCGAAACGCAGATCGAACGCACCATGGGCCGCGATCAGAACGATCGTGATCAGGTGGAGCGTATCATTGCAGCGCAAATACCGCGGGAGGAGCGGCTCCAGAAAGCCGACCGGGTGATCGACAACACCCAGCCCATGGCGGCGGTCAAAGACTCGGTCAGGGCTCTACACGCCATTCTGGACACGGGCCTGGCGGATCAAGGTTCATGAGTTCTCCCTGCATTTTCTGCCAGATTGCGGCCGATGAAGCCCCCCATGCCCTGGTCTACAAAGACGATGACTGCTGTGCCTTCATGGATATCCATCCGCTCGGCCGTGGACATGTCCTGGTGATTCCCCGGCGCCATGTGGTTCAAGTGACAGAGCTCGAAGGCACGCTGCAGGATCGTCTGTTCCAGGTGGCTCGCCGGATACTGAAAGCCCAGCGTCAGCTGGGCTGGGGAATCCAGGGGACCCACATCCTCCTGAACGACGGCAAGGCCGCGAACCAGACGGTCCCCCACGCCCACATCCATGTTATCCCGCGGGAGTCCCGGGATGGCTTGAAATCCATGGGACGGCTTCTGCTGCATGTGACCGGCCTGTTCGGCCCTCGCCAGAAGCCGGCGGTATTGCAACAACAGGCGGAATCGCTTCGGCATGAAATGGATCGCTTCCAGGAATAGTGTGCGCCCTCACCTCAGCGCCATAGCCAGCGCGCTTTGCCTGGCCGCCGTTCCATCGGCCGCCCTGGCCAATACGGCGGATCAGCAGGAACCGTATGTTTCCCCGCTGCGGATGGATGCACTGGAGCTGGATTTCTTTACCTTTACGCAGGAAGATCGCCTGGATCAGAAACAGGCCCAGCCCCGGGACTCCTGGTGGCTCGACACGTCGGAATGGATCATCCGCCAGCATGAAGAGCGCTCCCGGCAGGTCCAGAACATGGGCGCCTGGGCGGACCAGACGCTGTCCGGTGATGCCCGCACGCTGCCAGACAACCAGAGCTATCTTCGCATCGGCTTTGCAACGCGTTCTGAGACCGCCAATCTCGCCCAGATCGAGCCGGAAGCCCGCTTCAAGCTGGACCTGCCCACCGTCGAAGAGAAACTGCGCCTGGTGGTGGAGAGCGACAGCGAAGAAACCAAGTCCCTCTCCGAAAGGGACCGCGACCGGCAGTTGACCGATGAAGGCCGCAGCGATTCCAGGGCCACCGGCGCCCTGCGCTACATCACCGACCTCACGGACAAGCTGAACCTGAGCAACGATGTGGGCGCGCGCCTGCGCCTGCCTCCGGATGCGTTCTGGCGTGCCCGTTCCCGGGGGCGCTTCGATCTGGCCAACGACTGGGACCTGGATATCGACCAACGCGTCTATTACTTCCACCAGGATGGCTGGGGCGAGAGCACCTGGCTGGGTTTTTCCAAGTGGTACGGCGACTGGCGTTTCCGCAGTGCTTCGGAATTGCGCTGGGTCCACTCGGACCGGCAATTCGAGTTCTCGGAGATCTTCAGTCTGTACAGCCGCCCCAACAACCGGGCTGAGCTCAATCCCCGCATGGGTGTGCTGGGCGAGAGCCAACCGGGCTGGCGACCGACGGAGTACTTCGTCGACTTCACCTATCGCTATCGCCTCTACAGCACTTGGCTTTATGGCGAAGCCATTCCTGCGGTCAACTTCTACCGGGACGACAATTTCGGCGAGACCGCATCCATCACCCTGCGTATCGAGATGTTCTTTGCCGGGAGTATCCGATGACTCGACACCCGTCCCGGCCAGCCCAGGACGCCCTGACGCTGGAGCCGGTCGCCATCACCCGTTCGTGCTTCCGCGATAAGTTCGGTGTGCCGCGCCAGCCCGGACTGACCCGGCATGCGTGGGCCGACCTGATTATCCAGCCGCCCTATAATCGCGAGGATGCCTTCCGGGGTCTGGAGGACTGCTCCCATCTCTGGCTGACGTTCCAGTTCCACCAGGCGGTGCGGGCCGAATGGCGGCCGACGATTCGCCCACCCCGGCTTGGCGGCAACCGCAAGGTCGGCGTCTTTGCCAGCCGCTCGCCGTTCCGCCCCAACAGTCTGGGCCTGTCCGTTGTGCGCAACGAGGGCCTGCGGCGACAAGACGGCGACCTCGTACTGCGCATCCGGGAGCATGATTTGATCGAGGGGACGCCAATTCTCGACATCAAGCCTTACCTGCCCTTCGCCGATGCGATTACAGACGCCGAGATTCCCTGGGCTTCCGCGCCGCCTACAGAGCGCCTGCCGGTTGTGTTCTCAGCGGAGGCCGAAGCCCAGTTGGACCTGTTGGACCCGCAGCGCTACCCTGAATTCCGCGCCCTGATCGAAGACGTCGTGGCCTACGATCCGCGACCGTCGTTTCGCCGGGGCCGGATTGAGGAGCGGATCTACGGCGCACACCTCTACGACCACAATGTCCGCTTCCGTTTCAGCGAGTCGGGTGTGACCGTTTTGACGATAAGTCTGCTAGACTGAGATTTCAGCCAGAACGGGGCTTGAGAAGCCATCTGTAATATAGAATGACCATTCATGAGCGCATTAAATTCAAGGTGCTGGGTCATCTGAGTGGTTCTTGCAGATGCCTTCTGGTTTGCCGTAGTCGCATCACTTCACCAGGGAACCGGTAGCGTGGCATTACGAACATCCCTCAAGAAACTCGGTGTCCGGCCACTTGCGGCTCGATTGCTGGCCTATGTCCTGATTTTCAGCTTCCTGCTTTCCATCGTTGCCACCGGGGCCCAGATGCTCGGCGAGTTTGAACGCCGCAAGGGCGAGCTGGCGGAAGTCCAGAACCGCGCCGCGGAGATGCTCCAGCCGGTACTGAGCAGCAATCTCTGGATGCTCGATTTCAAGGCCGTGGAAAATAGCCTGGAGGGTCTGCTCGCCTTTCCATCGATGCAGTATGCCGAGGTCCGTTCGGAAACCGGCGATGTCTTCCGGGCCGGCCAACCGGTCGAGAATGACCGGATCGAGCAGACCTACCCCATCAAGATCACCGACGGGGAGCATCAGGGACAGCAGCTCGGCACGCTGACCATCAGTTCCTCCCTCAGCACAGTCTACCAGGACGTGATCAGCCGCGGCCTGACCCTGCTTATGTTCCAGAGCGTGATCGTAATGCTGGGCACACTGGGTTTGCTGCTCATCGTACGCCTGACGCTGACCCGTCACCTGGAAACCATCTCCGATTACATCAAGAGGCTCAACTTCGACGCCCTGATCGCGCCGCTCAAACTGCACCGTCGCCCGCCGCGCCGGGCCGATGAACTGAGCGAAGTGGAACATGCCCTTAACATCATGCGCGCCCAGTTACTGGAAGAGGCCCGCGACCTGCGCCAGTCCAGCATGCAGTCAAGGGACGAGCGGGACGAAGCGGTTCGCGCCAACCACGCCAAGAACCTGTTCCTGGCCAACGTGAGCCATGAGCTGCGGACACCGCTGCAATCCGTGCTGGGCTATGCCAGCCTGCTCGAGGACACGCAACTGGACGACGAGCAACGGGATTTCGTCAAGACCCTGCAGAACTCCGCGGAAAGCCTGTCCGCCATCATCAACGACCTGCTGGACATATCCAGCATGGAGGCCGGCAAGCTGGTGCTCGAAGACATCCCGTTCGACCTGCGCGATACCCTTAATGATCTGGTGGTCATGCTTGGCGAACGCGCCCGGGAGAAAGGCCTGGCCCTGGAACTGCGGGTCGATGAGAACCTGCCCAACGCCCTGCGGGGGGATCCGATCCGTCTGCGCCAGATACTGCTGAACCTGACCTCCAATGCCATCAAGTTCACCGATTCCGGCCACGTCCTGGTTAACCTGGAAGTCCTTGGCCACAAGAACGAACGCATCCAGATCCGCATTGCCGTCGAGGATACCGGCGTGGGCATTCACGCCGAGGATCTGCCCCTGGTTTACGAACCCTACGTGCAACTGGGCCAACGTTTTCGCCGGCAACTGCCGGGTGCCGGGCTGGGCCTCACCATCTGTCGCCAACTGATTGGGCTCATGGGCGGACGCCTGGACGTGCAAAGCCAGCCCGGCGAAGGATCGACGTTCTGGATAGAACTGGATCTCGCGCAGGCGCCGGAAGGCACCACCCGCGTCCGACCGGATACCCGCATGATCCGCGGCAAGCGCCTGCTGGTCGTGGACTCCTACGCGCTGTCCCGCAAGATCACGCTGGAAATGCTGTCGCGCAACGAGGTGGATATCGAGGCCGTCCACTCGGCGGCCGAGGCCCTACTGGCCCTACGCCAGAGCAGCGACAGCGGCGCCCCCTTCGACGCCATGATCCTGGATGGCTTCGTTCCGGATATGGACAGCGACCTGCTCTGCCAGCAGGTACGCGAGAATCCGGACTGGAAGGACACGCGCATCCTGGTCCTGTCTTCCAACCCACAACGCGGTGATGCGGAACACTTCCGCCAGGCCGGCGCCGACGGGTTTCTCAGCAAGTCATTGCGTGAATCCTACCTGACCCCGATCCTGCACCAGATGTTTACCGACCGAGCCAATGGCGAGCGCGCCTTCCTGACCCGGTTCTCCCTGCAGCCCAGCCCGGAGCAGCGCAGCCCGCATCCGCTGCCCAGTCAACGTATGCGGGTCCTGCTGGTGGAGGACAATCCGGTCAACCGCACGCTCACACGCCGCCTGCTGGAAAAACTGGGGTGCGAAGTGACCACAGCCAACGATGGTGAGGCGGCACTGGGGCTGATCCAGTGGCACGAATTCGACTTGATCTTCATGGATTGCGTGATGCCCCGGGTCGACGGTTACGAAGCCACCCGACGCCTGCGGGAACGTGAGCACAACCTCAACCAGCCGGCCGTACCGGTGATTGCGCTAACGGCCAGCGCCATGGAAAAGGACGAGGAGCGTTGTCGCCGTGCCGGCATGGACGCGTTCGTCGCCAAGCCGGTCAACATGGAAATGCTCCGTGCCGTGATCGAACAGTTCTGCCGGAGTGCAATCGACGTCTGAGCCGGTTACCATAAGGACTCCGGGTTCAAAGTCAGATCGCTATTCAAATCAACTCTTTGGCCCCAGTCTGGTCCACCCCGTACGCCGAAGGCCCTGAGCCGGAAGACGTCGGGTTCTCTCAACCGGTATTCAGAGATCCATGCTTGTAACCTGCCCAACCTGTAAAAACGATGTCGAATGGGACGTCAACAATCCTTACCGGCCGTTCTGCTGCGAACGCTGCAAGCTGATTGACCTTGGAGCCTGGGCCAATGAGGAATTCCGGATTCCAGCCGAGGACGCGGATCCCGGTGAATTTCCTGAAGCAGACGACGAACAGGACACACCCCGGCACTGACAACAGGCTCGACGAGCGGCGGGTATGCGTTGTAAACCGTTGATCCGGCGTCATGTAAGACCCGGCTGATATGACCAGATCGTAAGTTGAGAGGCCCCTGGCCCATGGCTACTATGACCGCAGATCCAACCAGAACGAACGATAAGGGTAAATCCATGAACTACTGCCGCCTTTCCATTCTGGCACTGTCTATCGTTGCCACACCGGCCCTGGCTGCCGATTTTGACCTCAGCCTGACCAATGACTCCGCCAAGGGCCAGGTCAACTTCACGCCGAACACCGCCGACCTCCAGGCTGGCGCCGGTTATACCTACCACGAAGGCAGTCGCCACATCGTCAACCTGGACCTGCACGCACAGGGTCGTACGGCGCTCGGCAACCTGCCGACCACGGCGGGTATCGGCGTCCAGGGTATCGGTTGGGACGACGATGATCTCGATGGTGGTGCCGTGGGCATCGGCGGTTTCGCCACCATGAACATCCCCAACGTCCCGGGGCTCTCGGTGACCGGTGCGCTGCACTATGCCCCCAGCATCCTGTCATTCGGTGATTCCGACGACATGACGAGCTTCGAGGGTCGCGTCAGCTACCGCGTCATCCGCAACGCCGAGCTGTTCGCCGGTTACCGGTACCTCAATACCGATCTCGACCCGCGCGGCGACGTCAATCTGGATGAAGGCGTCCTGGCCGGTATGAAGCTCTACTTCTGAACCGATAACGTCAGATCGCTTTCAGCAGAAACGGGGTCCCGGACGGACCCCGTTTTTCTTGCGCTGGCTTTACCGCCCCGCCCCTTCCCATACCACAAACCGTTACAGACTTTCCGTTCCGTGCCGAACCTCACTTTTTCAGGGAAGGCTGCCTGCTAATCTGCCGGGAACTTCAAATCCTGGATGCCCGATTGCCATGCCTGTTACCCTTCGCCTCCTCAGCCTTTTCACCCTGACCGTCGCATTAACGGCCTGCGGTGGTGGTGGAGACGACGCAGTCCAGGAGGCGGGTGAACGCCCCAACAGCTTCTCGGGGGAGAAAAACCCGGCCGATGACTTCACCGAATCCAGCACCGGCGATTCCAACAACACCGCAGGCCTGGCCAGGAACGAGGTCCGCATTACCGTCGAAGTGCCGAGCCTCCTCGCCCCCAGCGCCCCTCTCTCCCGGCGCAATCTGCACCTGGTGCAGCCGGACAGCGCCAGCGTCTATAAAACCAACCAGACCCTGACCAAGATAAGTACCGTGACAACGGAACAGCGCCAGGACGAAGACGGTTACACCGTCATCAAATTCCCGCAGGGGCAACCCGTTGGCCCGAATGTGCTGATCGAAGTGGAATACAACGGCACCCGCATCCGGGCCTTCGCCACGGATCGCGATCGGGATATCAAGGTCAATCCCTTCTCCGAGTATGTCGTGCGTTACGGGCTGGGGGGCTACAACAGTTCCGAGTTTGCCACCGTCATGGACTGCGTCGAGTCCACCGACAGCGACGGCCTGTGCATCAACAAGTTCGTCTGGTCGACCCTGGCCGACCAGATCCAGGACTTTGAAATCAATATTCCCGACGGCACCTCCCTGGAAGGCGCCGTCAGCCAGTTGGCCGCCCGGACCGACCTGGCCAACTACGTCGACCGCATGACCGAACTGGCCCAGGTCCCGCCGGTCTCCACCAGCGCCATTTCAGCAGACACGGTCAACATGAACGGTGTCTACTTTGGCCTGGAACTGGGGCGCAGCAGCCGCTTTTCCAGTTCGACTGCGGCGCAGTGGGCGACACAGCGCGCCTATGAGGAACGCATCGAGAGCGATGGCGTGGCCTACGTCTATCCCGGCTTGAGCATGACGTCGTTCTCGGTCTTCGGCATCAACGTCACCTCGATGGCCACCGATTATCCGTACGAACGCGCAACGCTCGACCGTTACGACAACGGCCTCTATGACACCCAAGGTCGGGGATTCTGGGACATCAACAGCCATGCCACGTCGCCCAGCGCCGCCAGCATCGTCAACCAGGACCGGCTCCTGGCGGGTTCTTCCCTCTATCAGAGCATTACCGACAAGACCGGCTCATTGCCCGTCGGCTGGACCCGCAACCCCTACTTCCTCGACGCCCACGTCCTGCTGTCCGATGACGACTATCCCGATACGCTGCTGGCCAACTACTTCAGCGCCGGCAAAGCCATCCAGCTTGAACAGGACAGTGCCGGCAACTACCAGCGTCAGGGCGAACTGGAGAATTACTTCGTCTCCGCATTCGATGTCGGACTGGCTCAAAGCGACCCTTTCGATACAAGCACCCTGCAGTCTGACTACAACGTGATCAGTTTTTCGGTCCAGTTGGGTGGGAGCACCTACCCGTTCCGGACCGAGTCGCTGATCGGCACCTGGAGCAGCACCGGCAGCGGCGACTACACCCAGACGGCAACGGCCGAGTCGATTCGCCGGGATGCCAGCGGCGCCGTTGACAGCACGGCGCCCAACCGCGATGACAATGCGCACGTTGGCAACCGCACGTCCCAACTGGGCGCCGGCGAGACGGACAACGGGCGGCTCAACCTGCTGTATGACAGCACCACCGGCTTCTACGGGGTCGAGGGTATCGGCGCCAGCAATCCCGACGCCAGCCTGCTTGCCTTCAACCTGGACAACCCGGTCAACGGACAGGGCATCCTGTTTGCGCTGGAAACCGGGAGCGGCGGTCCGGAAGAGGCGAATTACCGGCTGTCCGGTACCATCGCCGGGCTGGGCGACGACGACCAGTACCTGCGGCAGGTGGATCGAGGCCGGCTGTCGATCACCAACGTCACGACCCGGGAAGCCACGGTCTCACTGGCCGGCTTCCAGATCAGGGAATCCATCAGCACCACCGGCCAACAGCCTCCCACCGCCGTCGGCGATGCCAACGTCGACCTGACCTATGTGCCCTCCGGCGACCGACTGACGTTTACCAGCGCCGATGGCTCCATCGTCCTGGACGGCTACCTGTCCAGCGATCGTGAATTTGTTGTCCTGAGATACCGTGAAACGACGGTTGCCGGCGAGGAGTACATTGGACTGCTTTTGGGAGCGAGAGAGTAAACACCAGCGAAACAGATACCTGCTGTAACTGAACCAAACAGGCTTGTTTTCGTAACCTGTTACAATACGCGTCAGACTGCAGTAATCGGAGGACGTAATGTCAGCAGGTGTAAAACTGACAGCCATGGCAGCCACGCTGGTCCTGGCTTTCGGCTGGGGTGCGCTCCATAAGCCCGCCGATTTCCAGCCGGAGTACGATCAGGACAACGCAACGCTGGACGCCCTGCCACCGCTCCCGGCCTGGGCCATGGCGGACCTGCCGGACTTTACGGACTATCACGACACGGCCGAGAAGAAGGCGGCTTTCTTTTCCTTCCTGTACCCTCGCATCGTCCTCGCCAATACACGTGTGCTGATGCTCCGCGACAATCTGGAGATCCTGGAGAGGAAACCGAAGCTGACCGGTCAGGAGATGGCCTGGCTGAAGCGTCAGGCCAAACGGCTGCGGGTCGATGCCGACATCGCCTCTCCGGAAATGTATGAAGTGCTCAACCGGCGCCTCGACGTCATCCCGCCTTCGTTGATCATGGCCCAGGCGGCCAATGAATCGGCCTGGGGCACCTCACGCTTTGCCACCCAGGGTAATAACCTGTTCGGCCAGTGGTGTTTCACCAAGGGTTGCGGGCTCGTCCCCCGCAGCCGGGTGGAAGGCGCGACCCATGAGGTGGCGGCATTCGCGTCGCCTTATGAGTCCATCCGCGCCTACATCACCAATATCAATCGTCACGACAGCTACCAGGCCCTGCGCAACACGCGGGAGCAGGCCCGGGAAAAGGACCGCTTCCCCGGCGGTGTTGCCCTGGCGCAGGGGCTGATCGGCTACTCCGAGCGCGGAGCCGCCTACGTTGAGGAAATCCAGGCTATGATCCGCCACAACAACCTTGGATACTATGACAAGGAATACAAGGCGCTGATTGGCAGCAGCAACACCCTGCCGGAGTTGCTGCGGCTGGCGACCGGCGACGAGTCTGCGTTTACGCCGGGAGGCATTGCGAAAAGCGAGGGCTGACCTGTGAAGAGACAACTGGAAAGCACCCGGATACCCGAGTGGTCGGAACACTACTCGGACGGCGGGTTTCGCGACAAGCTGCGTCAGGGCGCCTTCAGCCTGGGGCGGAAGCCGCTGGAGCTGGGGCTGACGCTCTACTATACACTGCGCGCGCCGGGCACACCGCTATGGTGCAAAACGGTCATCTCCGGCAGCCTGGGCTATTTCATCAGCCTGGTGGATGCCATTCCCGACCTCACACCGGTACTGGGCTACACCGACGATATATCCGTCATGCTGGCCGCCGTCGCCGCCCTGGGTGCCCATGTCACACCGGAAATCCGCCACCAGGCCCGCGCCAGAACCAACCAGTTGATGGGCGAGTCCAGAACGCCAGACACCCCACACGACTCGCACTGATCGCCAACGAGACGAAACCATGCTGAACTTCCTGCCTGCGACACTCAAAGGGTGCCTGGCCGCCCTTTTGATCCTCGCAGACACCCTGGTCCTGCTCCCCATACTCCTGCTGTTTGCGTTCATCAAGCTCATAGTTCCCATCCGGGTCGTCCGCGCCGGCTGCACGGTGGTGCTGAGCTGGATCGCCTATCTCTGGATCGGCTTCAACAATCGGCTGGCCGACCTGCTCCACCGGATCGAATGGCAGGTGGAGGGCGTCGGCAAGCTGTCCAGTGACAACTGGTACCTGGTGACGTGCAACCATCAATCCTGGGCGGATATCCCGGTGATCCAGTACGTCCTGAACGACCGCATCCCACTGCTCAAGTTCTTCCTCAAGCAGGAACTGATCTGGGTACCGCTGCTGGGCGTGGCCTGGTGGGCCCTGGATTTTCCGTTCATGCGCCGTTACACGAAGGAGCAGATCGCCAGGAAACCCAGCCTGAAAGGCAAGGACCTGGAAACCACCCGTGCGGCCTGCGAGAAGTTTCACTACACGCCCGTCACCGTGTTCAATTTCATGGAAGGCACCCGCTTCACCCAGGCCAAGCACGATGCCCAGCAGTCACCCTACAGGCACCTGCTGAAGCCACGGGCCGGCGGCACGGCCTTCGTGCTGGGGGCGATGGGAGAGACGCTGCATACGCTGCTGGACGTCACCATCGTATACCCCGATCGTCGGCACGGTTTCTGGGACTATCTCTGCGGTCGCATCAAGCGCGTCATCATCGATGTCAGAACCGTCGAGATACCGGCCCACTTCCGGGGCATGGACTACACCAGCGATGAGCAACTGCGGAGTGAATTCCAGGCCTGGGTGGATGACCTGTGGTTGGCAAAGGATCGCCGGATCGACCGCCTCATGGGCAAGGCCGGCTCAGGTGTGGCGACTCGGGAGAAAGAGGCAACTCTCGTCTAATCCCTGGATGGTGTATCGGCGGAGGCCCATGACGCCCCGTTCGCCAAATCACAGGATTGCCCTAAAGCACCCCCAACTCCCGGGCACGGACAATCGCCTGGGTGCGTGACCGCACCCCCAGCTTGGCGTTGAGCCGTCGGGCATGGGTCTTCACCGTATGCAGGGAAATATGCAGCCGGTCGGCAATGTCCTGGTTGGACAGGCCAATGGCGATCAACTCCAGCACCCCGCGCTCGCGGTCGCTGATCGGCTCGACGAGTTCTCTGCCGGCCTTGGCGGCCTGATGCTTCTCGACCCGGAAATAGGAACGCAGTCGGTCGAAGAAAGGCAACTCACCGGCCGACGCCAGGACTTTCGGCAGAAGCTCACGCAACGCGCTTTCCATCTCGATAAACGGACTGACGTATTCTTCGCGGGCCGCTTCCTGCAATGCTTCACGCAGGGCCACCAGTGCCTTGTCCGGTTTGCCGGCCTTGTCGTGAATCATCGACTGGAGAATACGCGCGTAGATCAGGCGGCCCAATGGCAATTCAAGCCCATCCATGGACTGGCCGTAAACCGCCAGACGTTCCTGCGCCAATGCCAGGTCGCCCCGGGCGATGTCGTTTCGAATCCGCAGTGTTTCAACCAGGCCTGGCAGCATGGGAAACAGCTCCGGTACGCACGGTTCCCGGTCCCCAGTCACCAGGCATTCCAAAGCGGCATCCATCCGATGCAACTGGTCTCCCTGCAGCCAGCAGGACAGCTTCAAGGCCTCCAGCACCGGTCGATAGGCGATGTCGTCCACCTGCCACAACTGCATGGTTCGTTCAGCCTGCCCGATCCAGCTGAACGCCTGTTCCAGCTCACCCCGGGATTTCGCAATCAATGCCCGCAGGGCCAGGTTCATCAACAGCCCCAGGTCACGGCAGTGTTCAGCCTGACGTGCGGCCCGCACCAGGCTGGTTTCAGCCTCCTGCCATCGCCCCTGGTGCCAGAGCAACAGGGCCAGGCTGAGCTGCAACCGGCTCTCACCCACCCTGGGTGGCTGGTACGGGGCGTTGAGCGCCACATCCATACCACGGCGAATCAACGTCTCGGCACGCTTGAGGTACCCCTTGCCCAGTTCGATTCGGGCATGATCGTACACCGCGAGGATCTCGCTGCCCGGGTCACCGGATTCGCGGGCCAGCCGGGCCGCATGCCGGTTGGCACTGCGCGCCTCGGCATAACGTTCGACGGCGCACAGGGCGCTGGAGCGTATCCATAGCGCCATCAGGCGCGCATGGTCGGACAACGAGCTATCGGCGAGGGCCTGGTCGACCGCCTCCAGCGCCGGCCCTATGGCACCGCGACCTCGCAGGATAAACGCCCGCAACGTCATCAAACGACCACCCAGTGCATCCGTCTCAGCACCGGGTAACCCTTCAATCAATTTTTCCGCCAGACTGAATTGCCCGCCAATGGCATGCACCCAGCCGTAGACAAGGCGCAGCCGCGGGCTCTTTTCAATCAGGTGGGCGGGAAGCTGCTGGCGCCAGCTCAGTAACTCCCCGGTGTTCTGCCCGGCCAGCAGGGCTTCGGATCCGCTGGCGGCAATTTCCAGCGCGCGATCGGCATCCTGGGCCCGCAGGGCGTGAGTCAGGGCTTCGGATCGGTCACCGCGGGCCTCAAACCAGTGACTGGCACGCAACGCGCGTGTCTGCCGGCCATGCAGTTCCCGGCCCAGCAACCAATCGCGGAACAGGGGGTTGAACCGGTACCAGCGCCCCTGCCCGGACACCGGCCAGATCGGCAGCCCCTTCTGGCAGGCCATGGACGGTGTCAGCTCCAGCTCAAACAGCGCCTCATTGAGGGACTGCAATAGCGCATCGCTGATCAGTTCGGGCTCCGCCATATGAAACAGCATGACCTGGGCCACGGTCGAGTAGTGTCCCAACAGACCATCGCGGAAGAAGCGGGCAACGGCGGGACTTTCCAGGATTGTACGCGGCGTACCGGTTTCCCCCTGCAACTCCATCCGGAACAACTGGAGCGGGGTAATCCAGCCTTCACTGACGTGATGCATCTGCTCGATGTCCGCCGGGCGAATGCGCTGCTGCTGCAACTCTTCGGCGAACAGGACCTCGGTCTCGGCCAGTGACAGGCGCAGGTTTTCCGCGCCCAACCGTGCCAGACGGCCGCCGAGTGCAGCGCCATGGGTCGAGAAAGTGACCTGTTCTCGAGAGATCAGCACCAGGGCCAGGGTCTCTGGCAACTCGGCTACCATCTGTTCGATCATGTCACGCGCATCCGGCTGGGTCAGCCAATGCACATTGTCGAGAATGAGACAGGTCGGCAGGCTTTCGGGCTTCTCCGCAAATTCCCGTGCGTAGCGCTGCAACAGCAGGCTCAACAGGTCGGGGTAGAGATCGCGCTGCATCGAGCCAAGCGCCTGGCGCTGATCCTGCCCCAGGGCAATGCCCAGCAGCGCCATCAGACGCCGTGGGTCATTGTCCCTGGATTCGACGCTGAGCCAGGCAACCCTCTCCTGCCCCGCCGCCACAACATGCTCCCGCAGCGCCTGGGTTTTGCCATAGCCGGCAGGGGCTTCCAGCAGCAGCGTCCGGCCGGGTTGCAATGCGTCGGCAATGATTTTCTGCAAGCCCGGACGGGCCAGGAAAACGGCGGGTGCGGCCGGTACCTTGATCCGTTGACTGAGCAGATCCCGGATCAGCTCTCCGGACGGTACGGCACTGGCCTGACCGGCGAAATCATCGTTCGCCGCCTGTACGTCGAGTATTGTTTTCAAGATGTGCCCCAATCAAACAACGCGATCCAGGCCAATCGCGGGTGTGGTGTTGCTGCCAGCCTTCTGATCCGATCTCCGATGGCGGACACCGTCCAGAGGCTGACTATGGCTCTCTCCGTGCTTTTATTGTTTTATCCGGCCGGTTATCGTGCCGGCTCTGATTTAAAGGTAGGTTAATACAGATAGCGCCACAAGCGCAAAATTGTCGTAATTTCAGAATGCTGGATACAAACAGTCACCAAATTGGCGGCGAGCCAGGGCAATCGAGTAGGAGGGGGAGTCACCTCCCCCGTCCTCTCACACCACCGGGCATACGGTTCCGTACCACGGCGGTTCATGATTGGCTCTGAAGCCGGTTTATCGTATCCAGCAAACTGACCAGAGACAGGCGGTCGAACACCTTCTTTGGC
>NZ_SJDL01000011.1 GCF_004327985.1 Marinobacter halodurans
CTTCGAAGCGCAGTTCGTTGGAGCCGTCCCCTTTGTGGGTCTGGGTCTTTAAGGTGGTTCGGGTCTTGTGTTCCGGCAGCGCGTAGGGCGGTGTGTTGGACGCGTGGTAGGTGCGGCCGGTGATGATTGGCTGGTCCGGGTCGCCGTCCAGGAAGGAGACGATGACCTCGTGGCCGATGCGGGGTAACGCCATGAAGCCGTAGCGGCCCCCGGCCCAGCCCTGGCTGACCCTGAGCCAGGCGCTGCTGTGTTCGTCATTGTTCGAGTAGCGGTCCCACGGGAACCTTACCTTGACCCGGCCGTGTTCGTCGCAGTGGATCTCCTCCCCCGGCGGGCCGGTGACGAGGGCGATTTGGGGCCCGTCCATGATCGGACGCTCGGGTGGTTCCGGCCGCCAGGCGGTATCCCCGGGCACGCTCTTAAAGGTGTTGCTGTAGGTGGTCGGCTCGGAACCCCCTTCCTCTTCCAGCGCCTGGGGCTGCTGGCCGGTGTGGGTGACCTGGGTGATCAGCCAGTCCCGGTTGAGGCTGTCATTCGTATGGCCGGACAGGGTGACCTTGGCCCCGGCGCTGAAGTCCGGGCGGTTGCTCTCGCCACTTCCGAGGCTGGCGTCCTTGCGCAGGCTGTCCAGTCGCGCTTCGGTGTAGGGCTGGCCGGAGGCATCGCCCTTGAACCGGCCCGGGTAGTCGTAGTGTTCGTAGTCGCGGCGCTGGCTGTCCAGGTCCGCCGCATGGGCCTGGTGCATCAGGGCGTAGGCGGGGTTCCTGAAGGTGTAGTCCTTCAGGGCCACACCGGCGACGGAGACGGTCTCGGTGTAGCTGAATTTAAAGACGCAGGGGGTCTTGTGGGAACCGCCTGACGTGGCGTTGTAACCCACTTCCGGGAGTTGCGGGGCGTCCCGGTGATGATCGGCGATCACGATCGGCTGACCGGCGGTGGTCGGGTCGAAGCGGTAGTGCCAGCCTTCCTCGGCGGCAATCCGGCTGAGAAAAGCCAGATCCGTTTCCCGGTGCTGGACGCAGTATTCCCGTTCTTGCGGAGTCCGCTTCAGATCAAAGGTCTTGTCCACCAGCCCCCGCTCGTCCAGCAGGGTGCCGAGAATCACATCCGGGGTCTGCTGCTGGAAGAGGCGGCTGTTGTGCATCAGCCCCAGGCGCCACAGGGCGGGTCGCACCTCGACTTCATAGCGGGTGCGGCGGTGGCCGCTGTCGCCCCGGCTGAAAGACGTCACCACGCCCTGGACGTTGCGCAGGGCCTGGCCGTCCTGCCAGATCACCAGTTCCATGCCCTGGTCCAGCACATCGCTGGCGGCGAGGTCGGCGAAGGTGCTGGCCAGCTTGAGGGTCAGGGTAAAGGGCCGGGACAGGTGCTCTTCGAGTTCGAACTCGACCACCGCGAAGGTGTCGTCCGGCAGGCTGCCGAGGCGGGCCGTGAACTGCAGGCCGGTGGGTTGAGGCATAGGGAGCTCTTCCTTAAGTCGTGACTGCATCCTGCAACGGGCAGACGCCGCCCGCTAAATCGCCGGATTCTAACCGCTCCGGTCCGTAAGGCTGTAAGCGATCTCGCAAGGTGATAGCCGTTATCTCTCAATGCGCCCAAACGGCCAGCCGGGGCTGGCCGTTCCGTAACACTCAATTTATCGGGTTAACCGACAGATCAAGCTTCGATCGGGGAACGCCAGTCGTCAGAGCCGGAGGTGCCGGCAATGCCGTGCTCCCAGGTGACCTTGCGGTAGGCCAGGGAGACTTCGACCAGCTGGGTGAACTCGGTCTTGGCCGCGTCCTGGCAGTGGGGCATGCTGCAGTCGATGTTGATGATGGTGGCGTCTTCCAGGATGGTGGAGAAGAAATGCTCCTGTTTACCTTCCACGGAGGTGCGGTACCACTTCAGCTCGACCTTGGGCAGCATCTCGCCGGAGGCCAGGGCGTTGTACATCAGCGGGGTGGCCTTGTTCAGGGCCGCGGTGAACTTGAACGGCTTGTGCACGCGCTGGCCGGAGGGCTGGCCGGACTGCGGGTCGGTCGGGACGGTGACGGTGTGGTCGAACTGCTGGACCAGCACTTCGTCCTCGTGGCCTTCGACGTAGATGTTGCCGACGGAATCGGCGGTGAAGGCGCCGGCGGTGATGTTGCCCTGGGTCTGGCCTTCGATGCTGATATAACATGGGGTTGGCATAGTCTGCTCCTTGACGGAAAAACAAGTGAATAAGGGTGAGTCCCTTCAAAAGGACCTCCCCCTAACAACACATTCCGTGCCAGAAATTAAAACAGCAGCAAAAACAGCGGACTAGCCAGAAAACGCCAAAACCACACATCCCGGATCGAGCAAAATCTTGCTCAAATCGAGCGAAAAGTTGCCCAGGCGGGCAATAAATTACCCGAATATCGATGAATCCGCAGCGGTCCCGAGGCAGCGAGACGGCCAGGAGGTCTCCAACCTATGCCGGGAAGCCCGGCCAACACGCCACGGGTTTCCCACACCTCCCCCGGACGATCTCAAGCGAGGTCGTCGAGAGCATCGCGCAGCCCATGCAGGCTGTGGATAACGGCGGACGGCGCCAGCCCCCAATCCTCGAACGGCACCGCCGTATCCCGCTGCACCCAGATGGCGGACAGCCCGGCCGAACGCGCGCCGATCACGTCCCAGGCGTTGGAGGACACGAGGCACAATGGCTGGTCGTAGGCGCCGGTGGCCCGACGGGCATAGGCATAGACCGCCGGGTCCGGTTTGAAGCTCTTGATGTCGTCTACCGAGACCAGCCCGGTCAGACAGGACCGCAGGCCGTTATGTCCCAGCACTTTCTCCAGCGCCGGGTAACTGCCATTGGAAAAGGCAAAGCAGGGATACACCTCGCCCAGCTCGGCCAACACCGGCCCGGCATCCGGGAATGCCGGCAGCGACAGGTAGGCCTGCATCAACTCATCTTCGCGCGGCGCGGACAGCGTCAATCCCTGCAGGGCCATCGCATGTCGCAACGCCTCGCGGGTACAGACGCCGAAATCCGCGTAGAGGCGCATCAGCCCGCGGCGGAATGAAAACTCCAGCTGTTTTTCCCGCCACAGGCGGCTGACCGCCGCGGCCTGCTCGCCACAATCCGCTTTCAGGTGGTCGGTCATGCCCTGGGGATCCACCAGGGTACCGTAGACGTCAAAGGCCAGATGCATTGTCATGGGCGTGCTCCATCAAACCGGGTTGCCACGTTTCCATGGTTTCGCACGGCCATCCCGGCTGATTGACAGGAAGTTTCAGCCCAGTGTACGCCATCCTGTCCCTTGCTGTGTGGTTGCCCGGCTGACCGACCATCCCTGCTTCGACACGGTGACGGAAAGGAGATGCCGTTTTTCGCCGGGACAGTGGCCGTCGAGCGGGAGGCGCCGTACACTGCCATTCATGAATCCAATCGATCAGTTCAACCTCGATATCCGCTCGCTCAGCGTCTTCCTGGCGGTGCTTGACGAAGGCAGCGTGTCGGCGGCGGCCGTGAGACTCGGAGTCAGTCAGTCCGCGGTCAGCCATACCCTGGACCGCCTGCGCCAGGCCCTCGGCGACCCGCTCTTCGTCAAGGCGGGGCGGGGCATCACACCCACCCGCTACGCGCTGGATACCGGCCCCCATGTGCGCCAGCTGGTGCAGGAACTGCGCGGGCTGGCGCTGGGACCACCGTTTACCCCGGCCGAGGCCCGCCTGACCGTGACCATCGCCGCCAACGACTACCAGCGGGACCTGCTGCTGCCGGCCCTGGCGCGGGTGCTGCAATCGGAGGCACCGGGCATCGAACTGCAGGTGACCCCCTCGGGCATTCCCACCCCGGATCGCCTGCGCCGGGACCTGTGCGACCTGATGATCACCCCGCACCCGCCGCCCGCCAGCGACATCCTCCAGCGGCGCCTGCTGGATGACCGTATGGTGGTGTTCTACGACCCCACCCAGCGCGAGGCGCCGGCCGACATGGCAGAGTACCTCGCCAGCCGGCACATCTCCATCGTCTTCAACACCGGCGAGCGGCTGGGGATGGACGAGGTCCTGGCCAGCCAGGGCATGGTGCGGGATGCGGCGGTGACCGTCTCCAACTTCTCGGGATTGCCGGCCTTCCTGCGGGGCACCCCGCTGCTGGCATCCGCGCCTGCGCGCCTCAAGCATGGCATGCTGCGGGACTTCGCCGTCGCCCCGCTGCCCTTCCGCCATCGCACCTTCAGCCTCTACCTGCTCTGGCACCAGCGTCACCACAAGGACCCCGCGCAGCGATGGGTCCGCAACCAGTTGCTCAATGTGGCCAGCCAGCTGCCGGAACAACCGCCCGAATAACCCATCACTTTTGTTCATACATCCAATGAGCGATCCGGTCGTTATCCGACGCCCGGGTTTACGTATGCTGGGCACTGGAAAATCCCCCGATTCACTGGAGTGTCCCGGCCGATGCTGTCGCTGACCAGCCTGTCCACCACCGTCCTGCTCGCAGCGGCCGTCGCACTCGGCCCGCTGGCGACGGATATGTACCTGCCGGCACTGCCCGAACTGGGCGCGACGTTCCGGGCGGACACCGGCCAGGTCCAGTTGACCCTGAGCCTGTACATGGCCGGTTTTGCCCTGGCGCAGTTGATCTGTGGCCCGCTGGCGGACCGTTTTGGCCGCAAGCCGATCATGGTGGGCGGCCTGGTGCTGTTTGCCCTGGCCAGCGTCGGCTGCGCCCTGGCCCAGGGTATCGAAGCGCTGACCCTGTGCCGTTTCCTGCAGGCGTTGGGCGGTTCCGCCGGGCCGGTGCTGGGCCGGGCGGCCGTGAGAGATATCCACAGCCCCCGGGAAGCCGCCCGCATCATGGCGCTGCTGGCCGCCATCATGGCGGTGGCGCCGGCACTGGCGCCCACCCTGGGCGGCCTCCTGCTGACAACGCTTGGCTGGCCGTCGATCTTTCTGGTCCTGGCCGGGTATGCCGTCGCCCTCAGCCTGGTCATCGCCCTGCGCCTGCCCGAACCGCTGCCGCGCCATTACCGGCAAACCCTGAAGCCGGCGAACCTGGCGCGCAATTACTGGACCGTCGCCTGTAACCGCTCCTTCCAGGGCTACGCGCTGATCAATGCGCTGCTGTTCTCGGGCCTGTTCGCGTTCCTGTCCGGGGCCTCGTTCGTCCTGATCGATTTCCTCGGTGTGTCGCCGACGGCCTTCGGCGCCTACTTCTCGGTGATGGTGTTCGGCTACATGGCCGGCAGCTTCCTCGCGGCGCGGCTGGGGCAGCGTCTGTCGTCGGACCAGATGCTGCGCCTGGGCCTGGTGATCGCGATCACCGGGGGCACGCTGATGGCCGGCCTGGCCTGGGCGGAAGTGTTCACCCGGGCCGCCGTGATCCTGCCGCAGATGCTGTTCATGATCGGTGTGGGCATGGTGATGCCCCAGACCCTGGCCGGCGCCCTCGCCCCCTTCCCGCGGATGGCCGGCTCCGCTTCGGCGCTGTATGGCTTTATCCAGATGGCGGCCGCCGCCGGCGCCGGCACCCTGGTGGGCCACCTGCACAATGGCACCAGCCAGACCATGGCCGGCATTATCGCCGGCTGTGCCCTGGCCGCCGGTGTCGCTTACCTGCTGCGCACCGCCCGTTACCCGGCTCCGAGTTTTGACGTCGTGCCCAGTCATGGCTGAGGATAGGAGACCGGCGGCGCATTGCGGCCACGGCATCAACCCGGGTGCCTGATCCGAGAACTTCCCCGGCGAAATCCGGTCTAGACTTCTTTCATGGTTTTCGCTGAAACCCGGGGAGCCTCTGATTAATGCCTGAGTCGGCCCTGGCTTTCAGTGCGATTCGCCTTCAAGGCGCGCCTTGAAGGCGGCATCAGGCGTTAATCAGAGGTTCCCTAATCCGAAAGTCGACAGATCCGTTTGCCACAAGACGTGGTAAAACGGTCCATCACTTCACCAAGGCCAAACGACAAGGAGCACTTTCATGAGCAAGGTCACACTCGATGGCAACCCGCTGGAGATCGGCGGCCAGTTTCCTGCCAAGGGCGACAAAGTCCCGGATTTCTCGCTGACCACCGGCGGCCTGGAAGACAAGGGGCTGAGCGCCTGGGCCGGCAAACGCAAGATCCTGAACATCATTCCCAGCATCGACACCGGCGTGTGCGCGGCGTCCACCAGCAAGTTCAACGAGAAGGCCGGCAGCCTCGACAACACCGTGGTCCTGGTGATCTCCGCCGACCTGCCGTTCGCCGCCAGCCGTTTCTGCGGTGCCGAGGGCCTGGAGAACGTGGAAACCCTGTCCACCTTCCGTAACGACAGCTTCCGTGAGGACTACGGCGTGGCCATCAACAGCGGTCCGCTGAGAGGCCTGTGCTCGCGCGCGGTGATCGTGCTGGACGAGAACAATACGGTCCTGCACAGCCAGTTGGTTGGCGAAATCAAGGAAGAACCGGATTACGACGCCGCCCTCGCAGCCCTTTAATCAAGTCCACATGCACCGGGGCCACCAGGCCCCGGTCATCCCGCACTGCCCTCCCGCATTCCGACTGGTAAACTGCCTCTTCATTTTCTGCCCGCACACGCAGGTTGCCCGCTAACGTGAGTTCCCAGATCGATCCCAACCGCCCACTCAGCCGCCAGTTGCTGGCCATGACCTGGCCCATGCTGTTCGGCGTGCTGTCACTGATGAGCTTCCAGTTGGTGGACAGCATCTTTATCGGGCAACTGGGTCGGGATCCCTTGGCAGCGCTGGGTTTCACCGTACCGATGCAGCAGTTGATCATCGGCCTGCAGGTCGGCCTGGGCATCGCCACCACGGCCATTATCTCCCGCACCCTGGGCGCCGGCGATGACACCCGCGCCGAACGACTGGGCGGTCTGGTGGTGTTTATCGGTGGCGGAATGGTGCTGTTGCTGGCGGGCCTGCTCTGGTTGTGCCGCCACCCGATACTCCAACTGCTGGGTGCCGAACCCGGCCTGATGCCGCTGATCTCCACCTACTGGATCCCCTGGCTGGGGGCCGCCTGGCTGGGCGCGATGGCCTATTTCGGCTACAGCGTGTGCCGCTCCCACGGCGATACCCGCCTGCCCGGCTACGTGATGGTGGCCACCAGCCTGGTCAACATCGCGCTGGATCCTCTGTACATCTTCGTCTTCGATTGGGGTCTGCCCGGCGCCGCGCTGGCCACCATGACCGCCTTCACCCTGGGCATCCTGGGGGTGTATCCGAAGCTGCTGCACCGCGGCTGGCTGCGCTTCGATCTGTCGGCCCTGGCCCTCGGACCCGCCGTGCGTCAGTTGGGTGGGATCATGGCCCCGGCGATGATGAGCCAGTTGATGCCGCCCCTCGCTGCCAGCCTCGCCACGGCGCTGGTGGCCGGTTTCGGCACCGCGGCCGTCGCCGCCTGGGGTCTGGGCACCCGGCTCGAATTCTTTTCCATTGTGGTGGTGCTGGCCCTGACCATGTCCATGCCCCCGATGATCGGCCGTTTCCTCGGTTCCGGCGATATCGACCGGATCCACAAGCTGGTGCGCATTGCTGTGCGCTTCGTGGTGGTCTGGCAACTCACCATCGGCCTGGTGTGGCTGGTGCTGTCCGGCTTCGTGTCGGAGCTGTTCACCGCGGATGCGTCGGTCACCACGGTCCTGCACAGCTACCTGGTGCAGGTGCCGCTGAGTTACTGCGGACTCGGCGTTTGCATGCTGATGGTGTCGGTCTGCAACGCGCTGGGACTGTCGATGCGGGCGCTGTTGGTCTCGGTACTGCGGCTGTTCCTGTGTTACCTGCCCTGCCTCTGGATCGGATCGCAGATCGGCGGCATCGAAGGGCTGCTCAGCGGGGCGCTGGTGGGCAACCTGGCGGCCGGGACGCAGGCTTATCTGTTCTATCGGCAGGGCATGGTGAAACTGCGCACGACCGTCACCGAACCAGCCTGAAACCGGTCACGTCAACTCGAGATATGAAGGAAGCGAATGGTCATCCTTGCCGGTCGCATTAGCCGACCAGGGACGGCCGTCTAATGCAGCGTAGGCAAGGATGACCATTCGCTTCCCGCCCCCCAAGCCAAATCACTTTGATAAGGCCTAAGGAAACTTAGCGCGAAACGCCTCCGGCATCGGCACGACTTTCTTCTCCCGGTAGTTGAAGAAAACAAACCCGTACTTGGCCAACGCCACCGGCTGCCCGGATTCCGCCTTGGTCACCCGGAATACAAAATCCCCACCGTATTTATTGAAATCCGTCAGCCCGATCTCAAAGCGCAGCACTTCCGGGAAAAACGACTCCGACTGATACATCGTCGCCAGATCCGTCACGATGATCCCGGCGCCATCACGGTCCACCTCCTGCACGCCGTACTGCACCAACAGTTGCGCCCGGGCCTCGGACAACATGGAAATCAGGGCATCGTTGCCCAGGTGGTTCGCACCGTTGATGTCGGTGATACGGACCGGCATTTCGGTGGAGAAGACGAACACATCGTCGGGAAAGGAGAGTTTGACTCGGGCCATAATCCTGCTCGTTCGTGACACGTTAGCGACAAAAAGGAGCGCCAGTTTACGCGTTTACCAACGTGGTCGCATTCGGATTAAAGGCGCGCTATCGTTGAGACTTTCATTCTCCAGGCAACGACCATCACCATGATGCAACCGCGCCCTGCCTCAACGCTGGCACTCCTGCGGGAGTCCGCCAACGGCTTCGAAGTGCTGATGCTGCAGCGCAGTCACCAGGCCGCGTTCCTGCCCGGCTATTACGTGTTTCCCGGCGGCGCGGTGGACACCATCGACACCCACCCGGAGCTGATGCCCTGGCTGGCCGGCCACTCCGCCGACTCCGCCAGCCGGATGCTCGATATCGAGAACGCCGGACTGGGCTACCTGGTGGCCGCCATCCGCGAGTGTTTCGAGGAAGCCGGCCTGCTACTGGCCCTGGATGCCGACGGCAGCCCCATCGGCGCCGACCATCCGGCCCTGGATGAGGACCGGCATGCCATCATGCATGGCGACCGGCTCATGGCCGACGTGTGCCGGACCCACAACCTGACCCTGCCGCTGGATCGGCTGCACTACATCGACCACTGGGTCACACCGTCCGGCGCTCCGCGTCGGTTCGACACGCGCTTTTTCGTGGCGCAGGCGCCGGACGACCAGGTGGCGGCCCACGATGGCCGGGAAACGATCGACCATTGCTGGCTCAACCCCCAGCAGGCCCTGGAAGAACATCGCGCCGGCCAACGGCAGTTCGGCGCCCCGACGCTGACCGTCCTGCGCCGGCTGGCCCGCTTCGAGCGGCTGGACGACGCCCTGGCGGACGCCCGGCGCAACCAGCCGCAACCCTTCCCGACCGAGCCCTGGCCCGCACGCAAGAACGGCGACCTGATCACCCTCGATCCGGGCGACGCCGCCTACCCCGAAGTCCGCAAGCGCGATCCCGAAGGCTACGGCACGGCCGAAGCCACCGTGGAACCGGGCCTGTGGACGCGGCTGGGGGAACGCATCTGGCGCCTGACCGTGCCCAACCCGGGCCTCATGACCGGTCCCGGCACCAACAGCTACCTGATCGACGACGCCGACGGTGCCCTGATCATCGATCCGGGCCCCTATCACGCCGGACACATCGAACGTCTGCTGGCACGCACGGAAAGCCGGGTGCGGGCGATACTGGTCACCCACACCCACGGGGATCACAGCCCCGGCGCCCGCGCGTTGAAAGAGGCCACCGGCGCTCCCCTGATTGGCCTGACACCACCGGACGACGGCTTCCAGGATATGTCGTTCATCCCCGACCACGAGCCCGCCCACGGCGAAGCGATGACGCTGACGGATTCACGGCTGAAGATCCTGCACACGCCCGGCCACGCCTCGAATCACCTGTGCTTCCTGCACGAAGGCGAACGGATGCTGTTTTCCGGCGATCACATCATGCAGGGCTCCACCGTGGTGATTAATCCACCGGACGGCGACATGGCCGCCTACCTGGATTCCCTGCACCACCTGCTGGAAGAGGACATCGACTGGATCGCCCCGGGGCACGGCTTCCTGATGGCTTACCCACAGATCGTCATCGACCTGCTGGTGACCCATCGCCTCAATCGCGAGCGCAAGGTAGTGCGTGCCCTGCGCAAGACCGGCCCCGTGCCGCTGGACGACCTGGTGCCGGAAGCCTACGCCGACGCCTCAGCGGCCCTGCACGGCCTGGCCGCCCGCTCGCTGCTGGCGCACCTGCTGAAGCTGGAGAAAGACGGGCGGGCGCGGCGCCATGGCGAACACTGGACCCTGACCTGACATCGCCTCGCCGTCAATCGGACTCCTCCCCCAGACGGCGCAGCACCCGGGCGTGCAGTTCAGCATCTGCCTCGCTGAACAGGACAAAGCGAATGTGCCGGACGTGCCCCAGGGACGCGCACAGGCCCAGCAGCGTCCGGAACGCCACTTCCGCCGCCGCTTCCATGGGGTAGCCAAAGGCACCTGTGGACAGCGCGGGAAAACCGATGGACTGCAGTTGCTCCCGGTCCGCCAACTCCACGGCATTGCGATAGCAGTCCGCCAGTAGCCCGTCGGAGGGCCTGTCGACCCCATAGACCGGCCCCAGGCAGTGAATGACCCAGGGATTGGGTAACCCGTAGCCGGCCGTGATGACCGCTTCCCCCGGCCGAATGGGCGCCAGTGACCGGCAGGCCGCGTCCAGCTCCGGCCCGGCGGCGCGGTGGATGGCGCCCGCCACGCCGCCGCCGGGGCGCAGTTCGGCATTGGCGGCGTTCACGACCGCATCGAGATCGGACTGGCGGGTGATGTCCCCCTGCACACACCTCAATGTGACGCCCTGGTGATTCAGTTCAAACATCATGCCTCCCGTTGTTGATCGACGCTTTCCAATGACAATAACTCTCTGGAAACCAAGGAGTATGACCGTATTGTAAGGGTGACCGGACGGCCGCCCGACGGAAGCCGGGACGTTTCGCGCGCATGCGTACAGCCCGACGATCCACCCAGTCAAGTTGCACATTTTTCATACAGAAACAAAACCCAGATGCTATTTTTAATCGTAGTCGACGAATGAGAGCTTTACCGTCCGCTCCTCCGCAGAAAGGGGCGACGGCAGAGTGACGAGCAGCCATGCAAGCTGGAACAAAAACCTCAAACACAAGGAGAGGGTGCATGAATAGGCAGACTGTTTACGTCCGTCTGGCACTGGCCATGGGCCTGTCAACGCTGTTGGCGGCCTGCGCCAGTTCCGGGAAGATGCCCACCGAAGACAAGACTGCCGCTGAGAACGCAATCCAGCAGGCCGAATCCGCCGATGCCCGCGACTTCGAACCGGTCCTGCTCAACCGGGCCCAGAACAAGGTGGCGGATGCCGAGCAGCTGATCAAGGCCAAGAAGTTCCATGAGGCCGAAGACAAGCTGGAGCAGGCGACGGTCGATGCCCAACTGGCCGCCGCCCGGTCAGAAACCGCCAAGGCGCGCAAGGCCGTCGAGGAAATCAACGCCAACATCGAACAGCTGCGCCAGCGTATCAACGACACGCAGCAATAAAGCGGACTCCAGGAGGTTACCATCATGACTAAACGGACATTGATGTCGGGTTCCGCGTTGGCGCTGTCAGCCTTGCTCACCGCCTGCGCGAGTACCCCCCAGCAGAACGCCAAGGTCGACGAGGCCCGCGCATCCTACCAGGCCATTGCCGACGATCCCTATGTCGCCCGTGCCGGTTCAACCCAGCTGCGTGAGGCCGAGCTGTCCCTGAAGAAGGCCGAGAGCCTGCTTGACGACGGAGCCGATACCAGC
Source organism: Marinobacter halodurans (assembly GCF_004327985.1). GTDB lineage: Bacteria > Pseudomonadota > Gammaproteobacteria > Pseudomonadales > Oleiphilaceae > Marinobacter_A > Marinobacter_A halodurans. The sequence goes on from NZ_SJDL01000011.1 coordinate 11,737, forward strand.
AAGGTCGAACAGGCTGCCTACCTGGCCAACCGTCACGCCGAGATCGCCAGCCAACAGGGCGAACGGGCCCGGCTGCAGGAGGAAATCAGATCGGCGGAAAGCCGCCGCGACCAGTTGATGCTGCAGGCCCAGACCATGAAGGCCCAGCAGGCCCAGACCGAAGCGGAGCGGCTGAAAGCGGAAATGGAGGCACTGCAGGCCAAGCAAACCGAGCGCGGCATGGTCCTGACCCTGGGCGACGTGCTGTTCGACGTGGACAAGGCGGACCTGAAACCTGCCGGTGAACGCACCGTCCAGAAGCTGGCCGATTTCATGAACGAGTACCCGGAACGCCGGGTCCGTGTGGAAGGCTACACCGACAGCACGGGCGCCGCGTCCTACAACCAGACGCTGTCAGAGCGGCGCGCCGAGTCGGTGCGTAATGCGCTGATGCTGGCGGGGATCGCGTCATCCCGGGTCGAGGTCAAGGGCTATGGCGAGCAGTATCCCGTGGCCACCAACGATACCGCCGCCGGCCGTCAGCAGAACCGGCGGGTCGAGATCGTGATTTCCGACAAGAACGGCGATATCAAGAGTCGCTGATACGGATCGGTTGGCCGGCCCTCCGCGGTCGGCCAACCGCCTGCCCGGATACCCCCATGATCTGGCGCCTGGCGGCAGACGCCGTCCTTGTCCTGCACCTGCTGTTCATCCTGTTTGCCGTCCTCGGGGGACTGTCGATACGGTGGCGCCGCTGGCTTCTCTGGCTGCACCTTCCGGCACTGGTCTGGGCAGCGCTGGTGATGCTCAATGGCTGGCTCTGCCCGCTCACCCCGCTGGAAATCGAGTTGCGGCATTGGGCTGGCGAGTCCGGTTACAGTGGCAGCTTCATCGCTCACTACCTGCTACCTTTAATCTATCCTCCGGGCCTGACCCGCGGCGTCCAGATCGCACTGGGGGCCGGCGTGCTGCTGCTGAACCTGCTGGTTTACGGCTGGCTGATCCGGCGCCGGAAGACAACAGGATCTTAATGTTGTTCACACATGGCGACAGGCAGAATAGGCCGCTCGCGATTTGACTCCAGTTGTTAAAGGTAGCCTTTCCATGATGCCGTCTTCCCCGCCGTCGACCCGCACCGGACGATTCCTGCCGGCGCTGGGCGCCCTATTCTTCAGCGCCGCCCTCTGGGCGCAGGAACCGGTGCCGGAGCAGCCACACCCGGTCGAGCTGTCGGAAGACGAGAGCGTGGAGGATATCGAGGCCAGCCAGGCCATGCCGGGTTCTGATGAGCGCGCGAGCAAAACCGCCGATGCGGAACGTCCGGCAGGCACGACAGCCACGGCCCCGGCAGATACCGATGCCGTGCCAACCCGGGTCGCTCCCAACGTCGACCTGAAACAAGTCGCGCCCACGCCCGAACCCGCCCCGAAGTCCCCGGAACCGGGCGGTGAAGCCACCACTGAAGCGGCTGAAAAGCCAGTGACGCCAGAGGCTGCCGAACCCAAAGCGAACGACGCCAACCCGACACCCGATGCACCCACCGCCAGCGAGGAGGCCACCGCCGCCGAGTCGCCGCAGGAAGCGCCTCCGGCCGAACCACTGGTGATCCTCGGCACCGAGGTGCGGCCCGGCACCACCACCCGGCTGGGCTGGACGCCGGACACCACCATGGCCGGCCTCAACCAGCCCACGCCGGTGCTGGTCATCAACGGCGCCCGCCCCGGGCCCAACCTGTGCCTGACCGGCGCCGTCCACGGCGATGAACTCAACGGCATCGAAATCATCCGGCGCGTCATGTACGACATCCAGGCCGACGAGCTGAGCGGGCGGCTGATCGGCGTGCCCATCGTCAACCTGCAGGGGTTCCAGCGCGGTTCCCGCTACCTGCCGGACCGGCGCGACCTGAACCGCAACTTCCCCGGCGACCCCAATGGCAGCCTGGCCTCCCGTGTGGCCCACTCCCTGTTCAACGACGTCATCCGCCACTGCGACATGCTGGTGGATATCCACACCGGCTCGCTCAAGCGCACCAACCTGGCCCAACTGCGGGCCGACATGCACATCAGCTCGGTGGCCAGGTTCACCGAAGGCTTCGACAAGATGGCCGTGATCCACAGCCAGGGCACGCCGGGGATGTTGCGCACGGCCGCCACCAGCCATGGCATCGTCGCCGTCACCATGGAGGCCGGCGAATCGCTGCGCATCCAGGAAAAGCAGATCAAGGCGGGGGTGAACAGCATCAACAGCCTGCTGGAGAAGCAGGGCATGATTTCGCGGCTGTTCGTCTGGGGCAAGCCGGAACCGGTGTACTACAACTCAACCTGGCTGCGCGCCAAGCACGGCGGCATCCTGGTCAGTGACGTGGATCTGGGGGACGACGTGGTGGCCGGCGAAGTGCTGGGTATCGTCACCGACCCGATCACCAATGCCCAGCATCCCATCCGCGCCGAACAGGACGGCCGCGTGATCGGCATGGCGGTGGACCAGGTGGTCATGGCCGGGTTTGCCACCTACCACATAGGCACCGAAGCGCGCGGCCCGGAACAGGGACCGGAAGAGGACTAGTGTGGCGTCACTTTGGAGAAAATGTTGAGGATCAGCACGCCGGTGACGATGAACAGGATGCCGATCACCGCCGCCAGGTCCAGTGTCTGGTTGAACACCAGCCAGCCGATCAGCGTGATCAGCGCCACACCGACACCCGCCCAGACGGCATAGGCAATGCCCACGGGAATCGTGCGCAGGGTCAGGGCCAGGAAGTAGAACGCCAGCGCGTAGCCGACCACCACCAACAGCGAGGGCCAGAACTTCGAGAAACCTTCCGAAGCCTTCAGCGCGGACGTGGCAATCACCTCGAAACAGATCGCGGCACCGAGAATCAGCCATTGCTGCATGATCGTTACTCCTCTTCAGCTCCCTCGCCGGACGATGGCGAACCGGCAAGCGTAACCGATGGAGGGCGAGGCAGCCACCGGGGGAACTACGGAGACGGGCGCGTCATTCATAACGCTTGATCCGGTCGCCGTTCCCGGGCAGTCTGGCACGATAACAACCTGACAACAGGACCGTCTCCCGACCGGCCCGGATGGACGACTCGATGCGACTGACTGCTACTCTGCTGTTTCTGGTGCTTTTCCTGACCACCCTGGATGCCAGCGCGCTGGAGCGCAGCTGCACTCCGGAAGACAATGCCTGGCTGCCGGGCCGCTATTACGATGCCGGCGAGATCGTCTTCTACGACGGTCGGTGGTGGGCGGCCCAGGAATGGCAGGAGGGTAAGCGGCCGGACGGGGGTGGTTTCGCCTGGAAGCCGCTGGAGAAGGCACCGGACTGCAAGCCCCCCACCCGGGCGACCGTCAAAGGCAAGAAGACGGGTGCCGCCGGTAACGTCGGGAAATCCGGAAAGGCATCCGGCAAATCGGGCGCCCTGTCGGAAGCGGACTGCAAGCCGGCGCCGGACTGGACCTTTTCCGGTACCTATACCGTCGGCCAGTGGGTCACCTACAAGGGCCAAATCTTCAAGGCCATCCGTCCGACCACCGGCGATATGCCGGGTGTCGCAGAGCCGCCCCACTGGGCACCGGTCAACGCGCACTGTCCGGTGGATCAGTAGGAATCGCTCTCCGCCATGCCCGCCAGTTCCTGGTCCCGGGCATTCAGCCAGCGCGCCAGGTTACGCAGGATCCGGCGCGCCAGTTTGCGGGCCTTCTCCGTGTAGGGCCCCTCGAAGTGGGCATCGAGGGTGTGGTTGAAGTGGTCGAACCACAGCTCGAAATGCTCGCGGCTCAGCGGGAACTTGTCGTGCACCCGCTCATGACGGTAGACCATGTTGCGGTGGTAGGTGTCCTTGCCCAGCAGCATCTTGCACCAGTAACCCTCGATCAGCGGCAGGTGCTCGGCCAGGTGCACGCCGGCGACCTCCATGAACACCGGTTCCATGACCGGATCATCCAGCAGGCTCGCGTAGAACAGCTGTACCATGCGGTGGATCGCAGCAGGATTGTCGAGATCCATAGGCCCTCCGCCCCCGTTCAGGTCCGGGGATGCCACATGACATCCCCTGGCGAATCTCTGATGATAACGCAGGTGAACCCGGCCCCGTCACCCCGTTTTTAAGGCATATCCTGTAAAGGTCCCACCGATCAGCCCGCCAGCCCCGACGCCTGGATGAAGCCGGCAATGCCGGACATTACGATCTCCGCCGCCATGGCCGACAGGATCAGACCGCTGATCTTCGACATGATATTCAGCCCGGTGGTCCCCAGCGCCTTTTCCAGGTAGCCCGACAGGTGCAGCAGCGTCGCCAGCGCCAGCAGGCCGGTGACCAGGCCCAGCACGCCACCGGTCATCTCCGGTAGCGTCTTCAGTTCGGCACCGTACACCAGGATGGCACCGATGGTGGCCGGCCCGATGATGATGGGAATCGCCAGCGGCACCACCGCCACGTCGTCCCGGTTTTCCTCCGGCAGGCTGGTGGCGTGGTTGCGGGTGCCACTGGTGACCAGGCTGATGGCGGTCAGGAACAGCAGCGATCCGGCACCGATCCGGAAGGAATTGAGCGTAATGCCGATGGCCTCGAACAGCAGCGGACCGGCAAAGAACAGTACCAGCCCCAGGATCAACGCCGAAAACACGGCACGGTTGATCACCCGTTTCTTCTGGCCGGCGTCGTCGCCCCGGGTCAGGGCCAGGAACATGGTGACGACGAAGAACGGCGCCAGCAGGAACAGGAAGCGGATGGCGCTACTCAGGTAAGTGGCGAGAAAAGTGTGCAGCATGGCGATTCCGGTCCGTAAATACGAGGCAACTCAAGGGGGTGCAGACCATAGCCTAGTCCCTCGATGGCGACTATGCGTAGTTGCAACCGCCACCCATGGGGTTTCCATACACTGGTGTACTGTGGGAAGCTGACGCCCTGAGATCGCAACAAGCGGAGAGCCCATGCCACTGAGCAGCCCGAAAATACTGGAGACACCACGCGGACAGTTTGCCTACCGCGAAAGCGGGCCGGCCGATGGGCCGGTGGTGGTCATGATCCACGGCTGGCCGGAAAGCAGTTACTGCTGGAACGGTGTGGCCGAACACCTGGATCCGGGGCTGCACCTGATCGCGCCGGACCTGCGCGGGCTGGGCGACAGCGAACGCACCCCGGGCCAGGAACCCTATCGCAAGGTGGCCCTGGCGCGGGACGTGATGGCCCTGCTCGATACGCTGGAAATCGACGACGTCTATCTGGTGGGCCACGACTGGGGCGGCATCGTGGCCCAGGAGATCGCGCTGGCGATCCCGGACCGGGTCAACAGGCTGGTGATCATGAATATTGCGATCATCAACAACCTGAAAGGCAACCGGGAAGTGATCGAGACGGTGCGCTCGGGCAGCGGTAGCGTCTACTGGTACCAGCACTTCCTGCAGACGCCGGACCTGCCGGAGGCCATGATCCCCGGCAACGAGGAAACCTGGCTCCGGCATTTCCTGCGCACCTGGAGCCGCGACGGCTTCCCGGACGACGCCCTGCGCGAATACGTGCGCATGTTCCGCATTCCCGGCACGCCGGGCGCCAGCGCCAACTACTACCGCACCTTCCACGACGACGCCAAACGCTGGGCCACCACCGCCGGCCACGTGTGGCCGATGCCGGGGCTGTATATCTACGGCAATCGGGACAGGGTGATCATCCCGGAGTACCTGAATCACATTGGGGATTGCTTCGAGAGCATCCGCGTGGAGCAGGTGGATGCCGCCCACTTCCTGCAGGAGGAGCAGCCGGCGGATGTCGCCCGGCACCTGAACGCCTTCTTCAAGGAATAGACGCAGATCAGGACGCGGTGGCGCCGGCTTTCGGTGCCACCGGCTTACGGAACAGCACGTAGTTACCCAGCAGGGCCAGCACCGCACCGATCACCGCGGACGTGGTCCACTGGAACCCCTCCAGCCAGGTCGACACGCTCAGCGCCACCACCGGAAACAGCACCGTCGCATAACCCGCCCGGTCGGCCCCGAGCACCCGGATCACCGTCAGATAACTGTAGAAGGCGATGATCGACCCGGGAATCGCCAGGAACAGGGTCGCCCCCCAGAAGCTGGGCGCCGCAGGCAGCTGCCAGTCCACCCCCTTGACCAGGCACCAGACGCCCAGGATCACCGCACCATAGAACATGGCCCAGGCATTGCCTGCCAGCAGGGACACCTCCGCCGCCCGCACCTTGAGGCTGATCAGGTTGCCGCACGAGAACCAGTAGGTTCCGGCCAGTGCGAACAGGATCGCCGACGCCCGGGCGTTACCCAACTCCAGGTCGTTCCAGAACAGCAGCGCGACGCCGGTAACGCCCAGCGCCACGGCCGGGTATATCCGGCGATTGGGGGCCAGGCGCAGCAACAGCCAGCCGTTGAAGGCGTTGAACAGCGCCGCCAGGGAGAACACCACCGCCAGCAGGCCGGAGGTCATGGATTCAGCGGCGCGATAGATGAGCAGGAAGTTGACGCTGTAGAGCGTCAGGCCCTGGAGGACCAGCCAGCGATGCTGTGCGAGCGTCAGCCGGGGCAGCTTGCGCACCAGCTTGAGGACACCCAGGGTGACGGCCGCCGCCAGTACAAACCGGTAGAACACCGAGATATCCACCGGTGCCGATTCCACCTGCAGGCGAATGGCCGTCCAGGTGAGGCCCCAGATCAGGACAGTGAGGCAGTAGTGCACGGCAATGGGCATGGGCGCGTCCTTGTCACGGAATCCGGTGAATGGACCGCAAGGTTAGCGCACCTGCCCGGGATTTGCCGCTCTCCGCGATCGCTTAGCGCCATCGCGATAGCGGTTGTCGTCAGGAGTTGTTGAGGATGTCCACGATCTCCCGGGTGTCGCGAATCACGCGATAGACCTTGTCTTCGATGCGGACGCGGTCATACCGGCCGTCAATGTGGTGGACTTCACCGTAACGATAGTAGTCGTCAGGCAGATGATCACCGCGGTGCAGCTTCTTCTGCCAGCCCGGCGGCAGCGACTCGCCCCGGTCGGCCTTTTTCTGCAGGCCCGGCGGCAGGTTGTCGTGATGAGAGTTACTGGCGTGGGCCACGCCCATCACCGCGGTCATAAGCACAGCAGTCATCAACAAACGTTTCATGGCGGTTACTCCTTGGCCATTTTGTCTGGAGGCAAGCTATCACGTTCCCGCCTCAGGCCACCGTTACCAAACGGTAAGCCCTTTGCCGGGCATTCGCCCCTCATACTCGCCATCGCCCTCAGGAATTGTTGAGAATGTCGATAATTTCCCGGGTGTCGCGAATGACCCGATAGACCTTGTCCTCAATGTGAACGCGATCGTAGTAACGGTCAATGTGGTGCACTTCCCAGTAGCGATCGTAGGCAACGGGCAGATAGCCGCCGCGGTGCAGCTTCCTGTGCCAGCCCGGAGGCAACGGTCGGCCCCTGTGGACTTTCTTGCGCAGGCCCGGGGGCAGGTCCCGGTGCACGCGGTACTCCCGGTACTCGACCACGTCGTAGTCATCCCGGTAATGGTGATCGTACCGGTCGTGATGATCGTCGCGATAGTCGTGGTCGCGATGGTGGTGATCGCCGTGGGCCTGGGCGGTACCGACGGAACCGGCCAGCAGAACGGTGGTCATCAACAAGCGTTTCATGGCGGTTACTCCCTGGCCATTCTTGTTGCTGACACGCTATCACGTTCCCGGTTTACGGCGCCGTTACCAATCCTTTAAGACCCGTTCATGAATCCCGCTGCCCCATCACGATCCGCGCCATCAGGTCCTCGATACGGCCAATGTCATCCTCCTCGCCGCTGCGCCCGGTCAGGACCACCTGGGAGCCGATGGTAGCCACATAGAGCAGCAGGGACAGGTCCCGGGTCCGTTCAGGGTCGCTGCTGATGCGACTGAACAGGGAGGCATTCTGGCTGATCCGCGCCTCGTCCACCTCCGCCACCAGTTCGGCGGCGTAGGTGTTGCGACGGGCGAAGTCGCGGACCGCCAGCTCCACCTGCAAACGGCGCACGTTGCGGGCGGCGTCGGTCAGCAGCAATTCCAGGATCTGGCGCAGTTCGGTTTCCACATCCCCGCCCTGGGGCTTCCAGTACTGCAGTTCGTGCAGGCGGCGGTCGCGCCAGCGGTTGAGGAAGCTGACTACCAGGTCTTCGTGGTCCCTGAAGTGCCAGTAGAAGCTGCCCCGGGTGACGCCCAGCTTCTTGGCCAGGGTCAGCACCCGCAGGTGACTGAACCCGCCAGCCGCGACTTCACCGGCGGCCGCATCCAGCCAGTCGTCACGGGTGAGCTGGCTCTTGTCGCCGGTGGCAGACCGACTGCGTTTGGCCCGGGTTTTCGCTTCACTCATACCGCTCATTGTTCCTGTCGAGACATCATGACGTGGGATTCTACATGAACCGGCCAACCGTTGACCGCACCCACAACATACATTAGTGTACGGAAAAACAATACACCAGTGTATGGAGTCATCTCCGACGACTCCGGCACCTGTCTTCCATTTTTGCGCGGGTCGGCGCCACCGTTCGCCCCGCCTGCCAACAAGGAGCAACGCGATGAGTAGCGCGCATTTCGACGTGAACGGCGAGATCGCCGTCATCCGCCTGGATAACCCGCCGGTGAACGGCCTGGGGCTCGCCCTGCGCCAGGGAATTGTCGACGGCATCAAGCAGGCCGAAGGCGACGACGCCATCAAGGCCGTGGTCCTCATCGGCTCCGACCGCGCCTTCTCCGGCGGCGCCGACATCAGCGAGTTCGGTACATCGAAGATGCTGGCCGAGCCGATCCTGACGACCGTCATCAACTACCTCGAGACGACGAAGAAGCCGGTCATCGCCGCCATCAGCGGCGCCTGCATGGGTGGCGGCCTGGAACTGGCCCTGGGCTGTCATTACCGCGTCGCCAGGCCGGACGCGCAGATTTCCCTGCCGGAAGTGAAGCTGGGCATCCTGCCCGGCGCCGGCGGCACCCAGCGTCTGCCGCGGGTGATCGGCGTCGAGCACGCCCTGAACATGATCGTCTCCGGCGTGGCCGTGCCGGCCAAGCAATTCCAGGGCAGCCCGCTGTTCGATGACATTGTCGACGGCGACCTGCTGGAAGGAGCCCTGGCGTACGCGAAAAAGGTGGTCAGCGAGAACCTGCCGCTCAAGCGCGTGCGCGACCTGAAGGCCCACCACGAAAACCCGGAAGGCTTCTTCATGTTTGCCCGCAACACCGTGGGCGCCGTGGCCAGGAACTACCCGGCTCCATTGAAGTGCGTGGACGCGGTGGAAGCCGCCGTCACCAAGCCGTTTGACCAGGGCATGGCCGTCGAGCGCGAAGCCTTCGCCAATCTTTTGCAGACGCCGGAATCCAAGGCCCTGCGCCATGCTTTCTTTGCCGAGCGCTTGACCAGCAAGATCGCCGACGTGCCGAGCGACACCCCGACCCGCGACATCCAAAAGGTCGGCGTGATCGGCGGCGGCACCATGGGCACCGGCATTACCATCAACTTCCTCAACGCCGGCATCCCTGTGACTCTGGTGGAGATGAAGCAGGAAGGCCTGGACCGGGGCGTCGCAGCGATCCAGAAGGTCTACGAAGGCCGGGTGAAGAAAGGCAAGATGAGCGAAGACAAGGCGAAAGCCTGCATGGACCTGCTCTCCCCCAGCCTGTCCTATGACGACCTCAAGGACGCGGATCTGGTCATCGAGGCGGTGTTCGAGGACATGGGCGTCAAGCAGTCCGTGTTCGAGACGCTGGACGCCACCTGCAAGCCCGGCGCGATCCTCGCCTCCAACACCTCCACCCTGGACCTGAACAAGATCGCGAGCTTCACCAAGCGGCCGGAAGACGTGATCGGCCTGCACTTCTTCAGCCCGGCCAACATCATGAAGCTGCTGGAAGTAGTGCGCGGCGACAAGACCGCCAAGGACGTGCTGGCCACCGCCATGAAGCTGGCCAAGACCATCAAGAAGACCGCCGTGGTCTCCGGCGTCTGCGACGGTTTCATCGGCAACCGCATGATCAACCAGTACCAGCGTGAAGCGATCCTGATGCTGGAAGAAGGCGCCACGGTGCAGCAGATCGACAAGGCCATCGAGAAGTTCGGCTTCGCCATGGGCCCGTTGCGCATGGCGGACCTGGCCGGCGGCGACATCGGCTGGGCCATCCGCAAGCGCCTGTATGCCGAGCACCCGGACATGACGAAGATGGTCGTGGCCGATCGCCTGTGCGAAATGGGCCGCTACGGCCAGAAGACCGGCGCCGGCTTCTACCGCTATGAGCCGGGCAACCGCAACGCCCTGCACGACCCCGAAGTGGACAAGGTGGTGGACGAGGTCCGCGCCGAGCTGGGCATCACCCCGCGCAAGATCAGCAACCGGGAAATCGTCGAGCGCTGCGTCTACGCCCTGGTCAACGAGGGCGCCCGCCTGCTGGACGAAGGCATCGCCCAGCGCGCCTCCGACATCGACATGGTGTACCTGACCGGCTACGGCTTCCCGGTGTTCCGCGGCGGCCCCATGCACTACGCCGAGGAAGTGGGCCTGCCCAATGTGGTCCGCGCCATGGAACCCTTCGCCGACACCCACACCCAGCCGGGCTTCTGGGAACCGGCGCCGCTGCTGGCGCGCTGCGCCGCCGAAGGCAAGCGTTTCGATGAGCGCGCCAAATAACTCGGGTATCCGGTCAACGAATTTCAGCGGGGTTGCCTCCGGGCAGGCCCGCCAACAGGAGAATGGTTATGTCCAATGATGTCGTCATCGTATCCACCGCCCGTACCCCGCTGGCCAAGTCTTGGCGCGGCGGGCTGAACATGACCCACGGCGCCACCCTGGCCGGCCATGCCATCCAGCATGCGGTCGAGCGCTCGAAGGTCGATCCCAACGAAATCGAAGACGTGCTGATGGGCTGTGCCCTGCCCGAAGGCTCCACCGGTAACGACGTGGCCCGCATGGGTGCGATCCGCGCCGGACTGCCGGTCACCGTCGGCGGCGCCACCATCAACCGGTTCTGCTCGTCCGGCCTGCAGGCTATCGCCATGGCGGCCCAGCACATCGCTGTGGATAAAGTGCCGGTGATGGTGGCCGGCGGTGTGGAGTCCATCTCCACCGTCCAGGCCAACGTCAACCAGAACTACCTGATGGAGCCCTGGCTGGCGAAAAACAAGCCGGAGCTCTACTGGTCCATGCTGCAGACCGCCGAGACCGTCGCCGAGCGCTATGGCATCAGGAAAGAAGCCATGGACGAGTATGGCGTGCGCTCCCAGCAACTGGCCGCCAAGGCCCGCGAAGACGGCAGGTTCGACGACGAGATCGTGCCGATTACCACCACCATGGGCGTGGCGGACAAGGCCACCGGCCAACTGAGCACGAAAGAGGTCACCGTCAGCCAGGACGAAGGCATCCGCCCGGATACCAACCTGGAAGGCGTCAGCAAGATCCGCTCGGCCATGCCCGGCGGCGTGGTCACGGCCGGTAACGCCAGCCAGTTCTCCGACGGCGCGTCCGCCTGTGTCCTGATGGACGGCACACTGGCACAGCAGCGCAACATCGAACCGCTAGGCATCTTCCGCGGCTTTGCTGTCGCCGGCTGTGAGCCGGACGAGATGGGCATCGGTCCGGTGTTCGCCGTGCCCAAACTGCTCAAGCGTCATGGTCTGACCGTCGACGACATTGGTCTGTGGGAACTGAACGAAGCCTTCGCCGTCCAGGTGCTGTATTGCCAGGAGAAGCTGGGCATCCCGATGGATCGCCTGAACGTGAACGGCGGCGCGATCGCCGTGGGCCACCCTTACGGCACCACCGGTTCCCGCCTGGTCGGCCATGCCCTGATCGAAGGCAAACGGCGCGGCGTAAAGTATGTGGTGGTGACCATGTGCGTCGGCACCGGCATGGGTGCGGCCGGGCTGTTCGAGGTCGCCTGACGTACACCTGAGGCTGATGCTTTGGAGGTTGGCGCAAAGGCTTGATCGAAACCAGTGGATGCCATCGCTGGAGCAGAGGACAGGATGTCCTCGTCGCATAAGCGGCCATGGACGGCCCTCTTAGGCGACGGAAGCGATGACATTCACTGGTTTCAGCCCCAAGTTTGCAAGCTCGAGCAGGAAGCCAGTGGACACCCTTGCCTACGCTGTATTAGACGGCCTTCCCTGGCCGGCTAATACGACCGGGACATCCCTGTCCCTCCTTCGGCAAGGGCATCCCCTGGCTTCCCGGCAAGTCTGGAGTGAGCGCCCATGAGGTGAAAATGACTTGCCAGCATCTGTAGAACCACCGAACACCAAACCATCAGCTACATTTAAAACGAACACCCACAACAAGACAGCATTTCCAGACGTCGACCTGACAACGAGGTTAGCCATGGACCTGAACTATACCCCCGAACAGGAGGCCTTCCGCGAGGAAGTGCGCCGGTTCCTGAAAGACAATCTCCCCAAGGACATTCGTGAACGTGTCAAGAAACGCCTGCGCCCGGACAAGGCAATGACCCAGCGCTGGCAGAAGATTCTGTTCGACAAGGGCTGGGGCGCTTCGACGTGGCCCAGGGAGTACGGCGGCCCGGGCTGGTCGCCCGTCGAGCAACTGATTTTCGAGGAGGAATGCGCCCTCGCCGGTGCGCCGCGCCAGTTGGACTTCGGCCTGCGCATGGTGGCTCCGGTGATCATGACGTTCGGTAACGAGGAGCAGAAGGAAAGGTACCTGCCGCGCATCCTCAGTGGTGAGGACTGGTGGTGCCAGGGTTATTCCGAACCCGGGGCCGGTTCCGACCTCGCCTCGCTGAAGACCAGGGCGGTTCGTGAAGGGGATCATTACGTCGTCAACGGCCAGAAGACCTGGACCACCCTGGGCCAGCACGCCAACTGGATCTTCTGCCTGGTGCGCACCAGCAACGAGGGCAAGCCCCAGGAGGGCATCTCCTTCCTGCTGATCGACATGAACACCCCGGGTATCGAGGTGCGGCCCATCACCATGCTCGACGGCGAGCACGAGATTAATGAGGTCTACTTCGACAATGTGAAGGTGCCGGTGGAAAACCTTGTGGGCGAGGAGAACAAGGGCTGGACCTACGCCAAGTTCCTGCTGGGCCATGAACGCACCGGCCTGGCCAATGTCGGCCAATGGAAAGCCATGATGAAACGGCTCCGTGACATCGCCGAGGAACAACCGGATGGCGACCGGGTGCTCATCGAGAATACCCGTTTCCGCGACCGCCTGGCCCAGCTGGAAATCGAATTGTGCGCGCTGGAACTGACGGTATTACGCGTGCTGACCGACGAGAACGGTCCCGGTCCGCAGGCCTCGATCCTCAAGATTCGCGGCACCGAGATCGGTCAGGCGCTGTTCGAATTGGTGATGGAAGCCGTGGGGCCGGACGCCCTGGCCTATATTCCCGACGCCCTGGAGCCGGACTATCCCGGTTCGCGCGTCGGCTCGCCCGACGCCACGCCGGCAGCCGGCGACTACTTCAACATGCGCAAGCTGTCGATCTTTGGCGGGTCCAACGAGATCCAGCGCAACATCATCGCCCAACGGGTTCTGGGACTGTAAGGAGGCGCGCATCATGAACTTCAATCTGACCGAAGAACAGCAAATGCTGCAGGACTCCCTGCGCCGCTTCCTGGCCAACGAGTATGGCTTCGACAAGCGCCGGGACATTATTGCCGCGGGCAACGGGCTCGATAAGCCCACCTGGAACGCCTTCGCGGAGATGGGCCTGCTGGGATACACCCTACCGGAAGAATACGGCGGCCTGGGTGGCAACGCGATGGATACCCTGCTGGTGATGGAAAGCTTTGGCCGCGCCCTGGTGGTCGAGCCCTACCTGTCCACCGTGGTCCTGGGCGCTGGGATTATCGAGGATGCCGGCTCCGAGGAACAGAAGGAGCGGATCCTGCCGAAAATCGCCTCCGGGGAGGAATTCCTGGCGTTCGCGCATCAGGAGCCTGGCGGGCGCCACAACCTGGACTACGTCCGCACGGAAATCCAGAAACACGGCGCCGATTACATCCTGAACGGTCGCAAGACAGCCGTGCTGAATGCCGCCGGCGCCCACTACCTGATCGTCTCCGGACGCCGGCACGGTCGCCCGACGGAGCCCGTGTCCCTGTTCCTGGTCAACCACGACACCTCCGGCGTCGAGATCGAGGAATACACCACCCATGACGGTCATCGGGTGGCCGACGTGATTCTCGACAGCGTGATGGTCAGCGACGACGACCGCATCGGCGCCCGTGGCCAGGCCATGCCCATCGTCGAGAAAGGCGTGGATCGGGCCATCGCCGCCCTGTGCGCCGAGGCGGTCGGTGCGATGGAGGCCCTCAACGAAACCACCCTGGACTACGTCAAGACGCGCCAGCAGTTCGGCATGCCCCTCAGTAAGTTCCAGGTGGTCCAGCACCGTCTGGCGGACATGTTCATTGCCGCCGAGCAGGCCAAATCCATGGCCATCCTGGCCGCCAGCATGGCGGACTCCGACGACCGCAAGCAGCGGCGTGAAGCCATCTCGATGGCCAAGGCGCTGGTGGGTCAGTCGGCCCGATTCGTGGGCCAGCAGGCGGTGCAGTTGCACGGTGGCATGGGCGTGACGGACGAGATGTTCGCCGCCCACCTGTTCAAGCGGCTGACGCTGATCAACCTGCAGTTCGGCGATGCCGACTACCATCTCGGACAAGTCAGCGACGGGCTGCTGAAAAGCGCCTGAAACCCGACGGGTGCTGTCGTCACGGCAGCACCTGCTCCAACCATAAGGGGAAGTGAGTGAGCGTTAAACAACTCTTCGACCTGAGCGGCAAGGTGGCCCTGATCACCGGCGGTTCCCGGGGTCTGGGTCTGCAGATGGCCGAAGCACTGGGCGAGATGGGGGCCAAGGTCGCCCTCACCGCCCGCAAGCAGCATGAACTGGATGACGCGGAAGCGCACCTCAAACAACAGGGCGTCGAGGTGATGACCCTGGCGGCGGACATGTCCGACCTGGAAGGCATTCCGGCGGTTGTGGATAAAATCGTCGCCGGACTGGGCGACATCGACATCCTTGTGAATAACGCCGGCGCCACCTGGGGCGCACCCGCCGAGGATTACCCAGCCGAGGGCTGGATGAAGGTGATGAACCTCAACGTCAACGCGGTCTTCTTCCTGACCCAGACGGTGGCCAAGAAGTGCTTCATCCCGCGCCACACCGGCAAGGTCATCAACATCGCCTCCATCGCTGGCCTGTCCGGCAACCCGGAAGCCATGAAGACCATCGCCTACAACACCAGCAAAGGCGCCGTGGTGAACTTCACCCGGGCGCTGGCCGCGGAATGGGGCCACCACAACATCAACGTGAACGCCCTGTGCCCGGGCTTCTTCCCATCCAAGATGTCCCAGGGCCTGCTGGACGCCCAGGGCGACACCATGCTGGACCGCATTCCGCTGAACCGGTTTGGCGGTGAGGAAGACCTGAAAGGCGCCGCGGTGCTGATGGCTTCCGAGGCCGGCCGGCATATTACCGGGCAGTGTCTGGCGGTAGATGGCGGGACGTTGGTGTCCTGAGTTCAGCCTCACCCCCCAGACAATGTAGCCGACGCTTCAGCTTCGGAGGGCCCGGCAGGGCCCCGGGGTTATTCGGCGAGCCTGCGGCCCGCTCGGAAGCTGAAGCGTCCGCTACATTTTCCCTGTCAGGCCGAAGCCCGCCTCAGGCCGGCACGGCCTCCCCGGCCACTTCCCGCAATGACGCCGATGTCTCACACACATACTGCTGCGCGTCGAACCGGTTCGTCTGCTGCCGGAAGGCCCAGGTAAAGCTCGGCCACAGGGTGGTGTTCTTGCCGTTCTCGTTCACGTACCAGCTGTTGCAGCCGCTGTCCCAGACGGAACCGTCGGACTTCGCCTGCAACATGGCGTTGTAGTCCGCCTGCACGCCTTCCTTCACATCGACCGCTTCCCAGCCCTGCTGGCGCATCTGGGCCAGGGCATCCATCACGTACTGGATCTGGGATTCGATCATGTAGACCATCGAACTGTGCCCCAGCCCGGTGTTGGGGCCCACCAGTATGAAGAAGTTGGGGAAGCCGTGCACGGTGGTTCCCTTGTAGGCTTCGGCACCATCGCGCCAGGCGTCCAGCAGGTCGCGGTTGCCGCGGCCGAAGATCATGCCGTGGGGAATCGGATCCTGGGCCCTGAAACCGGTGCCGAAGATGATGGCATCCACTTCCCGCTCGACGCCGTTTTTATCCACAACCCCGCCGGCCGTGACTTCCTGGATACCATCGGTGCGCACATCCACGTGGTCCTGTGCCAGTGCTGGGTAGTAGTTGTTGGACAGCAGGATGCGCTTGCAGCCAATGGTGTAGTCCGGCGTCACCTTCCTGCGCAGGGTCCTGTCGGGGATCTGCTTGCGGATATGGCGACGGGCTTCCAGCTCGGCCACCTTCATCAGGCGCGGGTTGAGCGCCAGTGCCAACACGCGGGATTCGAGCTGCCAGTAGATGGCGTTGCGCAGCGCCGACTGGGCCGCCGGCACCCGGCGGAACAGGGCCTGCTCCCAGCCCTTCATGGGGCGATCCGGCTTGGGCATAACCCACGGCGGCGTACGCTGGTACAGATCCACGCGGGCCGCTTCCTTCGCCACCTCCGGCACAAACTGGATGGCGCTGGCACCGGTGCCGATCACAGCCACGCGCTTGCCTTTCAGGTCGTACCCGTGGTCCCAGTCCTGGGAATGGAACATCTTGCCCCTGAACCGGTCCAGGCCCTGTATGTTCGGATAGGCCGGCGTGCTCAGCCCGCCCATGCCGGAGACAAGGATGTTGACCTCCATGGCCTCGAAAGCCGGCAGGTCGGGATCGTTCACGTCCAGGGCATCGCCGGGCTTGAGGTCATGCTTCTGCATGTACGCCCACAGCGCCGGGCTGTCGGCGGTTTCCAGCTTCCAGACATTGCGCTGCTCGTCGTAGTGGGCGGTCGCCAGGTGTGTGTTGAAGCGGATGTGCTTCATCAGCCCGTACTTCTCAGCGCAATGGCGCAGGTAATCGAGGATTTCGCCCTGCTGGGCGTACATCCGCGACCAGTTCGGGTTCTGCTCGAAGGAAAAGGAATACAGCGCTGACTGGACGTCGCAGGCGCAACCCGGATAGTGGTTGTCGCGCCAGGTGCCCCCGACGTCGCTGCCCTGCTCCAGGATCACGAAATCCTCGTAGCCGGCTTCCTTCAGCTTGATGCCCATGCCCAGCCCGGCAAAGCCGGTGCCGATGATTGCAATCGGGGTCTTGTCAGTCATAACCACCACACCTCGTTGTCGCTCGTGCGCGTCCTGTTGTCAGCGATCGCTCGTGAGTAGACACCTGTCTACCCGAGCCAGTAGACAGATGTATACACCCCCATGTAGACGACTGTATACTTTTGCGGATCGAAAACCAGGCGTTTGGCCCATAGCGACAAGAAGGCGTCCTGATGAGCGTGATGACCGGAGGAAAACTGAAGCTGGTGCAGGCAGCCCTGCGGCTGATTACCGAAAGCCGCAGCCTGACGTCACTGGGTCTGCGCGAACTGGCGCGGGAGGCGGGGCTGAATCCCAACACCTTCTACCGGCATTTCCGCAACCTCGATGAGTTCGGCCTGCAGGTGCTGGGGTACATCGCCGAAGAGATGAAAACCGGCGTACGGGAACTGCGCCGGATGGCGGAGAGTTCCGACCAGGCGTCCCGGGAGACGGTCGCCTTCGTCTATCACTACTTTCTGAACAACGCCGCGGCGACCACGGTGGCGGTGCGCGAACTGCACGGCCCGTCACCGGTGCTGCGCCGGGCCCTGGAGAACCAGTTGGACGCCAGCGCCCGGGAGATGGCCGAGGACATCATCGAGCGCCGCCTGGTGCCCGGCGTCGACGACGCCACGGTCCACGAGATCTCCCACATGACGATCCGCTACATCCTGTTCCGGGCCATGGACTACATCGAAAAGCCCGATCAGCGCGACCGCATCCAGCTTGAGACCGAACACTTCATCAACCGTCAGTTCCGCGGCGCGCTGGTGGAATCCCTGCCACCCGAGACCATCGCCCGCTGGGCCAGTAAAAACTGACCCAGAAGAGATAGTGGGTGTTTACTTCTTGGTCGTGTTGTAAACGTAGGAATCGACCGTATCGTCGGCGTTGAAGCGCACCACCAGGTCGGTGGTCTGGGCGTCGCTGAAGGCGGACCAGCGATACTTGCCGTAGGTCCAGGTGGACTTGCCGTCCTCGATCCCGGTGCGCCAGGGCTCACCAAACATCTGCCGGATGTCGGCGCGGGTGGTCTGGTCGATGCGGATCTGGTCGACGTTCTCGGTGGGGAAATCGTGGCCGACCGTGGCACAGCCGGCAGTGAGCGCCGTGGCAATGACCACGGCGCCGAAGAGCGGTTTCATTCCTGGCATCACGTCACTCCGTCAATGGATGATGTCTCCATCATACGCAACAATGTGACGCGTGCGATTACGGACCGGTAAGCCGGCCCACAATCGCTTTGACCGCAATCAGTACAGCTTGGCCAGGGACTTCCTGGCGAACGGCTCGACATCGCCGATGCGGCCTTCCTTCACCTTCACCAGCCACTCCGGATCCTGCAACAGGGCGCGACCCACGGCGATCAGCTCGAACTCGTGGTTATTCATGCGCTCGACCAGCTCGTCGATGCCGGACTGCTCCACCGCTTCCTTCTTGGACGCGAAAGTGCCGCTGATGAAGTCTTCGGTCAGGCCGACGCTGCCCACGGACATGGTGGGCTTGCCGGAAAGCTTCCGGGTCCAGCCGGCCAGGTTGAGGTTGGAGCCCTCGAATTCCGGCTCCCAGAAGCGGCGGGTGGACGCGTGGAAGATATCCACACCGGCGTCCGCCAGCGGCTTGAGGAAGGCTTCCAGCTCTTCCGGTGTTCGGGCCAGCTTGGCGTCGTAGTCCTGCATCTTCCACTGGGAGAAACGCAGCATGATGGGATAGTCCGGGCCGACCCGGTGGCGCACCGCCTCGATGATCTCGACGGCAAAGCGCAAGCGGTTGGCCAGGCTGCCGCCGTACTCGTCGTCCCGCTGGTTGGTGCCTTCCCAGAAGAACTGGTCGATCAGGTAGCCGTGGGCGCCGTGGATCTCGACACCGTCAAAGCCCAGCGCCTTGGCGTCCTGGGCGGCATCGGCAAAGGCGTTGACCACGTCGGCGATATCCTCTTTGGTCATGGCCTTGCCGTTGGGTTTGCCCGGCGCGTACAGGCCCGACGGGCTGTAGCCCGGCACAGACGGATCCGGCTCCATGCCTTGCTTGCGCACCGCGCCCACGTGCCACAGCTGCGGAAAGATCGACCCGCCGGCTTCGTGGACGGCATCAACGACCTTCTTCCAGCCCGCCAGGGATTCGGTGCCGTGGAACGCCGGTACGTTTTCATACCCGTTGGCGGCCGGGTGGTTCACGGTGGTGCCTTCGGTGATCAGCAGGCCCACACCGCCCTCGGCTCGGCGGCGGTAGTAATCCACCACGTTGTCGCCGGGCACGTTGCCGGGCGAGAAGTTGCGGGTCATCGGTGCCATGGCGACGCGATTGCGCAGTTTCAGGTTGTGGAGTTCGAAGGGATCGAACAGCGGACCCAGATTCATGGTCATGGCAGTAGCCTCCTGAGGAATGGGGAGCCGGATGACGGTCGGCAAATTTGGTTTCGTTATGCAACCCTATTTAATCTGGTTTTAAAATGCAACCCTTTTCGGTAGACTCGGATTATGGCCAGAAAACGTTTTGATGATTCCAACTGTTCCGTGGCCCGGGCCCTCAATGAAGTCGGGGACTGGTGGTCACTGCTGATCGTGCTGCAGGCAATGTACGGCACCCGCCGCTTCGTGGACTTCCAGCAGGAGCTGGGCATCGCCCGCAATATCCTCTGTGACCGCCTGGCCCGACTGGTGGACAATGACGTGTTGCGCAAGGTGGAAGTGGGCGAGCATGGCTCGCGGCACGAATACCGGCTGACCGGGAAAGGCCGGGACCTGTTCCCGGTGGTGGTTGCCCTGCGTCAGTGGGGCGACAAGTGGAACCCGGCGCCGAACTGCGACGCTCTGGATCTGCGTGACCGGGCCACCGGCCAGCCGATTCGGGAGATGGCCGTCCAGAGTGCTGACGGCAAGCCGCTGTCGATACGCGACGTGTTCATGCCGGACACCGAAACCCCATCCAAGACCGGTTGATGTGGATATCGATCCGTTGGTCTACAGGGTTGGGCGGGGCTACCGGTTCTGAGCCGGCAGTAAACGGGTCGGCAGTAAACGGAAGGGGCCGACAGATCGTCGGCCCCGGATAAGATCAGGAATGGCTTGCGGAAGCGCTTGCGCCATTGCCGCGTGCAGCGCCTCCGGAACGGCCGCGGCCACCCCGACGGCGCGGACGGTTGTTGCGGGAAGGACTGCTGGCATCGCGCCTGCCACCCTGGCCACCACGCCCCTGGTCGTTCCCGGCTTTGGTGACCAGCGCCACGCTGGGTTCAAAGCCGTCGACCACTTCCCTCGGCAGATCCTGCTTGATCAGCTTCTCGATACCGCTCAGCAGTTTGCCCTCATCGGCACTCACCAGCGAGACGGCATGACCGCTCTCACCCGCCCGGCCGGTACGGCCGATCCGGTGGACGTAATCCTCCGGCACATTGGGCAGCTCGAAGTTGACCACCTGGGGCAACTGCTTGATATCCAGGCCACGTGCGGCGATATCGGTCGCCACCAGCACGCGGATCTCGCCCTGCTTGAAGTGGCTCAGTGCCCGGGTGCGGGCATTCTGGGACTTGTTACCGTGGATCGCCGCGGCGGTGATGCCGTCACGCTCCAGCTTCTGGGACAGGCGGTTGGCGCCGTGCTTGGTCCGGGTAAACACCAGGACCTGCTGCCAGTCGTTGTCATGCACCAGGCGGCTGAGCAGGGCGGTCTTGCGACTCTGGTCCACCGGGTAGATGGTCTGGCGAACCTTTTCTGCCGTGGTGTTACGCGGTGCCACTTCGATCTGGACCGGTTGGTTCAGCAGGCCTTCGGCCAGCTTGCGAATGTCAGCCGAGAAGGTCGCGGAGAACAGCAGGTTCTGGCGCTGCTTCGGCAACAGGGCAAGGATCTTGCGGATATCGCGGATAAAGCCCATGTCGAGCATCCGGTCCGCTTCGTCCAGCACCAGGATATCCAGGGCATCGAAGCGAACCGCACCCTGCTGGTACAGGTCCATCAGACGACCCGGCGTGGCCACCAGCACATCGACACCGTCGCGCAGCTGACGAATCTGCGGATTGATCTTGACGCCGCCGAAAATCACGGCGGATTTCACCGACTGGTAGCGGCCGTAACGGCCCACGCTCTCGCCCACCTGGGCCGCGAGTTCGCGGGTCGGCGCCAGCACCAGGGCGCGTACGCCCTTGCCGCGACGCGGCAGTTCGGCCAGCCGTTGCAGCAACGGCAGTGTGAAGCCGGCGGTCTTGCCGGTACCGGTTTGCGCCGCAGCCATGACATCCCCGCCGGACAGGACGGCCGGAATGGCCTGGGCCTGGATCGGGGACGGTTCTTCGTAACCCTGTTCACGGGTCGCACGCAACAATGCCTCGGACAGGCCGAGTGATTCAAAACTCATAGGTATGATCTCGTGCGATGCGCTGACCGGCCATGGGCGCGTGACGCATCGGATGGACTAAAACGACTGCAGGCACCGCCGGTTTGGCGTGCCGCCCTCTGAAAGGTCGTATAAGTGGGGCCGCGCCGATGGGCGACGGAGTCCTTCGAGGTAGGAATGGGGGAAGCCTAACAGAGTTCCCCGGTAAAAACGACGTTACGGACCTGTGGATTACCGTGACAGGCGTTTTCCGGCACCATCGAAACGGCCCGTCGTCCCGGAATCAGCGCTGGGAGCTGGCCAATACGGCGCCAAAAAACAGGAAGGTCGAACCGGCGGTCCGGTTCATCACGCGTCCGCCCCGCTCCGAGGTCAGCCATCCGCGGATCCGTTTGGCCCCCATCGCATAGCCCAGGTGCACCAGCGCCACGATCACGGCGTAGGTCAGCGTCAGCAGGACGAACTGGGTCTGGAAATCACCGGCCGGGTCAATAAACTGGGGAAAGATCGACAGGAAGAACAGCACCACCTTGGGGTTGCTCAGCTGCAGCACCAGCGCCTCGATAAAACGCCGCCCGAAACGGTCGTCCGCCGCTCCGGTCGCCACCTGTAGGTTCAGGCCCGGCTTGCGCCACAGCCGGATTCCCAGGTACACCAGATAGGCGGCACCCACGTACTTGACCAGCGTGAACGCCGTGGCGGATGTGGCCAGCAACACCCCCAGGCTGGTCGCCGACAGCGCCGACACCACCAGGGCCCCGGCGGCAATTCCCAGGATGCCGCCCAAGGTGCCGCGCCGCCCCAGGCGCAGGGCGTTGGACAGGGTCATGACGACACCGGGCCCAGGACTCAGGGCGGTGGCCGTCGCCATCAGCAGAAACAGCAGGTACAGGTGCACCGGAAACTCCTTGGGCCGGCCAGGTGAAGGCAGGCACTTGTGCCCATTCCCCGGATCGGGAGACACTCATTGTCCACCTTACCGGCAAAGGATGCCAGGATGCCCAACCCAACAGGGAGCAGCGATGACGACAGCATGGCTTGAAGACGTGACCCTCGCCCACCAGACCGCCAGCCTGGTGCCGTTGACCCCCGGACACCGGGACGCCCTGGTGCAGGCCTCCAGCGACGGCCGCCTGTGGGAGCTCTGGTTTACCGGCGCACCCTCGGCGGACACGGTGGACACCTACATTGAACAGGCACTCCAGGACAAGGCCGCGGGCCGTGCCCTGCCTTTCGTGGTGATCGACAATGCCAGCGGCGATGTGATCGGCTCCACCCGATTCTGCAACGCGGAGCCGGAGAGCCGGCGCGTTGAGATCGGCTACACCTGGTACGCCCGACGGGCCCAGCGCACGTCGGTGAACACCGAATGCAAGCAACTGCTGCTGACCCACGCCTTCGAACAGCTGAACGCCATCGCCGTGGAATTCCGCACCCACTGGCACAATGAGGCTTCCCGCCGCGCCATCGCCCGGCTCGGCGCCAAGCAGGACGGCGTACTGCGCAACCACCGCATCGAGCCGGACGGCGCCTACCGGGATACGGTGGTGTTCTCGATCCTGGAAAGCGAGTGGCCCTCGGTGAGGAAGTCCCTGGCCTTCAAACTGGCCCGGCTGCGCGAGCGCAGCTGACATCGGGGCAGGCGGCGATGGCGGCATCCGCTCACGAACGCGGCATCCCGCTCGTCTGTTTGGGCTTCGCGGCCGCCCTGCTGCCGCTGGTCACCCTGCACCTGTGCTGGGCGGTGGCCCTGCTGGAAGGCCAGATTCCCCAGGCGCTGCCCTATTGGGAAGGCGCCACCAGCATCAGCCGTACCGGGCATACCGGCACCGCCTACTTCCTGTTCAAGGCCGGAATGCTGCCCGCGGCGGTGATTGGCGTTCTGTTCTGGGGGCTCAACGGTCTCTGGCTGGAACGGCTCGGTGCCAGGGGCCACGGCCTTCGCTGGCTGCTGTGGCTGGGGCTGATCGCCGGCGTCGCCCTGGCCGCCTACACGGTCGTGTTGGGCCATACCGGTGACAGCTACCGCCTGATCCGCCGCACCGGTGTGGTACTGTACCTGTCGCTGACCTACATTGCCGAACTGCTGGTCAGCGCCCACTTACGTACGGTGCCCGGCGGGGCCGGGAGCGGGCGGCGTCTGTTGAACCTGTGCCAACTGACCCTCGTCGTGGGTATCGGGTCACTGATCATGGACGCGTTGGCGCCGGACCTGCACGAACGCTTCGAGGACGCCTTTGAGTGGTGGATTGCCCTGCTGCTCAACCTGGCGGCGCTGTGGATCGCCGTGCTCTGGCGACGCAGCGGTTTCCGCGGGCGGGGTGTGGTTGGATCACTCGCCAAACCCGAGCGACGATGACATGGACGTTGGCGGGGTAAACCCACACAATGGCAGGAAAACGCGCCGGAGAAGCGCCATGACGATCGTGAGAGGGACCCTACTGGTGGCTGCGCTGGCCCTGGCAGCCGGACCAGCCCCTGCGGACACACTGCAACCGTTTTCCACCATGTCGTCCCTGGACGACGGCTGGGCGCCGCTGGAATTTCCCAGCATCAAAAAGCACTCGCAATACCAGCTGGTCACCGACGACGGGACCCAGGTGATCAGGGCCCAGTCCCAGGGCGGGGCCTCCGGGCTCATCGCCCGAATCCACATTGAGCCGGGCGAAAAACTGACCCTGCACTGGCGCTGGAAGGTGAGCAACATCTACCAGACCGGCAACGCACGGAAGAAGGACGGCGATGACTATCCGGCCCGGATCTACGTGGCCTTTGCCTTCGAGCCGGACAAGGCCGGTTTCTTCGAACGGGTCAAGCGCAAGGCCGCCGAACTCATCTATGGTGAGAAGTTACCCGGCAACGCCCTGAACTACATCTGGGCCAACAAGCTGCCGGTCAACACCGTCATCGCCAACCCCTTCACCGACCGGACCCAGATGATCGCGGTGCGGAGTGGGCCGGAACAGGCCGGGCAGTGGGTGACGGAAACCCAGGACATCGTCGCCGACTATAAACGGGCCTTCGGCGAGGCGCCGCCGCCGATCGTCGGCATTGGCATCATGACCGACGCCGACAATACCGGGGAATCCGCCACCGCCTGGTACGGCGACATCACGCTCGAACGCTGACCTGGCTTTACGCGGCCGGTCCCGGTACCTGTCACCCGGGAAGGCAGCACTTCCCGTTGATTGGGCTGCCGGCGATTTCCGCCCACAGGGCCAATGGTTCCGGGTCCGTGGCGGGCCTAGACTGGTCACGAAACAATCCATGCGAGTCATCGCCATGCCCATGTCCCCGCTTGCCCACTGGCAGCACCAGGCTTCGGCCATCCTCAGCGGTCTGCTGGGCGACTGGCTGGCCCGGCGCGGCAACCCGCTGGCTGTCGACATGCAGTTCTATCGGCATGGCCAGCCCCTGGCCCCGGCGGCACCGACGCTGGACAGCCAGCCGCCCCGGCGCAGCCTGATCCTCCTGATCCACGGCCTGACCGAGCTGGAATCCATCTGGGACTTTCCGGGGCAGCGCGGCACCAACTACGCCACCGCGCTCTGTGAGGGCCTGGGTGGCGAACCGCTCAGCCTGCGCTACAACACCGGCTGCGCCATTCCGGACAATGGCCGGGCGCTGGCCCGGCAGCTGGACGCGCTGGTGGCGGCCTGGCCCGTGCCCGTGGAAAACCTGGTGCTGATCGGGCACAGCATGGGCGGACTGCTGATCCGCAGCGCCTGCCACTACGGGGAAGCCGCCGGTCATGACTGGATACGTGCGGTCGACAGCTGCGTCTACCTGGGCTCGCCCCACGACGGCGCCTGGCTGGCGCGCCTCGCCCAGGGCGGTGCCGGCGTGTTGCAGGCCCTGCCCCGGGATTACCTGAAAGCCATTGGCGATGTGATCGACCTTCGCAGCGTCGGCATCCGCAACCTGAACCAGGGGCAGATCACCGATCGGCCTGGGGAGCAGCCGCCACTGCTGGCCACGGCCCGCCATTACGCGATCTGTGGGCTGCTGGGAAAAGCCAGGGCCAACCCGGCCAACTGGCTGTTCGGCGATGCCCTGGTGCATGAGGACAGCGCCCGCGGAAAACGTCAGCGGAGCTGGCAGTTGACGGATCAGGCCACCTTCGCCGGCGTTGATCACATCCGGCTGGCCCATCATCCGGCGGTACTGGAACAACTGGAGGATTGGTTACAATGAGCGATACGCAGCCCCCCCGGAGCACCGGACTCTGGTGGCGGGGTGTGGCCGACCTGGCCAGTGCCGGCGCGGAGGTGACCGCCCGGCGGCTGGAAGGCGTGCACCTGTCCATTGCCGACGAAACCTTCGACGTGTTGGCCCGCATTCCGGTGACCCGGCCGTTCAGCGAGCCGGTGCGCCGGGTCCACCATGGAATTGCGGCGCTGAGCTACCGCTGTGTGGCTCTGGGCGCGCGGGGACTCAACCAATGGGTTCGGTCCCCCGCGCCCGATGAGACGGGCGCTAACGAAGAATAAGGACCGGCGTCCGGGTGGTGGTCAGCATGCTGGTGGTGGTACTGCCCACCAGGAACTGGCGGATCCGGGAGTGACCATAGGCCCCCATCACCAGCAAGTCTATGTCCTGTTCCGCCTGGTAGGCGTGCAGGGTCGGTTCCACATCACCGGCACGGATCGCCACGTCCACCCTGCAGCCCGCTTTCAGCAGCTTGTCTTTCGCCTCGTCGAGCTGGGCCCGACGGTCGCCGGTGTCCGGCCCGACCATCACCAGGTGCAGCGGAAAGTCCCTGAAGATCGGGCTGTTGGACAGCAGCTCGACGCCTTTCCACGCGGTCTCGCTGGCGTCGAAGGCCAGCATGGCGTTACGCGGCGCACTGAACTCATCCGGCACCAGGAGCAGCGGTCGGTGCAGCGTGCGGATGACGGTTTCCAGTTGGCTGCCGATGTGGACATCCCGGTCGGTACTGCTCTCCCCATGCAGGCCCATCACCAGCAGGCGGGTGTCCTGCTCGATGTCCAGCAGACTCTCGGCCAGATCGCCGTGACGCTGGCGCTGGCGAATCTCCGACACGCCATCCTCGCGTACCCGCGTCTCCGCCGCGTCCAGCATGTGCCGACCCTGCTCCAGCGCCAGCCGGCTGCGTTTCTGGTCCAGCTCGGCCAGTTCTTCCAGCAGGTGTTCCCGGCTTCCCAGGCCGATGCTGCCGGCGAGATCGGGCTCGGTGGGGTAACGGGCATGATCCAGCACGTGGAACAGGGTCAGCGGCGCATCCAGGCGCTGGCTGGCCCAGGCAGCGTAATCACACACTGCCGTGGTGGAGCGGGAGCCATCAATGCAGGCTACAACTTGGGACATGGAACCGCCTCCCCTCGATTTATTATTGGGCTGTCCGTTTGAGCAGTTTGCCCTGATTGCACGGTGGTCGTCATCAGTGCCCCATCAATTGATCCGCCGCCTCGGGCTTGTCATGGATCGCAAAGCGGTCAACGATGGTGGCGCTGGCCTCGTTCAGGCCGATCACTTCCACATCCGCGCCTTCACGGCGGAACTTGATCACCGCCTTGTCCAGCGCCCCGACGGCGGTGATGTCCCAGAAATGGGCACGGCTCAGGTCGATGACCACGTTATCCACAGCTTCCTTGAAGTCGAAGGCCGCCAGGAATTTCTCGGTGGAGCTGAAGAACACCTGGCCAACGACCTTGTAGGTGCGGATCTGGCCGCTGTCGTCCAGCGTCGAGGTGACCACCATGAAGCGGCCGATCTTGTTGGCAAAGAACAGCGAGGCCAGCAGCACGCCGGCCAACACCCCCAGCGCCAGGTTGTGGGTGGCCACCACCACGCAGACGGTCACCAGCATCACCAGGTTGGTGGACAGCGGATGGCGGCGCAGGTTGCGCACCGAATCCCAACTGAAGGTCCCGATGGATACCATGATCATCACCGCCACCAGCGCCGCCATGGGGATTTGCACCAGCCAGTCCTGCAGCACCAGTACCATGAACAGCAGGAACGTGCCCGCCACCAGGGTCGACAGCCGGGTGCGGCCGCCGGATTTCACGTTGATCACCGTCTGGCCGATCATGGCACAGCCGGCCATGCCGCCCAGCAGGCCGGAGAAGATGTTGGCCACGCCCTGGCCCTTGCATTCACGATTGCGGTCGCTGGAGGTGTCGGTGAGGTCGTCCACGATGGTCGCGGTCATCAGCGATTCCAGCAGGCCGACCACGGCCAGGGGCAGGGAGTACGGCAGGATGATCCACAGGGTGTCCAGGTTCAGCGGCACGTCCGGCCACAGGAACACCGGCAGGGTATCGGGCAGATCGCCCATGTCACCCACCGTGCGCACGTCCAGGCCCAGCAGGACGGACACGATGGTCAGCGAGATGATGCACACCAGCGGCGAGGGAATCACCTTGCCCACCCTGGGCACCAGCGGGAACAGGTAAATGATGCCGAGGCCCGCCGCGGTCATCGCATAGACGTGCCAGGTCACATTGGTCAGCTCCGGCAACTGCGCCATGAAGATCAGGATCGCCAGCGCGTTGACGAAACCGGTCACCACCGAGCGCGAGACGAACCGCATCAGCGATCCCAGCCGCAGGAAGCCGAACAGGATCTGAAGGACACCGGTCAGCAGCGTCGCCGCCAGCAGGTATTGCAGGCCGTAGTCTTTCACCAGCGTCACCATCAACAGGGCCATGGCCCCGGTGGCGGCTGAAATCATGCCGGGCCGACCGCCGGCAAAGGCAATCACCACGGCGATACAGAACGAGGCATAAAGCCCCACCCGCGGATCGACACCGGCGATGATGGAGAAGGCAATCGCCTCGGGAATCAGCGCCAGCGCCACCACGATACCGGCGAGGACATCCGCCCGGGTGTTGGAAAACCAGTGCTTCTTGATGGAAGAGAGCATTGAGAAAGACCTTTGAATTCAGCGTTATTGCAGGCCGACAAAAAAACACGGCTCTCGTTCGAGAGCCGTGTCAGTCAACCAATATTTGGGAGCCTCGGGCGCGTCAGACCAGGTACACGACGCACAGCAGGCCCACGCCGCCCAGCACCAGGGTATACGGCAACGCCATCAGCACCATGCGCCCGTAGGACAGTCGCACCAGTGGGGCGATCGCGGACGTCAACAGAAACAGGAAAGCCGCCTGGCCGTTGGGCGTTGCCACACTGGGAAGATTGGTCCCGCTGTTGATGGCGATCGCCAGCTGCTCAAAATGGGGCTGGGAGATATCGCCGGCTTCCAGGGCTTGCTTGATTTCGCTGATGTATACCGTCGCCACGAACACGTTGTCACTGATCATGGACAGCAGGCCGTTGGCGACGAAGAACATGCCCGGCTGCTGGGATACCGGCAAAGCGAGCACGTAGTTTATCACAGGTGTAAACAGGTGCTGCTCGTGGATGACCGCGACCACCGCGAAAAAAACCACCAGCAAGGCGGTGAACGGCAGCGCCTCCTCAAACGCCCGGCCGATCTGGTGCTCCTCGGTAATCCCGGTAAACGCGGTAATCAGGATGATCACCAGCAGGCCGATCAGCCCCACTTCGGCCACATGGAAAGCCAGGCCGAGCACCAGGATCACCGCTGCGACCGCCTGTACCCAGAGCCGGGCCCGATCCGCCGGGGTACGGCGCGCCTGCTCGTTAGCCGCAAACTCCTCCAGCACCTGACGGACCGGTTTGGGCAGTCGGGCGCCGTACCCGAACCAGCGGGTTTTCTCCAGCAACGCGCAGGTCAGCAGCCCCGCCACCAGCACCGGCATGCTGACCGGCGCCATGCGCTGGAAGAACTCGACGAAGTTCCAGCCCACCTCCTTGGCGACCAGCAGGTTCTGGGGCTCTCCGACCATGGTGGCCACGCCGCCCAGCGCGGTGCCGATGGCACCGTGCATCAGCAGGCTGCGCAGGAAGGCGCGGAACACTTCCAGATCCTCACGGTGCAGCTCGACGACGCCGTCATCGGACCCGGTGTTGTGATCGTGGTGGTGATAGCCCTTGCCGGAGGCCACCTTGTGGTAGACGGAAAAGAACCCCACCGCCACGCTGATGATCACCGCGGTCACCGTCAGCGCATCGAGGAACGCCGACAGGAACGCCGCCGCCAGGGAGAACAGGAGACCCAGCAGCACCTTGGACCGCACGCCAATAAGAATATGGGTAAAGGTCACCAGCAGCAGTTCCTTCATGAAGTAGATCCCCGCCACCATGAACATCAGCAGCATGATCACCGGCAGGTTGTGCAGGATCTCCAGGTACACGTCATCGGCGGTCGTCATGCCGATCGCCAGGGCTTCGATGGCCAGCAGGCCGCCCGGCTGGAGCGGATAGCATTTCAGGGCCATGGCCAGGGTAAAGATGAACTCGGCCACCAGAAGCCAGCCGGCCAGGCCCGGTCCCAGCCACCAGAACACCGGTGGGTTGATCACCATAAACAGGAGAATGACCTGCTTGTACCAGGTCGGGGCATTACCCAGGAAATTGGCGCGCAGGCCGGCAAGAAGAGTGGAAGGCATAGGATTATCGTTATGTCGGTGGATTCTTATTACAGGGGGGGAGGTAGGCCGCACTGGCCTGCAACCGATCGCGCATCCCTGCAGTGAACCAACCGGCCTCGTCGCCGGTTATCCCGATAGTAGCAAAGACTGCCTGCCATTCATTGCCCCGAAACGTCCAATTCGGCGAAAAGACGGGAATTTCAGGCCATGATGCCGCGCTTGATGCCAGTCAAATATTAATGATTTTCATTTGTCTTTGTTCGGCATCTGAACCATGCTTGTCAAAGCAGATCAGAGACCGGAGAACGATCATGAGCGAGTGCGTAACCCAGATGGCCGGCACGGCCTCGTCGCTTTGCCAGGCGTGGCGCCGGCTGAAGGCCCAGTCCCGGAGGGAGGGAAAGGCAGCGACGGATACCCTGGCACGGGCCGTCGCGCAACGGCGGGCGTCCGGTCCGGGACGCCCGCCGGCGAGTTAGGGCATGATCAGTGGGCGGCACCCACCGCGTGGACGGTGCCGGCCGTCTCGACGCTGTCCGCCAGCATTTCCGCGGTAATCGCTGACAGCGTCCAGCCCAGGTGGCCGTGACCGGTGTTGTAGAATACCGTCGGCAGGTTGCCCTGGCCCACTTTGGGCATCATGTTCGGCAGCATGGGCCGCAGACCAGCCCAGGGCACCACGCTACGCGTGCTGATACCGGGGAAACACTCTTCCACCCAGCGGGTCAGCGGGCGCACCCGGTCTTCGCGGATGTCCCGGTTGTAGCCGTTGAATTCCGCCGTTCCCGCAACCCGGAAGCGATCATCGCCCAGGCGGCTGGTGACGATCTTGGTTTCATCGTCCAGCAGGCTGACTTCGGGCGCCGACGCCTGGGAATCGGCATCGTCCAGGTGGACGGTGATGGAATAGCCTTTCACCGGGTAGATGTTGACCCGATCCCCCAGCTTGGCGGCCAGGGCCCGGCTGCCGACGCCGGCACAGACCACCACGCCATCGAAGCTCTGCTGGTCCTCGTGCTCTCCGTCGCTGGAGCGGACCCAGGCAGCGTTGACGTCCGCCCCCAAATCCTCCACCGAGTGGCCGTAGCGAGTGGTGACGCCCAGTCGTTCGATCGCCTGCGCCAGGCCGAAAGTGAACTTGTGGATGTCGCCCGTGGCGTCGCTTTCGGTGAAGAACCCGCCGTAATAGTCACCGGCCAGGGTCGGTTCGATGGCGCGCATCTCGTCCGGCGTCACGGCACGGCGCTCCAGCCCGCCGGCGGCCAGCAGCTTGGATACTTCCGCCGCATGGTCGTAGCCGGCCTTGTTGCGATAGATGTGCAGGATGCCGCGTTTCTTCAGGTCGAAGTCAATGCCTTCACTGCGCGCCCAGTCGAACAGGTATTCCCGGGCGGCGATCGCCATGCGGGTCGTTTCGGTGGTGTTGTGAGCGTACTGAGGGATGGCCGCGATGAACTCGGCGAACCAGCTCATCTTGTGCCAGGAGGGCTTGGGATTAACCAGCAGCGGCGCATCGCTGCGCATCATCCACTTCAGGCCCTTGATGATGGTCTGCCAGTTGTTCCAGACCTCGGCATTCGAGGCCGACAACTGACCGCCATTGGCGAAGGAGGTTTCCATCGCCGCATAACGATTCTTCTCGTAAAGGGTCACGTCCAGGCCGCGCTTGGCCAGGGAGTAGGCCGTGGTCACACCCGTGATACCACCGCCAATTACAGCCACTCTTTTCATGAGACTCTCCAGTTTTCCGGCGTCAGAGGTCGCCTTTCAACCTGGCACAGGCTGAAAGCACCCCTTCCGTCACGGAACCTGAGAGATTCACGGGCCGCCATCGTGCAGGCGGCCGCTTGCTCCTTCGGTGTGCCGGGTGACGCAGTCACCGGCAGCTCTTCGGAAAGTTGTCGTGGGGGCGGTCCTTCTGCCTGAGAGTTTCCGGGGCTGTTGCTCCTTCGGCGCCGATTCCCTGCTGGGATCGATCTCTCCCGCCCACACATCGTCTATGCGATCTGCATATGACTTCGTGTTCATAATAGCAAAAAAAGCACCGCCAAAAAACTGCAGATCGGACCAACGACCGAAGCTTTGCCCTATTCCACCGTCACACTCTTGGCCAGGTTGCGCGGCTGGTCCACATCGGTGCCCTTGAGCACGGCCACATGGTAGGACAGCAGCTGCAACGGCACGGTGTAGACGATCGGTGCCGTAATCGGATGCACTTCGGGAATCGACATGACGTGGACATGGTCTTCCTCATGCAGTCCCGATTGCCCGTCGGCAAAGACGAACAGCTCGCCGCCACGGGCCCGGACTTCTTCCAGGTTGGACTTGAGCTTCTCCATCAGCGCGTTGTTGGGCGCCACGGTCACCACCGGCATTTCACTGTCCACCAGCGCCAGCGGGCCGTGTTTCAACTCACCCGCTGGATAGGCCTCGGCGTGGATGTAGGAGATTTCCTTGAGCTTGAGCGCCCCTTCCAGGGCCACCGGGAACATGGCGCCCCGGCCCAGGAACAGGCTGTGGCTCTTGTCCATGAAGGCCCGGCTCAGGCTTTCGATGCGGCCGTCCAGGGACAGGACCTGGTCCACCTGGCGCGGCACCTCGCGCAGTGCCCGGACAATGTCGGCTTCCTTCTCGCTGTCCAGGCCGTTATGCCGGGCCAGCGCCAGGGTGAAGATCAGCAGCGCGGTGAGCTGGGTGGTGAAGGCCTTGGTGGAAGCCACGCCGATTTCCGGCCCCGCCTGGGTCATGATGACCAGGTCGGATTCCCGCACCAGCGAGCTGCCGGGAACGTTGCAGACCGCCAGCGCCGCCCGGAAGCCGGCTTCCTTGGCCTGGCGCAGGGCCGCGAGGGTGTCGGCGGTCTCGCCGGACTGGGAGATGGTCAGGAACAGGGTATCGGGCTGGACCACATGGTGGCGATAGCGGTACTCGGAGGCCACTTCCACCGAGCAGGGAATTCCCGCCAGTTCCTCGATCCAGTAGCGGGCGACCATACCGGCATGGTAGCTGGTGCCGCAGGCGATGATCTGGACATGGCGGATGCCGGCCAGCAGGCTACCGGCCTCGGTGCCCAGCGACTGCTCCAGCACGCGGGAATCGGTTAACCGGCCTTCCATGGTGGCCTGGATCACCCGCGGTTGCTCGTGGATTTCCTTGAGCATGAAGTGGCGATACTCGCCCTTGTCCGCCGAATCGATGGCGTGCTCGAAGCGGGACACGGGGCGCTCCGCGACCTGCTCGTCGGCGTCCCAGATGCGCACGGTATCCCGGCGGATCTCGGCGATATCGCCCTCTTCCAGGAACATGAAACGGTCGGTGACCGGCAGCAGCGCCAACTGGTCGGAGGCGATAAAGTTCTCGCCGATACCCACACCCACCACCAGCGGACTGCCCCGACGGGTGACCACGATACGGTCCGGGTCATCCGCGTGCATCACCGCCAGGGCGAAGGCACCGTGCAGTTCCGCCACCGCGGCCTTGACGGCGGACAGCAGGTCACCGGACTGACGGAAACAGGATTCGATCAGGTGGGCGACGACTTCGGTGTCGGTCTGGGAGCTGAATTCAAACCCTTCATCCTTCAGGCGCTCGCGCAGGGACTGGTAGTTCTCGATGATGCCGTTGTGGACAATCGCCAGGCGTTCACCGGACATGTGCGGATGGGCATTGACCTGGGACGGTACGCCATGGGTGGCCCAACGGGTGTGGGCGATGCCCACCACGCCATGGGGATCGGACTTTTCCAGGGCCTGGGCCAGGGCCTGGACCTTGCCGACCTCACGCTCCCGCTGCAGGGATCCGTCATCGCCGAGGATCGCCATACCGGCCGAGTCGTAGCCGCGGTATTCCAGCCGCCGCAGCCCTTCCAGCAAGATGGCCGGCACATCCCGTTGTGACACCGCACCTACAATTCCGCACATAATCTCGTCCTGTCGTTCCTGGGGTTACTTCTTCTGGGGCCGGGGCCAGTTCTGGATGTTGCGCTGACGGCCACGGGCCACGGCGAGTTCCTCGGCTTCAACGTCCCGGGTAATGGTGGAACCTGCTCCAATGGTGGCATTATCCGCGACCGAGACCGGCGCCACCAGTGCTGTGTTGGAGCCCACGAAAACGCCGTCACCCAGCCGGGTCTGGTGTTTGTTCACCCCATCATAATTGCAGGTGATGGTCCCTGCACCCACGTTAACATTGCGGCCCAGGATGGCGTCGCCCACATAGCTCAGGTGGTTGATCTTCGAACCCTGGCCCACCCGGGCCTTCTTGGTCTCGACGAAGTTGCCTACCTTGGTGCCTTCGGCCAGCTCGGTCCCCGGACGCAGGCGGGCAAACGGGCCGATCTGGGCACCAGCACCCACATCGGCGCCGTCGATGACGGTATTGGCGTCGATGCGCGCGCCGCTGCGGATAACCGCGTCCCGGATAAAGCAGTTGGGTCCAATGTGGACGCCCTCCTCAAGCACCACGCGCCCTTCAAATACGGCGTTCACATCGATCACTACATCCTGGCCAGTCTCCAGCGTCCCGCGGACGTCCAGCCGGGCCGGATCCAGCAGCGTCACGCCGGCCGTCATCAGCCGTTGGGCCTGTTGCGCCTGGTACCAGCGCTCCAGCTCCGCCAGTTGGATGCGATTGTTGATCCCTTGCACTTCATACGCCGTCGCCGGGTGCGCCACGCGTACCGCCACGTCGTTATCCACAGCCATGGCGATCACGTCCGTCAGGTAGTACTCGCCCTGGGCGTTGCTGTTGGACAGGCGCGGCAGCCAGTCCTTCAAGTGGCGGGCCGACAGCCCCATGATGCCGGTATTGACCTCACGGATGCGCAACTGCTCGCTGCTGGCGTCCTTCTGTTCAACGATCGCCTGCACGTTACCACCATGATCCCGCAGGATACGGCCGTAACCGTCCGGGTTCTCAAGTTCGACGGTGAGCAGGCTGATGGCCGCATCGCTGACCTGATCCGCCAGGTGGCCCAGTGTATCGGCGTCGATCAGCGGGACATCCCCATAAAGCACCAGCACCCGGGCATCGTCCGGTATATTCGGCAGGGCCTGGGCGACGGCGTGACCGGTGCCCAGTTGCTCTTCCTGCAACACCCACCGGATATCCCCGGCCGGCGTCGCTTCCCGGACCTGGTCGGCGCCGTGCCCGATAACGGTGTGGATACCGGCCGCTCCCAGGGCGCGGGCCGTGTCGATGACGTGATGCAGCATCGGCTTGCCGGCCACGGCATGCAACACCTTGGGCAGCCGCGATTTCATGCGGGAGCCCTGACCGGCGGCGAGGATGACGACATGAAGGGGATGGGTCATAGTGCAATCGCTTCCTTGGGCGTCGTGGCAGCGGTCCGCCGGCGACGACATTGCGGGTCAGAATAAAAAAGCCGCATCCCTCGATAACGGGCCGGATCGGTCGTTATGTCGGGAGGCGGCTTTCTCGGTTGCCAGTCTGTTAACGCCGGCGGCCTAGCGCTTCTTCCGCAGTTGCTGGATGGTTCTCAGCTTGGCAGCGGCTTCAGCCAGCTCGGTGGCAGCGCGACTGTACTCGAACTCACTGGTCTTGTTCGCCAGAGCTTTCTCGGCTTCACGCTGGGCCTGCTGGGCGGCGGCCTCATCCACGTCCTTCGCGCGGATCGCGGTGTCAGCCAGTAAGGTGATGACCGAAGACTGAACTTCCAGGTAGCCCCCGGACACATAGAGGATTTCCTCTTCACCGCCCTGCTTGATCAGGCGAACCGGACCCGGCTTGAGTGCCGTCAGCAACGGTGCGTGTCCCGGTGCGATACCGAGATCCCCTTCCGAACCGGCGGCAATCAGCAGCTCGACCAGTCCGGAGAAGATCTTCTGTTCAGCACTGACGACATCACAATGTACGGTCATAGCCATTTCTTAGCCTCTTTGATCAGCGGTTCCTCGGAAAAAAGCCTTACTTCTCTTTGGCCTTCATTTCCTTCGCTTTCTCAACGGCTTCTTCAATGGGACCGACCATGTAGAATGCCTGCTCCGGCATGTCGTCATAGTCGCCTTCCAGGATTCCCTTGAAGCTGCTGATGGTTTCCTTCAGCGGCACGTACTTACCGGGTGCGCCGGTGAAGACTTCAGCAACGTGGAACGGCTGGGACAGGAAACGCTCGATCTTACGGGCGCGGGCGACGGTCAGCTTGTCTTCTTCCGACAGTTCGTCCATACCCAGGATCGCGATGATGTCCTTGAGTTCCTTGAAGCGCTGCAGAACGGTCTGTACACCACGGGCCACTTCATAGTGCTCATGGCCGATCACCAGCGGATCCAACTGACGTGACGTGGAGTCCAGCGGGTCGATCGCCGGGTAGATACCCTTGGAGGCGATGTCACGGCTCAGTACCACGGTCGCATCCAGGTGCGAGAAGGTGGTGGCCGGAGACGGGTCGGTCAGGTCATCCGCCGGTACGTAGACCGCCTGGATGGACGTGATGGAACCGGTCTTGGTGGAGGTGATCCGCTCCTGCAGCTGGCCCATCTCTTCAGCCAGGGTCGGCTGGTAACCGACCGCGGACGGCATACGGCCCAGCAGTGCAGACACCTCGGTACCCGCCAGGGTGTAACGGTAGATGTTGTCGACGAACAGCAGGACGTCCCGGCCTTCGTCACGGAACTTCTCGGCCATGGTCAGGCCGGTCAGCGCCACACGCAGACGGTTTCCGGGGGGCTCGTTCATCTGGCCGTAAACCATCGCGACCTTGTCGAGAACATTGGACTCCTTCATTTCGTAGTAGAAGTCGTTACCCTCACGGGTCCGCTCACCGACACCGGCGAAGACCGACAGACCGGAGTGCTCCTTGGCGATGTTGTTGATCAGCTCCATCATGTTGACGGTCTTACCAACACCGGCACCGCCGAAGAGACCAACCTTACCACCCTTGGCGAACGGGCAGATCAGGTCGATGACCTTGATGCCGGTTTCCAGCAGGTCCGCAGAAGCCGACTGGTCGGCGTAGCTCGGTGCCTTCCGGTGAATCGGCATGCGCTCTTCTTCGCCGATATCGCCCGCTTCGTCGATGGGGCGACCCAGGACGTCCATGATACGGCCCAGCGTCGGGGTACCGACCGGTACGGAAATCGGCGCGTTGGTGTTCTCGGCCTTCAGGCCCCGCTTGAGGCCTTCGGTGCTGCCCATGGCAATGGTCCGGACAATGCCGTCACCCAGCTGCTGCTGGACTTCCAGAGTCGTCTCACCACCTTCAAGCAGCAGCGCGTCATACACTTTGGGGACGGAATCGCGCGGAAACTCCACGTCGATAACCGCACCAATGATCTGAACGATGTGTCCGCTACTCATGCTCAGTTCCTCGTTATCTTTAAAGTCAATAAAACCAGTTGGATCGTGGGGTCATCAGACGGAAGCTGCGCCGCTCACGATTTCCGAAATCTCCTGGGTGATCGCGGCCTGACGGGCCTTGTTATAGGCCAGCTGCAGATCGTCAATGATGTTGCCCGCGTTGTCGGTCGCGCTCTTCATGGCAATCATCCGCGCAGCCTGTTCGCAGGCCAGGTTTTCCATCACACCCTGATAAACCTGAGATTCGATATAACGTGTCAGAAGACCATCGAGAATCGGCCGTGCGTCCGGCTCGTAGATGTAATCCCACTGGCTCTTGTTGACATCTTCTTCATCGGGGTCCTTGGGCAAGGGCAGGAGCTGTTCCACCGTCGGACTCTGGGTCATGGTGTTCACAAACTCGTTGCTGACCAGGTACAGACGGTCGATCTTGCCTTCCTGGAACGCATCCAGCATGACCTTGACAGAGCCGATGAGCTTGTCGGCGCTGGGCGTGTCGCCCAACTGGGTCAGTGCGGAAACGACGTTGCCGCCGTAGTTCCGGAAGAAGGAGGCCCCTTTCTGGCCGATGGCGCAAAGATCGGTCTCAACGCCTTTTCCCTTCCATTGCCGCATTTCGCGGACCAGTGTCTTGAACACGTTGATGTTCAGGCCACCGCACAGACCACGGTCCGAGGACACCACGATGTAGGCCACGCGCTTGGCGTCGCGCTCGATCATGAACGGGTGTGTATACTCGGCACTGGCCCTGGCGATATGCCTGATCACCTGCCGCATCTTTTCCGCATACGGGCGAGTCGCCTGCATACGCTCCTGAGCCTTGCGCATCTTGCTCGCCGCCACCATTTCCATGGCGCTGGTGATCTTCTGCGTGCTCTTGATGCTAGAGATCTGGTTACGTATTTCTTTTCCGACGGCCATAACTCACTGCCTTTTCAAGTTAGACACTCGAGCCCGAAACCAACAGAGCCCGCCGGGTAGGCGGGCCGTCTGTCGTTACCAGGTCTGAGTGGTCTTGAATTTCTCGATTGCAGCTTTCAGGCCTGCGGCGATCTCGTCGTTGTAATCGCCTTTCTCGTTGATCTTGGCCAGGAGCTCACCCTGTTCGGTGCGCATCCAGTCCAGCAGGGCCGCTTCAAAAGCCACGACCTTGTCGACATCAACGTCGTCCAGGAAACCTTCGTTCGCTGCGTACAGAACCGTGCCCATCTCAGCCACGGACATCGGGCTGTACTGGTTCTGCTTCATCAGTTCGGTGACACGCTGACCATGCTCGAGCTGCTTGCGGGTCGCGTCGTCCAGGTCAGACGCAAACTGGGCGAAGGCCGCCAGTTCGCGGTACTGAGCCAGGGCCAGACGGATACCGCCACCCAGCTTCTTCATGATCTTGGTCTGGGCCGAACCACCAACCCGCGAAACCGAGATACCTGCGTTCATCGCCGGACGGATACCGGAGTTGAACAGGTTGGTTTCCAGGAAGATCTGACCGTCGGTAATCGAGATCACGTTGGTCGGTACGAATGCAGACACGTCACCGGCCTGGGTTTCGATGATCGGCAACGCGGTCAGGGAACCGGTCTGGCCTTTCACTTCACCGTTGGTCTTCTGCTCCACGTAGTCGGCATTGACGCGGGAAGCCCGCTCCAGCAAACGTGAGTGCAGGTAGAAAACGTCACCCGGGTAGGCTTCACGGCCCGGCGGACGACGCAGCAGCAGGGAAATCTGGCGATAGGCCACCGCCTGCTTGGACAGGTCGTCGAAGACAATCAGGGCGTCTTCACCGCGGTCGCGGAAGTACTCGCCCATGGAGGTACCGGCATACGGTGCCAGGAACTGCATGGCAGCCGGATCGGCCGCACCGGCAGCGACCACGATGGTGTGGTCCATGGCGCCGTGCTCTTCCAGCTTGCGCACGACGGCAGCAATGGAGGACTGCTTCTGGCCAACAGCCACATAGATACACTTGATGCCGCTGTCTTTCTGGTTGATGATCGCGTCGATCGCCACCGCCGTCTTACCGATCTGGCGGTCACCGATGATCAGCTCACGCTGGCCACGGCCGATCGGCACCATGGTGTCGATGGCTTTCAGACCGGTCTGGACCGGCTGGTCAACGGACTGACGGGCGATAACGCCCGGCGCGACCTTCTCGATCGGAGCGGTCAGCTCGGTGTTCAGATCACCGTTGCCGTCGATCGGGTTACCCAGGGCGTCAACAACCCGGCCCAGCAGCTGTTCGCCCACCGGGACTTCCAGGATGCGACCGGTGCAACGCACCTTCTGGCCTTCCGCCAGCCCTTCGTAGTCACCCAGGACAACCGCACCGACCGAGTCACGCTCCAGGTTGAGCGCCATGCCGAAGATGCCGTTGTCGAATTCAATCATCTCGCCGTACATGACGTCGGCAAGACCGTGGATACGCACGATACCGTCGGAAACCGACAGGATGGTGCCTTCGTTACGTGCTTCCGAAGAGATATCGAGCTTTTCGATCCTCTTCTTGATGATGTCACTGATCTCGGATGGATTCAGTTGCTGCATGCCTTTATCCTCAAACCGTTATCTGCAATCAGGAACCTATCGCTTCCGCCAGCTTCTCAAGCCTGCCTCGTACAGAGGCGTCGATGACGACGTCGCCCGCGCGAATCACAACTCCACCAATCAGCGACTTATCAGTAGTGGTAGACAGGTTCACCTTGCGGCCTAACTTGCGGGAGAGTGCTTCCACCAGCTTGGCTTCCTCGTCGTTCGACACGTCGAACGGGGACGCCATCTCAACGTTGACTGAACTCTCCAGCTTAGCCCGCAGTCCTTCAAACAAGGCATTGATTTCCGGCAAGAGGGGCAATCGCTTGTTCTCAGCCAGCAGCGCAATGAAGTTACGCCCCTGCTCAGACAATTTACCCTCGCAGAAATCG
Organism: Marinobacter halodurans; assembly: GCF_004327985.1. Taxonomy (GTDB): domain Bacteria; phylum Pseudomonadota; class Gammaproteobacteria; order Pseudomonadales; family Oleiphilaceae; genus Marinobacter_A; species Marinobacter_A halodurans. Next base: position 51,977 of record NZ_SJDL01000011.1, read on the forward strand.
GCGAATGCCGATGCTTTTTGCTCGTCCGGAAGGGTCGGGTGCGCCACCAGTAGTTTTACCTGGGGGTCACTCGCCACCGCACTGGCGAAGGCCAGCATCTCCGACCACTCGTCGAGCGTGCCGGTATCCTGGGCAATCGCAAACGCGGCGTTCGCGTAAGGCCGGGCTAGCGTTATCAACTCTGCCATGTCAAACCCCGTTTACAGTTGCGCAGACAGCTTGTCCAGCATCTCGCTGTGAGCTTTGGCGTCGACAGAGGTTTCCAGGATCTTCTCTGCACCGGTGATAACCAGCGAAGCCAGTTCCGCGCGCAGTGCTTCTTTCGCACGGTTCTGTTCCCGCTCGATCTCGGCACTGGCCTGGGCCAGAATCCGCTCGCCTTCAACGCGGGCGTTTTCCTTGGCCTCGTCGACCAGACGGGCCGACCGCTTGTTCGCTTGATCGATGATCTCGGCTGCCTTTTGCTTGGCTTCACGCAGTTCCTGGGCCGCTTTTTCCTGCGCCAGCTCCAGATCACGGTTGGCGCGGTCAGCCGCGCTCAGGCCATCGGCAATCTTCTTCTGCCGTTCTTCCATGGCCTTGGTGATCGGAGTCCACACGTACCGCATGGTGAGCCATACAAATACGGCAAACGCGATCATTTGACCGATAAATGTAAGGTTAAAACTCACACCGCTTCTCCACTAAATGGAATGAATTAGGTGGTCAACTCCGGTGCTTAGCCTGCAACAACGAACAGGATGTAGAGCCCCAGACCAACGCCGATCATCGGAACCGCGTCAACAAGACCCATAACAACGAAGAACTGGGTACGGAGCATCGGGATCAGTTCCGGCTGGCGTGCACCGCCTTCCAGGAATTTGGAACCCAGGATACCTACACCGATAGCGGCGCCAACAGCTGCCAGACCCATCAGGATACCGCTTGCCAGTATGATCAGAGCTTGTGCTTCACTCACTTTTTTATCTCCCGTTAATGGTTGAGCTTGGGTTAGGTTTAAACTTTTAGTGACTCTCGCCGGTCTCGAAAGACTGCGACATGTAAACAATGGTCAGGACCATGAAGATGAACGCCTGCAACGAGATAATCAGGATGTGGAACAGAGCCCAGACGATCTGCAGGCCGCCACCGAAGATACCCAGTACCGGTCCGGCACTGTACATCAGGGCAATCAGGATGAAGATCATTTCGCCGGCATACATGTTGCCGAACAGTCGCAGGCCCAGTGAGACCGGCTTGGCAATCATGTTGACGAATTCCAGGACGAAGTTGATCGGGATGAAGAATGCCTGAACGATCGGGTTCTTGTTGCTGAACGGATGCAGGGTCAGTTCCCCGATGAAGCCGCCCAGGCCTTTCTCGCGAATACTGAAGAACAGGATCAGCAGGAAAACGTCGAAGGCCATACCCAGGGTGACGTTCGGGTCGGTCGACGGTACCACTTTGAAGAAGACCGTGTGGGGATCGGCCCCCAGCACATGGACACCGACCATCTTGGCGATCCAGGGCAACAGGTCGACGGCGATCAGGTCCATGAAGTTCATCAGGAAAACCCACACCAGAATGGTCAGGGCCATCGGCGCGACCAGCGGGTTCTTGTAGGGGAACATGCCCTTGACGTTGTCCTGGACGAAGTCCACCACCATTTCCACGAAGTTCTGGAACCCGCTCGGGGTGTCGGACGTCATGGTCTTGGCGACCTTGCGGAACATGATGAAGAAGATGATGCCCAGCACCAGCGACCAGCCGATCATGTCGACGTGAATCGCCATGAAGCCCATCTGCTGGGCTTCTGCACCATTGTGCGCCATGGTCCAGATAGCCTGGTCCTGACCGGGGCGGGTGCCCGCCGGCAACTGGCCGAAGGTCAGGTTCGTCAGGTGGTGATCGATATAACTGGACGCAGTGAGGTTTTCGCTTTCGCCTGCCATGTCAGTCTCTCAAGCCCTATTTTTCAAAGATTTAGGCCCCCACAGCGCCGGGGCCAATGTATTCGTTGTCAGTACCAGGATGAAGGCCAGAAACAACACCCCGGCATTCAGGGGCTGGACCCACTTGAAAACGGCGGCAAACAAAAGCGCCGTAAGCGCCAATTTGATGACTTCACCCCAGTAAAACGCGCGCACAATGTGGCCCATCGCCCCTGCCGGCCGATAGGCAAAAACCTGTCTTGTAAAAAAGGCGTTGGGAATCGTGTAGATCAAACCGCCCAACAGTCCGGAGTACCCCGCAACCTGACCTGCGAACAGGTACCCTACTCCGGCTATGGCGACAGTGAAGGACAGCTGTATCCATGTCAATCGGTGGACGGCTGGCCGAGTCGTGTCAGTCCGGCGACCCGGATATTTGTTAGAACAGTCTTTCATGTTCCGCGCCACCTGCCGCTGCCGGGTACTCATAAACCTCTAGTGTCAAGGCAGCGGGATTATATGTGTTAACTCAACCGGGTTCAACACGACCTGCCCCGTTATCGGGCAGGGAAAATGCCCTTCTTTGGCACTAATTCCTTGGTTCTGGCGCCTTTCAGACCCATCGTGATCCATCATAAAAATTCATTTTTTAGCGCAATATTTTCGATGTATGTAGTCGCCGCAGTACGCTGTCCGGAGCCAGCGAATGCACACGGCACGGCGCGCGACGGCGTCGCCCCCATCGCGTGTGGATCAAACAAGGAGAGGAAATGCCCGCCAGCAGCGGCCTTTACTTGATGTGGCCCAGGATGCCATCCAGCTCGTCGAGGCTGCTGTACTCGATCACGAGTTTGCCCTTGCCTTTCTGGCCATGGTTGATGGCCACCCGCGCACCCAGGCGCTCGGCGAGGTCGTCCTGCAGGCGGCGGATGTTGGGGTCCACCTGCGACTTTTTGTCGCGGCCCGGTGATTCCGCTTCCTGCTGGAGACGGCGGACCAGGGCTTCGGTCTGACGTACGGAGAGGGATTTGGCGACCACCTGGCGGGCGGCCTGCAGCTGCAGTTCCGGCGGCAGGGTCAGCATGGCCCGGCCGTGACCCATTTCCAGGTCCCCGTGTTCCAGCATCACCCGGACGTCTTCGGTGAGGCCGATCAGGCGCAGCAGGTTGGTGATCGTGGTGCGGGATTTGCCAACCGCTTCGGCCACCTGGGCCTGGGTCAGGCCAAATTCGTCCTGCAGGCGCTGAAGGGCGAAGGCTTCTTCTATGGGGTTCAGGTTCTCGCGCTGGATATTCTCGATCAGCGCCATGGCGATGGCGGCTTCGTCCGGCACGTCGCGGATGATGGCCGGGATCTGGTCCAGCTCGGCCAGCTGTGTGGCCCGCCAGCGGCGTTCGCCGGCGATCAGCTCGAAACGGCCCTCGGCAAGCGGACGGACCACGACCGGCTGCATCACCCCCTGCTGACGGATGGAGTCCGCCAGTTCCTGCAGGGCTGCCTGATCCATATCGCGGCGCGGTTGATAGCGGCTGCGCTGGATCAGGTCGACGGGAATTTGCCGCAGTTCGCCGTCGTGCTCGCTCAGGTCATCCCGGTCCAGGTTGACCTTGGAGCCCGCCAGCAGTGCGCCCAGTCCACGCTCACCCAATCCTCGTTTTTTCGCCGCCATCGTATCCGTCATTCTTTATCAGTGTTATCGAAACTGTGGGCCGGGAACCGTCAGACCGCCACCGGCTGGCTCTGGCGCTGCTGCCCGTTACGCCGGACCATTTCGCCGGCCAGGGCCAGGTAGGCAATGGCGCCCTTGGACGCCCGGTCGTACTTGAGCGCCGGCACCCCGTAACTGGGGGCTTCCGCCAGGCGTACGTTGCGCGGGATGACCGCCTTGTAGACCTTGTCGCCGAAATACTCGTTGAGCTGGGCGGAGACATCCAGCGTCAGGCTGTTGCGCGGATCGTACATGGTGCGCAGGATGCCCTCGAGCGCCAGGTCCGGATTGACGGTTTCCTGGATCTGCTCGACGGTGTTCATCAGGGCCGCCAGCCCCTCCAGCGCATAGTACTCGCACTGCATGGGAATCAGTACGCTGTCCGCCGCCGACAGGGCATTTACGGTCAGCAGGTTCAGCGACGGCGGGCAATCCACCAGGATGTAGTCGTAGCGGTCGCGGACGCCGTTGAGCTGCAGCCGCAACCGGTGCTCGCGCCCGATCTCGTTCATCAGTTCGACTTCCGCCGCGGTCAGGTCACCGTTGGCCGGCAGGATATCGAAGCCGGAGGCCTCGGCGAGGATGATCACGTCCGCCGCCGACTGGCGCTTGGTGAGGACGTCGTAGCCGGACAGGGCCAGGGCGTTCTTGTCCACGCCGCTGCCCATGGTGGCGTTGCCCTGCGGATCCATGTCCACCAGCAGCACGCGCCGCCTGGTGGCGCTGAGGGAGGCCGCCAGATTGACGCAGGTGGTGGTCTTGCCCACACCGCCCTTCTGGTTGGTGACCGCGATAATGCGCGCCATGGTTAGCCTCCTGTCGTCCGAACGCGATCAATGATAAGCAAGTGACGTGCCCCATCACAACCTGGAATCGACAGCGCGATGTCCTCACGCAGTCGCCAGTCGAAAGGCAGCGCTGCCAGCTCATCTTCCGGGAACTGGCCCTTCATGGCCAGGAACTGCCCCTCATCCGCCAGCAGGTGGCCGCACCAGCTCACCAGGTTGGCCAGGGCCGTGAACGCCCGCGAGGTGATCTGGGTGAACGGCCGCCCGGGACGATAGTCTTCGGCCCGCGCATGCACCACCTCGACGTTATCGAGCCCGAGTTCCAGCACGCATTGTGTCAGGAATCGCGTCTTCTTGCTGTTGCTGTCCAGCAGGGTAATGTGGCGATCGGGACAGGCGATGGCCAGCGGAATTCCGGGCAGGCCGCCGCCGGCGCCGACGTCGAGGACAGCCGGTGCCTTCACATACGGCAGGATGGCCAGGCTGTCGAGCAGCTGCCGGGACACCATCTCATCGGGTTCACGCACGGCGGTCAGATTGTAGGCCCGGTTCCATTTCTGCAACAGCCCCAGGAAGGCCAGCAGCCGTTCCCGGGTGTCATCGGGCAGGTCCAGCGCCATGGCCGCGAGACCGCTGTCCAGCTGGGACGGCCAGTTGGCCGGGATGTCGCGACTCATGCGGATTGCTTGCGCAGCAGGTCACGCTTCTTGAGGTGCACCAGCAACTGGGAGATCGCCGCCGGGGTCACCCCCTGGATGCGGGAGGCCTGGGCGACGGTTTCCGGCCGCACGTCCTTGAGCTTCTGCTTGATCTCGTTGGACAGGCCGCCCACCGCATCGTAGTCCAGATCCACCGGCAGCGGCAGGTTCTCGTTGCGGCGCAGGCGATCGATCTCGGCCTCCTGGCGAGAGATGTAGCCCTCGTACTTCACTTCGATCTCCACCTGACCGGCGACGATTTCATTCGCCTGTTCGCCACTGATGTCGGCGATATGCGAATAGACGATCTCCGGGCGGCGCAGCAGGTCCGCCAGGGTGTGTTCTTTCTGCAACGGCTTGTTCAGGTACTGGTTGGCCCGCTCGGCTTCCGGGGTGTTCGGGTGCACGTGGGTCCTGTCCAGACGCTGGCGCTCGACGGCGATGGCCTCGCGCTTGGCGTTGAACCGCTGCCAGCGCGTCTCGTCCACCAGGCCCAGCCTGTGGCCGGTTTCGGTCAGGCGCAGGTCGGCGTTGTCCTCGCGCAGGATCAGGCGATATTCCGCCCGACTGGTGAACATGCGGTACGGTTCGGAGGTGCCCATGGTGATCAGGTCGTCCACCAGCACGCCCAGGTAGGCTTCGTCGCGGCGCGGGTACCAGGCGTCTTTCTCCTGCGCCCGCAGCGCGGCGTTGATGCCCGCCAGCAGTCCCTGCGCCCCGGCCTCTTCGTAACCGGTGGTGCCGTTGATCTGACCGGCGAAGTAGAGCCCACCGATGAACTTGGTTTCCAGCGTGTGGCGCAGGTCCTGCGGGTTCAGGTAATCGTACTCGATGGCGTAGCCCGGCCGGGTGATGTGCGCGTTCTCGAAGCCCGGAATCGAGCGCACCGCCTTCAACTGGATGTCGAACGGCAGGCTGGTGGAGATGCCGTTGGGATACAGCTCGTTGACGGTCAGTCCTTCCGGCTCAACGAAGATCTGGTGGGAATCCTTGTCCGCAAAACGGTTCACCTTGTCCTCGATGGACGGGCAGTAGCGCGGTCCGACGCCCTCGATATCACCGGCAAACATCGGCGAGCGGTCAAAGCCGCTGCGGATGATGTCGTGGGTTTCCTCAGTGGTCCGCGTGACATAGCAGCATACCTGCTGCGGATGCTGATCGCGGGAGCCCATGAACGACATGACCGGGGTCGGGTCGTCGCCCCACTGCTCCTGCATGACGGAGAAATCCACCGAGCGGCTGTCGATGCGCGGCGGGGTGCCGGTTTTCAGGCGACCGACATTGAACGGCAGCTCGCGCAGGCGCTGGGCCAGGGCAATGGCGGGCGGATCACCGGCACGGCCGCCGGCGTGATTCTTCAGCCCCATGTGGATAACCCCGCCCAGGAAAGTACCTGTGGTCAGCACCACGTTGGCCGCGGTGAAGCGGATCCCGGTCTGGGTCACCACGCCGCACACCTGGTCACCCTCGACGATCAGGTCATCGGCGGCCTGCTGGAAGATGGTCAGGTTGGGCTGGTTCTCGAGCACCTCGCGAATGGCGGCCTTGTACAGCACGCGATCGGCCTGGGCGCGGGTGGCGCGCACGGCCGGGCCCTTGCGCGAGTTGAGTACCCGGAACTGGATACCGGCTCGATCGGTGGCCTGCGCCATGGCGCCGCCCAGGGCGTCGATTTCCTTGACCAGGTGGCTCTTGCCGATACCGCCGATAGCGGGGTTACAGGACATCTGGCCCAGGGTTTCAATATTGTGGGTCAGCAGCAGCGTACGGGATCCCATGCGCGCCGCCGCCAGGGCAGCCTCGGTGCCGGCATGGCCGCCGCCAATGACGATGACATCGAAACGATCCGGGAATTCCACAAAACACCTCGGGAGACACAGAAAAATGGGTACGGAGTATACCGTTTAACGGAAAAAATTGCAGGGGCGATGAATATTTTTTAACCACCCCCCGACTGCACTGCACACTCCGGCAACGACCTGTTCCACTTTTTGAGAAAAGTTCTTATTGGTCAGCCGGTTGGGCCGCTCTTCTCAGAAAAGTTTTTAAAACACTTATCCACATTGCGGCCAAGTCCCAAAATGCCTCTTTATCGACACAACCTATTGATTTATAAAATATATACAAGAGGTATCCCAAAGCTACCCCCGGGTTATTCATAAAGTTATCCACAGGATCTACGGAATTTCCGCAATCGTTCAGGCCTGACTCCCCCGTAGATTCCGCACGGTCGCTTCCAGTCCCTCGGCACTTACCTGTTCCGGCGACCACACCGGACCGGCCACCAGACCGATGCGGGACCAGAAGCGCTTGGGAGGATGCGTCCCGGCTTTACCGCCCTTGTGGCTGAATACGCTGCCCCAGAGGCCTTGCAAGGCCATCGGCACGACCGGCACGGGCGAACGCGCCACCAGCGTCTCGATGCCCTGGCGGAACTGGTCGATCTCGCCGTCGGTGGTCAACTTGCCCTCCGGAAAAATACACACCAGATGACCCGCCGCCAGTTCCTCGGCCACCTTGTCCATGGCGGTCTGGTAAACCTCTGGCTTCTTGCTGCGCGGGGCAATCGGGATGGTCTGGGCCAGGCGGAAAAACCCGCCCAGCAGCGGCATGTTGAAGATCCGGTCGTCCATCACGAAACGCACCGGTCGCTTGACTGCACCGGCAATCACCAGCGCGTCCATGTAGGACACGTGATTGCAGACCAGGATGGCCGGGCCCTCCTCGGGGATGTGGTCCAGCCCCTCATGGCGCACCCGGTAGATGGTGTGGGACAGGCACCAGATGACAAACCGCAGGGCGAATTCCGGCACCCGGCTGTAGACGTAACCCGCCACCACCAGGTTGGCGATCGACAGCACCAGCAGGAACTCGGGAATCGACAAGCCCAGCGGCCCCAGCATCAGCGCCCCGACCAGCGCGCTCGCCACCATGAACAGCGCGTTGATCACGTTCAGCGCGGCAATCACCCGGGCCCGTTTGCCGGGCTCCGCCTCCTGCTGCACAAAGGCATACAGGGGCACGATGAAGAAGCCGCCGAACAGACCCACGCCAAGCAGGTCGGCCAGTACCCGCAGACCCTCGTGATGGGTCAGCAGCAGCCACCAGTCCGACTGGACCGGCGCCGCCGGGACGCTGAAGTAGAGATCCACCCCGAACAGGCTCAGGCCCAGCGACCCGATGGGTACGATGCCCAGTTCCACCCGATGGCCGGACAGCTTCTCACAGAGCATGGAACCCAGGGCGATCCCGATGATGAACACCGCCAGCAGCAGCGTGACCACGGATTCGTCGCCCAGCAGGTCCACCTTGGCGAAATTGGGGAACTGGGTCAGGTAGGCGGCGCCCAGGAACCAGAACCAGGAAATGGCCAGCACGCTCTGGAACACCGCGTGATTCTCCCGGGCAATCCGGATCAGCGCCCAGGTCTGGCGCAGCGGCTGCAGTTTGAGGATCAACCCGGGAACCGCTGCCGGCGCCGACGGCACCTGCCGGGCCGCCAGGTACCCGAGCACCGCCATCACCAGCACACCGAGGGCCACCCAATGTTCCGCGCCGCCCACACCCATCACCACACCGGCCGCCAGCATACCCAGCAGGATGGCAACAAACGTGCCCATTTCCACCAGGGCGTTGCCGCCGACCAACTCGTCGTCATCCAGAACCTGCGGCAGGATGGCGTACTTCACCGGTCCGAAGAAGGTGGACTGCGCCCCCATCAGGAACAGCAGCGCGAGCATCAACGCATACCAGCCCAGCCAGAGCCCGACCGCCGCCACCAGCATGATGCCGATCTCCGCCAGCTTGACCCAGCGGATCACCTGCGCCTTGTCGTACTTGTCGGCAAGCTCGCCGGCAATCCCCGAGAACAGCACGAAGGGCAGGATGAAGAGCAGCGCCGCCAGGTTGACGGCGATATCCGTGGGCAGTCCCAACAGGCCTCGCGCCAGCCCGTAGGTGATCATGAACAGCAGGGCGTTCTTGAAGAAGTTATCGTTCAGTGCCCCGAGGAACTGCGTCAGGAAGAACGGCAGGAAACGCCGCTGTCCCAGCAGCCTGAACTGGCTCCGGTCTGCCATCGTGGGTTGGGTCCTTTGCTGTTTGTTGTTGTCTTTCGCCGGCCGGGAAAGTCCGTTTCGTCGATCCGTGGAAAAGTTTGCGTCAAGCCCTCAAGCCGCGCAATGCACCGCAACCGGATTTCCCGAATAGCCTCGGACGGTTTCAGGCGTCATCCTGTCGCGGGGCCTGCGCGCCACCCGCCACCGCACCGGACCGCCCCTGCAATCGGATTTCCCGCTGCAACTCCCGGTCCACCGTATTGGCGGACCGGGCGAAGCGGGCGATCAGGTTATACAGAACCGGGATGATGAACAGGGTCAGTGTGGTCGCGAAAATCAGGCCGCCCAGCACCACCACGCCGATCGCTGCCCGGCTCTCGGCACCGGCGCCGGTGGCGATCACCAGCGGAACCGCGCCGAAAATCGTGGAAATGGTCGTCATCAGCACCGGACGGAAGCGCAGGATGGCGCCCTCCACGATGGCGTCGTGAACGCTGTAGCCTTCATCCCGTAACTGGTTGGCAAATTCCACGATCAGGATGCCATTTTTCGCCATCAGCCCTAAAAGCATGATGATTCCGATCTGGCTGTATATGTTCAGGCTGATGCCCGACAGGGCCAGCGCGATCAAGGCACCGGTCACCGCGAGGGGCACGGACAGCATGATGATCAGCGGATGGATCCAGCTTTCGAACTGCGCGGCCAGCACCAGGAAGACGATGATGAAGGCCAGGATGAAGGTGACGTAGATGGCGTTGGAGGAATCCACGAACTCCCGGCTCAGCCCCTTGTAGCTGATGCGGGCCTCCGGCGGCAGGTTATCCACAGCCAGCCGGTTCAGATAATCCAGCGCCGAGCCCAGGTCATAGCCCGGCGCCAGTGAGCCGCTGATGACCACCGCCGGCAACCGGTCGATGCGCCGCAGGTCCGGGTTGGCGCCGATTTCCTGCAGGTTCACCAGCGCGCCCAGCGGAATCAGGTCTCCGCCGGCCCGGGGCCGCAGGAAGATGTTGCCCAGGTCGGAAGGCGTGGCCCGGTCGGCGTCGGCAGCCTGCAGGATCACGTCGTATTCCCGGCCCCGGTCCAGGTAGGTGGTCACCTGCCTCGAGGCCAGCATGGTCTGCAGTGTGGAGCCCACATCCTGCACGGTGACGTCCAGGTCCGCCGCCCGCTGCCGGTCCAGGGTGACCCGCAGTTCCGGCCGGGTCCGTTCGAAATCCGTTTCCAGGTTCTGCAGGTCCGGGTTTTCCCTGGCCCGTTCCAGGATTTCCTCGCTCCAGCGCTGCACCGTGTCGTAATCCGGCCCGCCGATGACCAATTCGATCGGCTGGTTGAAGCCCCGCTGGCCCAGTCCCGGCGGGTTCACCGCCACCGAACGCACCCCGGGCACCTCGGCCAGCCTGGGAAACAGTTCTGCGGTCAGGTCCTGCTGTTTCATGTCGCGCTGGTCCCAGGGGGTCAGCCCCAGGATCAGGAAGGCGTTGTCCGCCTCTTCGCGGAAGCCGACTATCGCCAGCAAGCGGTCAGCCACCCCCTGATCGATGTAGGGCAACAGCCGTTCCTCGATTTTCTTCACATGATGGTCGGTGTACTCCACCGTCGAGCCCCGGGGCGCCTTGGCGGGGATGATGATCACACCGCGATCTTCAGTGGGGGCCAGTTCCTGCGGCAGACGGGGGAAAACAGCCGCGGAGAGCAGGATACCGGCCAGTCCCAGGCCCAGCAGCAGGCCGGGCTGGCGTAGCGAGAAACGCAGCAATCGTTCATAGCCCCGGTTCAGGCCGCCAAAGACCTTCTCCGACGCCGCCCAGAGGCGATGGCCCTCGGCGCTGACCGGGCTGTGCCTGAGCCACCTGGAGCAGAGCATGGGCGTCAGGCTCAGCGCCACGAGGCTGGAGACGATCACCGCACTGGCCAGGGTGAAACCGAATTCGCCGAACAGACGGCCGACATTGCCGCCCATGAAGGAGATGGGAATGAACACCGCCACCAGCGTCAGCGTGGTGGCAATGACCGCAAACGCCACCTGCAGGGCACCGAAGTAAGCGGCCACCAACGGCGGTTCGCCCAGGTCGATGCGGCGCTGGATGTTCTCCAGCATCACGATGGCATCGTCCACCACCAGACCGATCGCCAGGATGATCGCCAGCAGCGTCAGCACGTTGATGGAAAAGCCCATGAAACCCAGGCCGATAAAGGCGCCGATCACCGCGACCGGGATGGTCACCGCCGGAATCAGGGTGGCGCGCCAGGAGCGCAGGAACAGGAAGATCACCAGGATCACCAGCGCGATGGCAATGCCCAGGGTGACCATCACCTCCCTAATGGAGGCGCGGATGAAGATGGATTCGTCGTAGCTCTGGCGGATGCTGACTTCCGGCGGCAGGGTCTCGCGGATCCTCTCCATCTCGGCCCGCACCCGGTCCGACACCGCCACGGTGTTGGCCTTGGACTGGCGGATGATCCCCATACCGATGGCCGTGCGGCCGTTGGCCCGCAGCCGGCTGGTGTCCGATTCCACCCCCATCACCACGTTGGCCACCTCACCCAGGCGCAGCAGGTCGTTGCCGTCCCGGCGGATCACCATGTTGCGGAATTCCTCGACGGTGGATAACCGGCCTTCGGCCCGCACGGTGAAGTTCCGGGTGTTGGACTCGATCGAGCCGGCCGGCAGCTCCACGTTGTTCGCGCGCAGCGCCGCCTCCACTTCGGCGACGGTGATGTTGCGCGAGGCCAGCTTCTCCCGGTCGAGCCAGACGCGGATGGCGTAACGCCGCTCCCCGCCGATGCGGACGTCCGCCACACCATCCAGCACGGAGAGCCGGTCCACCAGCACCCGTTCGGCAAAATCGGTGAGCTGGGCGGCGTCCCATTCGTCGCTCTGCAAGGTAACCCACATCATCGGGCGGGCATCGGAGTCGGCCTTGCGGATAACCGGGGCGTCGGCCTCTTCCGGCAGTTCGTCGACCACCCGGGCCACGGCATCGCGCACGTCGTTGGCGGCGACATCGATATCCCGCGAGGTAGTGAATTCAATGGAGGTGCGGGACTCGCCCTGCTCGGTACTGGACTCGATCGAGCGGATCCCCTCGACACCGCTGATGGCGCCTTCGATCACCTGGGTGATCTGGGTGTCGACCACTTCCGCCGCGGCCCCGGTGTAACGGGTGGAAACGGACACTTCGGGCGGATCGATGTCCGGGTATTCACGCACCGGCAACCCACGCAGCGCCGCCAGGCCGAAGACCAGGATCAGCAGACTGATGACCGTGGCGAAGACCGGCCGTTTGATGGAGACATCGGACAGGATCATGGATTCCTACTTACCCTTCCCGGCGATCGGGCCAGTCACCGCCGATCAGGTTGTCGCCGCCTTCCAGCACCTCCACGGCGTCGCCGCTGCTGAGACGGTCCTGGCCGGTGATCACCACGGCATCGTCCTCGGTCAGGCCGCTGATCACCTCGACCCGCCCCGGTGACCGGGTGCCCAGCTTGAGGGTCTGGCGACGGGCGGTGCCGTCCACGGCCACGAACACATACTGGGTGTCGCCCCGGGTCATCACCGCCTGCTCGGGAATCACCAGCGCCCGGCGGGTGTCCAGCGTCAGTGACACGGCCATGAACAGGCCCGGCCGCAAAAGACCGTCGGGATTGCTGATCAACGCCTTGACCGGTAGCGCGCGAGTCAGGGGATTAAGCCGGGAATCCAGCTCGGCCAGCCGGCCATCGAAGGCCTTGCCCTGGTACGCCGCGGTGCTGGATTTAAGCGGTTGGCCCAGGCTGATCTGGCCCAGGTAGCGTTCGGGAATGGAAAAGGTGAGCTCCATCGGATCCACGGCGTGCAGGGTGGCGATGCTGTCGCCGGCTTCGAGATAAGCCCCGACGCTGGTGTTGCGTAGTCCCACCACGCCGGCGAACGGCGCTGCGATCCGGTGGTTCTCCAGTCGCACCAGAGCCGCGGCCTTCTGGGCCTCGGCGACGCTCAGGGCGGTGCGCAGTTCGTCTACCTGGGACTGGGAGATGCTGTTGTTGGACTGCAGCCGTGAGGCCCGGTTGTACTTGGTGCGGGCGTCCTGCAGCCGGGCTTCGGCCACCTCCAGATCCGCCCGGGCCTGGCGATCGTCCAGTTGCACCAGCAACTGCCCCTTGCGCACCGCTTTGCCCGGGTCGAAATTCAACGCCACGATGCGGCCACTGACCTCGGCCGTCAGCATGATGTCCTCACGGGCCTGGAGTGTGCCGACCGCCTCCACCACGTCCTGCACCTCCGCCATGCGGGGCTGGATCACGTTCACCTTGCTCGGCGGACGCTGGCGCTCCATGGCCGTCGGGGCCGACTGTTGCTGCATCCACAAGAAGCCGCCGGTGGCCGCGCCGGCCAGGATCAGCACCAGCAGGGCCATCGCCACCTGTTTACCCATTGTCCACTCCAAACGCTTGCCGGGACTGACATCCCGCGCATTCGCATCCGTCGGCTACTGTCTGCCTGTCGGCTCCCGGCGGATCACCAGGACCAGTTCACCCACCGTGACGCCCCACTTGCTCATCCGCGTCTGGTTGATGACGGTGTCATCCGTCACCGCATACATCCAGTCGTCCAGGCGCACATCGACGGTGTCGTCGCTATAGGGCACCCTGAGCACGTAATTCATATGAATGGCGTTGCCCTGCCACTGCATCAGCCCCGGTTCCACCACATCGCCGGCGGTGGTCCGGTAGCCGTGGTCGACCGGCGTCAGCGTCCAGGTACGGGTCTGGATCTCGCCGTCATCGAAGCGGAAGGTTTCATCCAGCGTGCCCACGCCCTGTCCGTTCCAGCTGGCCTGGATATCCGCATCGAAGGTACGGATCACTTCGCCGCCGAAATCCTTGACGATACCGCGGGCCGACAGGGTCCCGTCGAAGAAGGTGCGCGGCTCCAGGGTTGGCGTGCGACCTTCGTAGTCGCTCAGGGACGGAGCGGCACACCCCGCCAGCAGCCCGGCCAATGCCAGGGCACCGGCCAGGCCTGCAAAGCTGCGACGACACCAAGGCTTCCACTTACTTTGCATGATCTCTCTACCTATTGCCCGTAAAAACTTGTTACCTCGCTCATACGGAATCCGCGAGCGGGCGGACCAATGCCGGCGACATGTCTTTTCAGGCCAAGACGAGGCCCCCGGGAAACGACCGGCACTCGCTGCAATGCCCGGCAGAATGGGCGCCGGGCACCACTCCGTCATTTCAGCCAATTGGCTAATCCGACAGACCCCCGGGCACTTTTCGTCAATGGCAGCCCCTGGCGATTGTCGTACAACGTGCAGCAACTGCCGGCCATTAGGCCGTGCCGGGCTATCGAGTTGTACCGACTCCAGAGGTGATGCTATGCCGACGTACAAGGCGCCCCTGCGCGACATGAAGTTCCTGCTCAACGACGTGTTCGACTATCCGAAGCACTACGCGTCCCTGAAGGCGGGTGAGAACGCCACGCCGGATATTGTCGACGCGATCCTGGCCGAATGCGGCAGGTTCTGTGAGGAAGTGCTGAGCCCGCTGTACCAGAGCGGCGACGAGGAAGGCTGCAAACTGGAGAATGGCGAGGTCACCACCCCCAGTGGCTACAAGGAGGCCTACCAGCAGTACATGATGGGTGGCTGGCAGGGTCTTTCGGCGCCCGAGGAGCTGGGCGGCCAGGGTCTGCCGGCGTCCATGGGCCTGCTCAAGCAGGAAATGATGGGCACCGCCAACTGGCCGTTCAGCATGTACCCGGGGTTGTCCCTGGGGGCAATGAACACCATCCAGTTGCATGGCAGCGACGAACAGAAACAGACCTACCTGGTCCCGCTCACCGAGGGCCGCTGGGGCGGCACCATGTGCCTGACCGAGCCCCAGTGCGGCACCGACCTGGGCCAGGTGAAAACCAGGGCCGAACCCCAGGCGGACGGCTCCTACAGGGTCACCGGCACCAAGATCTTCATTTCCTCCGGCGATCACGACCTGACCGAGAACATCGTACACATCGTGCTGGCCCGTCTACCGGACGCCCCGAAAGGCACCAAGGGCATCTCGCTGTTCATCGTGCCCAAGTTCCTGCCGAACGCCGAGGGCGGCGTGGGTGAACGCAATGGCGTCACCTGCGGCAGCCTCGAGAAGAAGATGGGCATCAAGGCCTCCGCCACCTGCGTGATGAATTTCGACGCGGCCAAAGGGTTCCTGATCGGTCCGGAAAACGAAGGCCTGAACTGCATGTTCACCTTCATGAACACCGCCCGGATCGGCACCGCCATCCAGGGCGTGGGCCCGGCCGAGCTGTCCTATCAGTGGGCGCTCGAGTACGCCAGGGAGCGCCGTTCCATGCGTGCGCTGTCCGGCAAGAAGGAACCGGACCAGGTGGCGGACAGCCTGATCCACCACGCCGACGTCCGGCGCATGCTGCTGACCCAGAAGGCCTTCGCCGAGGGTGGCCGCGCCATGCTCTACTATTCGGCGCGCCTGGCCGATCACATGGTGGAGGGCCATCTGGAAGGCGATGAAAAGAAAGCGGAAACCTATGACGACAAGCTCGGCTTCCTCACCCCCATCCTCAAGGGCTTCCTGACGGAAATGGGCTACGAGGCGGCCAACCTGGGCGTGCAGGTGTTCGGTGGCCACGGCTACATTCGTGAGCACGGCATGGAGCAGATCGTGCGCGACACCAAGATCGCCACCCTGTACGAAGGCACCACCGGTATACAGGCCCTCGACCTGCTGGGCCGCAAGGTGATGCTGATGACCCAGGGCGGGGCGGTGCGCGAGTTCACCCTGCGCATCTCCAACTTCGCGCGCAAACACGTGGCCAACAAGCAGCTGCGCCCCTACGCCTGGGAACTGCTGAAGCTGGCCGCCCAATGGAACGTGCTGACCGTGCGCCTGATGCTCAACGCCCGCAAGGATCGCGACCGGATCAGTGCCGCCGCCCATGATTTCCTGATGTTCAGCGGCTACGTCACCATGGCCTACATGTGGATGCGTATGGCCGCTGTGGCAGCGGAGAAGCTGGAGAAGGGCGGGGAGGAGTCCGAAGCCTTCTACCGGGCCAAGCTGGCCACGGCCGAGTTCTATTACGACCGCCTCCTGCCACGAGCACAGGCCCATGCCACCAGCATGCTCTCGCCCACCCGCAACCTGATGCAGCTGGATGCCGAGCATATGGCATTCACGGACTGACGCATGGCCCTTCAGGCCTCTTGCAATCCCGGCTTCGGTCGGGATTTTTTGTTTTCGGATCCAGGGCTTGAAAGTTTTTCCAACGCCCATAAATCACTGGCGCACTTTTCTCCCAACGAGGTGAATCACGACAAATCAGCATTAAGCAGCAAAAGTAGGAGGTTCGAATGGAGACTCGATCTGACGACTTTTATCCCACCCGCCTGGAACGCCCGATGGCGCGTTTCGACCGACGTGACCCCATCGTCCACAGCCAGGGCCGGGACCGCACCGACGGTCCGTTGAGTGAAACCGAAATGGCCCAGTACGAACGCGACGGTTTCCTGGTGTTCAACCGGTTCCTGGATGAGGCCACTGTCCGCCGCTTCCGCGACGATCTGCGCCTGTACGAAGACGACGAGTCGATCCTGCAGTCCGAGGGCACCATCACCGAACCGGGCAAGCAGGAGATCCGCTCCATCTTCGGCATCCATGAACTGTCCGATCGCTTCCACCGGCTGACCCGGGACCCGCGCATCCTGGACATGGTGCACCAGTTGCTGGGCAGCGAGGCCTACATCCACCAGTCCCGCATCAACTACAAGCCCGGCTTCCACGGCAAGGGCTTCGACTGGCACTCTGACTTCGAGACCTGGCACGCCGAGGACGGCATGCCGCGCATGCGCGCCGTGAGTTTCTCAATCGCCCTGACCGACAACACCCCGTTCAACGGCCCGCTGATGCTGGTGCCCGGCTCCCACAGGACGTTTATTCCCTGCGTGGGCCGTACGCCGGAAGACAACTACCAGTCCTCCCTGAAAAAGCAGGAGTTGGGCGTGCCGGGCCACCGGGACCTGGACGACCTGATCGACCAGAACGGCATCAAGGCGCCCACCGGACCGGCCGGATCGCTGATCATCTTCGAGTGCAATACGCTGCACGGTTCCAACGCCAATATGTCGCCCTGGCCACGCAGCAACCTGTTCTTCGTCTATAACAGTGTGGAAAACACCCTCGAATCCCCTTATTGCGGCAACAAGGCCCGCCCCGACTTCCTGGGTAGCCGCAGCAACGTACAGGTCCTGAAACCGCTGCGCGACCGGGAGCTGACAGACGTCGGCTGACACCGCCCGACGGACAACGTCCAGGTGGCCGATGCCCGCTGGCAGAATGCCGGCCGGGCACACCGGCCGTGGTCCCGATCCACAGCATCGCGCGCGCAAGGGCGGCTCCGGGCCACCCTGTGGATAAACCTTAAATTCGATTTATTTTCAGTACTCTATCGCCATTATTCACATCGATTTAAGCCACCGGCGCCAGACTTGCGCAAAAAAAAAGCGGCACCCGGAATACACCGGGTGCCGCTTGAGTCTTCAGGCAAGGACGGATCAGAGGCCGTACTTGTCCTCGATGGCTTCGTACATGCCATTGTCGTGGATCTTCTTCAGTCCTGCCTTGATCTTGTCGACGATGGCGTCCGGCGTGGACTTGTTGATGGCCAGGTAGAGATCGGTCTTGTTGAAGGAATACACCGGCACCAAGTCTTCCACATCCTGCTGGGACGCAAAGTAGGGACCCGCCAGACGGTCGGCGATCCACAGGTCGATCTGCCCCAGATCCAGACGCTTCGGGTTCAGGTCGTCGCTGTCCAGCTGGGATACCGTATAGCCCCGCTTGAGCAGGTACTCGGTCATCACGTCGCCACGGTAACCACCGATGGTCTTGCCTCTGGCGTCTTCCAGACTATCCATCTTGATCTTGTTGTCCGCACGGGCAAACACCGTCCACAGGTTATGGGTGAGCGGGCCCACCCACTTGAACAGCGGCGCACGATCCTCGGTATAGGTGGTGCAGAAGATGCCGTGGTTCTTTTTCTCCAGCACGCGGTTATAGCCGTAATCCCAGTTCCGCAGCTTCATGCGGTATTCCAGGTCGGTCTGGGCCATGAGGGCTTTTACCATCTCGGCACAAATGCCGTCGATGTTCTCACGGCTATGCTCGAACGCACGGCCCGAAGCGCTCATGTTGTAAGGTGGGAAGTTTTCCGTATAGAAATAGAGCTTGTCAGGATCCGCCGCGTGGACGCCGGCGGACGACACCAGCGTCAGGGCGAACAGGCACAGGGCGAGCACTTTGCGCATCAGGGAACATCTCCGTCGATTGGATTTTGGGCGACCCGCTCCCGGTCCGCCCGGAAATAAATCGTCGGAAAGTCTACCCCAGGGTGGGGTAGCAATTCGTCGCCTTCGCTGTTCGTTTTTGTAAAGCAACCCGATTCAAGCCGCTGAATCAATACGTGAATTCCTGCCCAATCGGCGACCAGTCGGTAGACGGCCACCGATCCAGCCCGGCGCCGGGCGTTTGGGGCTGAGGTGGTCGCCGTTCAATTGGCAGACCTGGGTGCTGCAGGGGCCCGCGCCGACAGCCTACTTGCCGATGCAGAAGCTGCTGAAGATCTTGCCCAGCAGATCGTCCGGGGTCATGGCCCCGGTGACTTCGCCAAGTGCATCCTGGGCCTGGCGTAAATCCTCGGCCAGCAGCTCACCGGCGCCGTAACCCTCGAGTTGGGCCTGCCCCTGTTGCAGGGACGCCTGGGCCTGTTCCAATGCCACCAGGTGTCGTCGCCGGGCCAGGAAACCGCCCTCGGTGGTGGTGGCGTACCCCATGCAGGCTTTCAGGTGTTCCCGCAGGGCGTCGATGCCGTCGCCCGCCTTGGCGGCAATCCGAACCACAGGCACCGCCTGGCTCTCATCCAGCCCGGCCGCCTCGCCGGTCAGATCCACCTTGTTGCGAATCACGGTCAACGGTGCCCCCGTGGATAGCCTGTGGATAAAGTCGGGCCAGATGGCTTCCGGATCAACCGCTTCAGTGGTGGTCGCGTCCACCATCAACAGGATGCGGTCCGCCTGCTCGATCTCTTCCCAGGCCCGGGCAATGCCGATTTTCTCCACCTCGTCGGGACTGTCCCGCAGGCCGGCGGTATCGATCACGTGGAGCGGCATCCCATCGATGTGGATATGTTCCCGCAGGACATCCCGGGTGGTGCCTTCAATGGCGGTAACGATGGCCGCCTCCCGGCCGGCGAGGGTGTTGAGCAGGCTCGACTTGCCGGCATTGGGCCGGCCAGCGATCACCACCCGCATACCATCCCGCAGGATGGTGCCCTGCTGGGCTTCCGCCAGGATCCGGTCGAGATCGTCCATGATGCTCTGCAGGTCACCCGCCACCTTGCCATCGGCGAGAAAGTCGATCTCCTCCTCAGGAAAGTCGATCGCCGCCTCAACGTAGATCCGCAGGTGCGTCAGGGCGTCCACCAGGCTTTCTATGCGCTGGGAGAACGCGCCCTGCAAAGACCGCATGGCACAGCGGGCGGCCTGTTCGGAACTGCTCTCGATCAGGTCGGCAATCGCTTCGGCCTGGGTCAGGTCCATCTTGTCATTCAGAAACGCCCGCTCGGAGAATTCGCCCGGCCGGGCCAGGCGTGCACCGTGTTCGCAGACTTCCCGCAGCAGCAGATCGAGGATGACGGTGCCGCCGTGCCCCTGCAATTCCAGGACGTCCTCGCCGGTAAAGGAATGCGGGTTGGGGAAAAACAGACCGATGCCTTCGTCGATCACTTGGCCATCACGGTCCAGGAACGGCCCGTAGTGCGCATAGCGGGGCTTCGGCTCCAGGCCCAGCAGCTTCCTGGCAATGGGCCGCGCCAGCGGTCCGGAGACCCGGATGATCCCCACACCGGCCCGGCCGGGTGCGGTGGCGATCGCAGCAATGGTGTCGTTTACAGTCATCGGCGGTAGTCCGGTTTGGCAACAGAGAAACCGTTTTCAGCATCCTAAACGAAAACAGGGCTCACTGCGGAGCCCTGTCTCGGATCTGGCATCGGGGTCAGGCCTTGCTGCCGACGCCCTCCGCCTGGATCTTGCGGGTGATGTAGTACTGCTGGGTAATGGACAGCACGTTGTTCACCAGCCAGTACAGGACCAGACCGGCCGGGAACCACAGGAAGAAGATGGTGAAGACAAACGGCATGGCCTTCATCACCTTGGCCTGCATGGGATCCGGCGGTGTCGGGTTGAGGCTCATTTGTACGAACATGCTGATGCCCATCAGGATCGGCAGCACGAAGTACGGGTCCATCACCGACAGGTCGTGAATCCACAGGAAGAACGGGGCGTGGCGCAGCTGCACGCTCTCGAACAGGACCCAGTACAGCGAGATGAAGACCGGCATCTGCACCAGGATCGGCAAACACCCCCCGAGCGGATTGATCTTCTCGCGTTTGTACAGCGCCATCATTTCCTGGGACATACGCTGGCGATCGTCGCCGTACATTTCCTTGAGGCGTTGCAACTGGGGGCCGACGGCACGCATCCGTGCCATGGAGCGATAACTGGTCGCCGACAGCTTGAAGAACAGGGCCTTGACGGTACAGGTCAGCAGGATGATCGCGATCCCCCAGTTACCGAAGATACTGTGGAACCAGTTCAGGACAACGAAGAGCGGGGTGGCAATAAAGAACAGCCAGCCGAAGTCGACGGTCCGGTCCAGGTTCGGAGCGACGTTTTCCAGACGATCGATGATCTTGGGCCCGACGTAGGCGCGTGCCCCGATCTCCGCCTGCTCACCCGGTGCGACGGTCGTTGCGCTGCTGACGAAGCCCATCACGTTCAGGTTGTTACGCTGGGTGGTCTGATACTTATGCTTGGTGTCCGGATCGGGAATCCAGGCACTGAGGAAGTAATGCTGCAGGAAGGCGACCCAACCCCCTTCCGCGGTCTGGTTGATGGGAGCCTCCTTGAGGTCATCCAGGCTGTACTTTTCGTACGGATCCTGGTTGGAGCTCAGCACCATGCCCAGGAACGAGCGGATCCCGACGCTCTTCTGCGCCGTGGGATCCGGGCTGTTGTCCCGCACGATCTTGCCGGCAAAGTTTGCCTGCCAGGGGCTGTCGGACTGGTTATCCACCAGGTAGCGGACATCGATCTCGTAACTGTCACGCTTCAGCGTGTAGCGCTTGGTGATCTTGACGCCCTTGTCGGTGGTGTAGTTCAGGTCGACGGTCAGGCTGTCGGTTCCATTTCCCAGGGTGTAGTTGGTCTGCGCAGCGGAGTAGGTCGGCACCGGCCCGTTGCTGGGGGCGTCAATGCCATCGCGGCCGATCAGGCTGCTTTCCATCACGTAGGTGCGGGTGGCGTTGTTCTGCAGGAGCTCCAGGGGATTGGGTCTGTCCAGCGACTCCTTGTACTTGAGCAGCGACGCACGGGTGATGTTACCGCCCTGGAGGTTGATACTCAGGTCAAGGACATCGGTCCGGATGTCAATCTTCTGTCCGTTGTCAGCAGCCTTGACGGAGGAGCCTGCAACCTGGGTCTGGCCCTGATCTTCGGGCGTGGCGAACTCGTTGCTGCCAGTCTGGCCGGTAGCCTGCTGTTGCCCGGAACCCGAGGACAGCGACGGGGAGGAGGTGTCGGTCGCCTGCTGGCTTTGCGCCACCGGTTCAGTCGGCGTCTGGTGATAATCTTCGTTCCAGGCGAGCACCATCATGTAACTGACAATGGCAAGGCCTACCCAGAGGATCGTGCGTTGAATATCCATAGGTTAATGTGTCGGCTGTTTTGTTTGGTAAGAACAATGTGTGTGGTGCTTATCCTGGCCGTGATCGCGGTCGCATACCGGCGGTACCGGATCATATCCTCCCGCAGTCCACGGATGACAGCGCAGTAATCGTCGAATCGTCAGATAGCCGCCGCGCAGAATACCATGTCTTTCAATCGCTTCCAGTGCGTAAGCGGAGCATGTGGGGTAGTGGCGGCAATGGGACGCCATGAGGGGGCTGATGGCATACCGGTAAAACCGGACCGGGAGGAGGACGAGCTGTCGTATCATGAGATCCGGTACCCCTGGTCAGCCGGAGGCAGTATCTGCTCGTCGGGCCTTGCGCCGCAAGCGCTGCCACAGCTCATTGAGAATTCGATGAGTGGCCGGGTTGTCGAGTTCAGCCAATCCCTGCCGCCCCAGGACAACGATGTCCATGGCGGGCAAATCCGTTTGCTGGCGAAATGTTTCGCGCACAAGCCGTTTCATGCGGTTGCGCTGGACGGCCAGCTTCAGGTTTTTCTTGGAGAAAATCAAACCAATCCTGGCGTGCCCAAGCGTATTGGGCGTGGCCAGGATCAGGAAATGCCGGTGAGGCACTCGGACAGTGACCTGACTGAATACCCCACTGTAATCACGGGGTTTGAGCAGACGGTCCTGCTTGGTAAATCGCCGGTCCGGCATTGCGACCTGTCAGTCTGAATCAGGCAGACAGGCGGGCACGACCCTTCGCGCGACGACGTGCAATGACCTTGCGGCCGTTGGCAGTAGCCATGCGGGCACGGAAGCCGTGAACGCGCTTACGCTTCAGGACGCTGGGTTGAAACGTTCTTTTCATGATATCGATCTCACACTGGTGATGTATGGAAAACGGAATCCGGGCTCTGGCTGCCAGTACCGGCTCCGGGTTCAATTCGGTCCCGGAAACTTGTCAAAAAATGAACAGCCAAAATAGGAGCGGGATTTTAGACAAATGAGTCCCGGAATTCAATCGTTATGGTTCCGGAATGCGGGATTTACGGAGCTGGTACCTCAAAGCGGCGGGACTGGCGACAGGGTGGAGGTGGTTCAGCCGTCATAACCAATAACTTCATAATGTTCTTTTCTTATTTAAGAGAATTAAGACAGTTACTGTTACTGTTAGGTCGAGGGATATCTGTGGAAAAGCCAAAATTTCCTATGGGTTCCAGTTGTTTGTCGCATTGAGAAGGTTGGGTGTAACCGCCCCTGGACCTTGGGGATAAGCCGTCACTGTTTTGGGGAAAAGTAGCTCCTGTCATCCGGCATCGAGTTATTCATGGTTTCGGGCTCAGGTTGTGCACAGTGTTGTTGACGGGGTGCTCACAGCCTCCTGTGGAAAACTTTTTTACGGCAAATTTCTGTACACAAGCCAGTGCGTAAGTCTCTACTTTTTTGATAAACATGGAAAAAGATATTAACAGGGTGTTTATGGGCCTGTCGGAAGGTCTTTTGTTGGCGGGCTTCCACGCGTAAAATGAGCGGTTATTCAGGCTTTCCAACCGCATCCGTTGCTGTCGACTCTGGATAACTCGCCGTTTGGCGATGTTGTCGAGGTTCGTTTGTGTGTAACGTGACGCTGTTACCCGGCAACGGTGGCGCAGTGATGCGAATAGAAGAAGGCCATTCGTTTTCTATCGTCCTTGGTTCAGGGATTGGATACGCATTGGAGGCAGGCTGTCGTGCCGCAAAGTATCTGGCATCAGTGTCTTGACGTGCTACGGGACGAGTTTCCCGCACAACAGTTCAACACCTGGCTTCGTCCCCTGCAATCCGATCACCGGGACGATCAGTTGATGCTGTTCGCGCCGAATCGCTTCGTGATGGACTGGGTCAATGAGAAGTACCTGCGCCGGATCGAGGAAGTACTCAAGGATCTGCAGGGTGGCCAGGCGCCGCGTATCAACATGAAGGTTGGGTCGGCCCCGGTGCAGGGCGAGCCGGTCAAGCGGTCGGCGCCCCCGGCTCCGGTTGCGGGGCAGGACGACAGCGTGGGTCCGGTGAGTGAGGAAGAGAAAGGCGTTGCGGCCACGGTTGTTGATCGTCCGTCGCTGTCGGCAACTTCGAGCAGGAATCCGACGCGGCCCACTTCTCCGGCAGCGCCTGAGCGTCGCCGGGTGCAGGTGGAAGGCGATATCAAGCACCAGAGCTTCCTGAACGAGAGTTTCACGTTTGAAACCTTCGTCGAGGGCAAGTCGAACCAGTTGGCACGGGCAGCGTCGATGCAGGTTGCGGAAAACCCCGGCGGGGCCTATAACCCATTGTTCCTGTATGGTGGTGTGGGTCTGGGGAAAACCCACCTGATGCATGCCGTGGGCAACGAAATCGTGCGCCGCAATCCCCGGGCCAAGGTGGCCTACCTGCGCTCCGAACGGTTCGTGGCGGATATGGTTAAGGCACTCCAGCTCAACGCCATTAACGAGTTCAAGCGCTACTACCGGTCGGTGGACGCGCTGCTGATTGACGATATTCAGTTCTTCGCCCGCAAGGAACGGTCGCAGGAAGAGTTTTTCCACACCTTTAATGCGCTGCTTGAGGGTGGGCAGCAGGTGATCGTGACCTGTGACCGCTTCCCCAAGGAAATATCCGATATGGAGGAGCGCCTCAAGTCCCGCTTTGGCTGGGGGTTGACCGTCATGGTGGAGCCGCCCGAGCTGGAGACGCGGGTCGCCATCCTGATGAAAAAGGCGGAACAGGCGAATGTGCGTCTGAGCAGCGAGGCGGCTTTCTTTATCGCCCAGAAAATCCGTTCAAACGTTAGGGAGCTAGAAGGCGCTCTCCGTTTGGTGATAGCGAATGCTCACTTCACTGGACAGGAAATTACGCCTCCTTTTATCCGGGAGAGCCTTAAGGACCTGCTGGCGCTGCATGAAAAGCAGGTCAGCATCGACAATATTCAACGCACCGTGGCAGAGTACTACAAGATTAAGGTGGCGGATCTCCTGTCCAAGCGGCGGACCCGCTCGGTGACCCGCCCCCGCCAGGTGGCGATGTCCCTGGCCAAGGAGCTGACCAATCACAGTCTGCCGGAAATCGGCGACGCGTTCGGCGGGCGCGATCACACCACGGTGCTGCATGCCTGCAAGAAGATCGTTGAATTGCAGGAATCGGATGCCAACATCCGGGAAGACTACCAGAATTTCATGCGGTTACTGACAACCTGATCCCATTGCGTATCCTATAACTCTCAACCGACAAGCAGAATCCGAGTGCCATGAAACTGACGATCAGCCGAGAATCTCTCCTTACCCCGCTGCAATCCATTGCCGGCGTGGTGGAACGCAAACAGACAATGCCGGTCCTGTCCAACGTGCTGCTGGTAGCCGAGGACAATACCCTGACCCTGACCGGCACCAACATGGAAGTGGAACTGGTCGCGCGGATTATGCCGGTGCACGTGGATCAGCCGGGCCGGATCACGGTGCCGGCCCGCAAGCTTTCGGATATCTGCCGGGCATTGGGCGACGAGTCGCCGATCGAGCTCAACCTGGAAGGGGATCGGTTGCACCTGCGCAGCGGTGCCAGCCACTTTACCCTGTCGACGCTGCCGGCCGAGCATTTCCCGAACGTGGAAGACGATGAAGAGAGTTTTCGGCTGGAGCTGGCGCAGGCGGACCTGCGCAACATGCTCGATGCCACGGCGTTCGCCATGGCGCAGCAGGACGTGCGCTATTACCTGAATGGCCTGTTGCTGGAGGTCGATTCCGAGCACCTGCGTGCGGTGGCCACAGACGGTCACCGGCTGGCGTTGTCCGGACTGGGCGTGTCCACCGGGATCAGCGAGGCCCGTCAGGTGATCGTGCCGCGCAAGGGGGTGCTGGAGCTGGCGCGGCTGCTCGACGACGTGCAGACGCCGGTAACCCTGGTTTTCGGCGCGAACCACCTGCGGGCGACCATCGGCGCCTATACGTTCACGTCCAAGCTGATCGAAGGCAAGTTCCCGGACTACAACCGCGTGATTCCTCGGGGCGGCGACAAGACCATGCTGGCTGACCGCGCAACGCTTAAGAACACGCTCCAGCGGGCGGGCATCCTGTCCCATGAGAATATCCGCGGTGTGCGACTGAGCCTGGCCTCGGGCGAGCTGCAGATTTTTGCCAACAACCCGGACCAGGAACAGGCTGAAGATGCCATGTCTGTGGATTATCAGGGCGAGGGACTGCAGATCGGCTTCAACGTGGGTTACCTGGTCGACGTGCTCAATGCCCTCGATGAAGAGCAGGTCAAGATTACGTTGTCCAATCCGAACAGCAGTGCCCTGATCGAGGCCCAAAATGACCCCAGCTGTCTGTATGTGGTCATGCCCATGAGGCTGTAAAGTAATGGGCTCCTGGCGACCGGAGCACCGGTCGTCGGCCCAATCAGGGTGAACCCAAAGCCCCGGGGATCACTGGGTGGTTCCCGTATCCGAATCAGGGAGGCAGCCTGCTATGGTGGTTAACGGCATCAAGGGCGCATTGCGCATCGGTCAGACACTGTCGGTGTTGGGCCGGACGGGGATCAACTGGCTGCGGGGCGATCGCCCTCCCACACCGCGCCTGCTTCGTCAGACCTTCGAGAAGCTCGGGGCGACCTACATCAAGCTGGGCCAGTTCATCGCCAGCTCCCCCACCTTTTTCCCTGCCAGTTACGTGGAAGAGTTCCAGCTATGCCTGGACCGCACCCCTGCGCTGCCGTTCAGTGTGATGCGCCGTATCCTGCGGGAGGAACTCAAGGTGCCGCTGGAGTCCGTTTATGCCGAGATCGATCCGGTGCCTCTGGCATCCGCCTCGATTGCCCAGGTCCACGCGGCGAAACTGGTGACCGGCGAAGACGTGGTCATCAAGATCCAGAAGCCGGGCGTGGAGAATATCCTGCTGACGGATCTGAACTTTCTTTATGCGTCGGCCCGCATTCTGGAAACGCTTGCGCCGAAGCTGTCCTGGACGTCGCTGTCCGGTATCGTCGAGGAAATCCAGCGCACCATGATGGAGGAATGCGACTTCATCAAGGAAGCCAATAATCTCAAGACGTTCCGCCAGTTCCTGCTGGATACCCACAATGTGGATGCCGCAGTGCCTCAGGTCCATGAGCAGTGGAGCACCCGTCGTGTGCTCACCATGGAACGTTTCCATGGCGTACCGCTGACGGACCTGGAAACCATCCGCACCGTGACCTCTGACCCCGAGCGCACCCTGATCACCGCAATGAATACTTGGTTCTCCAGCCTGACCCAGTGCGAGTTTTTCCACGCCGATGTGCACGCCGGAAACCTGATGGTATTGAAGGACGGTCGCGTGGGCTTTATCGACTTCGGTATTGTCGGGCGTATCCGGCCGGATACCTGGCAGGCCGTTTCCGATTTCATCTCTGCGGTGATGGTCGGTCACTTCGAAGGAATGGCGGACGCCATGGTCCGTATCGGTGTGACTCACGAAACCATCGATGTGAATCAGTTGGCCGACGATCTGCGCCGACTCTACAACCAGATGGATCGAATGGTTCCGGATACGCCCTACGCGGCCGAAGAAGCCGAGGATGAAGTGAACAACATCCTGATGGACATGGTGAAGATCGGCGAATCCCACGGCCTTCATTTTCCGCGGGAGTTCGCTCTGTTGATCAAACAGTTCCTGTACTTCGACCGTTACGTTCATATTCTGGCGCCGGAGATGGATATGTTTATGGACGAGCGACTGAACATGCTGCATTGATGTCCTCTCCTCCTCTTGTGGGCCGACAATTGGGCTGATCGTTAAAAGGTTCCACGTGGAACCTTTTTTTATGGCTTCGATAAGGACTTGGCTGCACAGTGCCTTCAAGCTGAGCTGGAGGCGACGCGATCAAGGACAATGACATGGCGGTGGCGACCTTTCGCGGAGGAGGCCGCACCGGACGACCCAACTGGCCGCCATGCACGCACGGGTTAAAGAAACAGATCTCGATATCCCGCGTTCTTCGAAGAATCCTGGTGGGAAGAAGTTGCTACCTGCGCTCCTTTCCTTCCTCTCATTGACCCGGTCGACGGGTACCGATTTGCGTTGGAAGGCAGTCCATCCC
This sequence comes from Marinobacter halodurans, assembly GCF_004327985.1. Taxonomy (GTDB): domain Bacteria; phylum Pseudomonadota; class Gammaproteobacteria; order Pseudomonadales; family Oleiphilaceae; genus Marinobacter_A; species Marinobacter_A halodurans. The sequence continues at coordinate 79,955 of NZ_SJDL01000011.1, forward strand.
TGGCGCGAAGGATGATGGGCGGAAGGCTGGCTCAGTTTGACGTGCGAGGGGAAAGGGACTCTCGTTAATACCCTGCCCTCAGGCCGCCTGAACCGGTAGACTAGGTCGTCGCTTCTATTCCTCAACGGATTCCAGTGGTGCATGGCGCTTCTTAAACTACAAACCCAGCAGTTCCGAAATCTGGCGCCCGTCGCTCTTTCCTTCTCTCCCACCGTAAACCTGATCTACGGTGCCAACGGCAGTGGCAAGAGCAGCCTGCTGGAGGCAATAGCCTACCTGGGTCTGGGGCGTTCCTTCCGCGTCAACCGGCATGAAGCGGTAGTCCGTCATGGGTCACCGAGCCTGACGGTGTTTGGCGAGGTATCGGATAACACCGAGCATAGCGATGCCCCGACACCGTTGAAGGAAACCCATCGGATTGGGATATCCCGGGATCTGGGCACCCGGGAGACCCGCCTCAAGGTTGATGGGGAACGGGTCAGGAACCTGTCCGCGGTGGCGCGTCACCTCCCGGTATCCGTGATCGATCCCGGCACCTTCGATATTGTGACGGGTGGCCCGGGCAAGCGGCGCCAGTTTCTCGATTGGTCGGTGTTCCACGTGGAACATGGCTTTGCAGCACTGTGGCAACAGTTTCAAAGGGCCGTATCCCAGCGGAATAAAATTCTCAGAAATGGTAGAATTGACGAATCGCTGCTCAGGATCTGGGACAGCCAATACATTGCATTGGCTGAACAGGTGACTGGAGCCCGGCGCCGAGTATTTGAGCAGTTTCAGCCGCTTCTTGAGTCCGTCATCGCCGATGTGGATGTGGCCTGGAGTGGCGACCTCAAATTCGAATTTTTTCCCGGTTGGGACCGTAAAGCCGATCTGGCTGACGTGTTGATGAGTCATCGCGATCAGGAAGCCAAGATGGGGCATACGCTGTACGGGCCGAACCGGGCTGACGTGCGGGTAAAGTATCAGGGCCGCCCTGTGGCGGAGACCCTGTCCCGAGGCCAGCAGAAAACCCTGGTTATTTTGATGAAGATTGCCCAGGGCCAGCTCCTTCGCGAGCATGGTCGGCAATGCACGTTTTTACTGGATGATATCAATGCGGAGCTCGACGAGGCCCATCGACAGATGTTGGCCGGTAAGCTTCGCGATCTCGGCAGCCAGGTGTTCATCACCTCGATCGAGCCGCCCCGCCCAGAGTTGCTGTGGCGGGATCCCATGCCCGATTTCAAAGTGTTCCACGTGGAACATGGCGACTTTACGGAAGAGTAAGATCTGCGCTTTAGGAGCGTCCGAATGACTACGTCGACTTATAATTCCTCCAGCATCAAGGTCCTCAAGGGGCTGGATGCCGTTCGCAAGCGTCCCGGTATGTACATCGGCGACACGGACGACGGCACGGGCCTGCATCACATGGTCTTCGAGATCGTGGATAACTCCATCGATGAGGCCCTGGCCGGTTTCTGTAGCGAGATCGGCATCGTCATCCATCCCGACGAGTCGGTGACCGTGCGGGACAACGGCCGGGGTATCCCGGTCGACATGCACGAGGAAGAAGGGGTGTCCGCCGCCGAGGTCATCATGACCGTCCTGCACGCCGGCGGTAAGTTCGACGACAACACCTATAAGGTCTCCGGTGGTCTTCATGGCGTTGGGGTTTCCGTGGTGAACGCCCTCTCCTCACAGCTGCGCCTCACGATTCGCCGCGACGGCACGGTCTGGGAGCAGACTTACCATGACGGGGTGCCCGATGCACCGTTGTCCGCCAAGGGGGAAACCGACAATAGCGGTACCGAAGTGCACTTCGTACCGTCGCCGGAAACCTTTACCAACATCGTTTTCCACTACGACATCCTGGCCAAGCGCCTGCGGGAGCTGGCGTTCCTGAACAGCGGTGTCCGTATCCGCCTGCAGGACGAGCGTACGGGCAAGGAGGATCTGTTTGAGTACGAAGGCGGCCTGCGTGCGTTCGTCGAACACCTCAACACCAACAAGACCCCGATCAACCGGGTCTTCCACTTCATTCACGAGCGCGAAGACGGCATCGTGGTGGAAGTGGCCATGCAGTGGAACGACGCCTTCCAGGAAAACATCTTCTGTTTCACCAACAACATTCCCCAGCGGGATGGTGGGACCCATCTGGCCGGTTTCCGGGCCGCGTTGACCCGTTCGCTGAACAACTACATCGAACAGGAGGGCCTGGGCAAGAAGGCCAAGGTCTCCACCTCCGGCGACGACGCCCGGGAAGGCCTGACCGCGATCATTTCGGTGAAGGTGCCGGATCCCAAGTTCTCCTCCCAGACCAAGGACAAGCTGGTTTCCTCCGAGGTCAAGACGGCGGTGGAACAGGAGATGTACCAGAACCTGACGGAGTACCTGGTCGAACAGCCCAACGAAGCCAAGATGATCGTCAACAAGATGCTGGAGGCGGCCCGGGCCCGTGAGGCGGCGCGTAAGGCGCGGGAAATGACCCGCCGCAAGGGCGCGCTCGACATCGCTGGCCTGCCGGGCAAACTGGCGGACTGCCAGGAAAAGGACCCTGCCCTCTCCGAACTCTACATTGTGGAGGGTGATTCTGCGGGCGGTAGCGCCAAGCAGGGCCGTGACCGGAAGACCCAGGCCATCCTGCCCCTGAAGGGTAAAATCCTGAACGTGGAGAAAGCCCGTTTCGACAAGATGCTGTCATCGGCTGAAGTCGGCACGCTGATCACCGCACTGGGCTGTGGTATCGGTCGTGAGGAATTCGATCCGGACAAGCTTCGGTATCACTCCATCATCATCATGACGGACGCCGACGTGGATGGCTCCCACATCCGCACGCTGTTGCTGACGTTCCTGTTCCGCCAGATGCGGGAAATCATCGAGCGTGGTCATGTCTTCATCGCCATGCCGCCGCTTTACAAGATCAAGCGTGGCAAGCAGGAGCAGTACATCAAGGATGAAAAGGCCAAGGAAGCCTATCTGACCCAGACTGCACTGGAAGGTGCCCAGTTCTTCGTCAACCCGGATGCGCCTCCGATCGCCGAATCCGCGCTGGAATCCCTGGTCAAGGAATACCAGACGGTGATGGCCATGATTGACCGCCTGGCTCGGGCTTACCCTTCCAAGGTGCTGGAACAGATGGTCTATAACAGCACGCTCAGCGCGGACGATCTGAATAGCCTGGACGCCGTTACCCAGTGGGTGGGACGTCTGGGCGCCGGCCTGGAACTGGATACCCGTACCGGTACCAAGTATGTGTTCTCGGTCCACGAAGATACCGAGCGCAAGCTGTTCCTGCCCAAGGTGGATGTCTACGTCCATGGCATTCCCCAGACTCACGTGTTCAATCACGAGTTCTTCGAGTCGGCCTCCTACGCGGCGATCGCCAAGCTGGGTGAAAAGCTGGATGGTCTGGTCGAGGACGGCGCCTACATCCAGCGTGGAGAGCGCAAGCAGGCGGTGTTGAGCTTTGAAGGTGGTCTGCAGTGGCTGATGAAGGAAGCGCAGCGGGGCCTGAGCATCCAGCGCTATAAGGGGCTGGGTGAGATGAACCCGGATCAGCTGTGGGAAACCACCATGGATCCGGAAACCCGCCGCATGATGAAGGTGACCATTGAGGACGCCATTGCCGCCGACCAGATCTTCACGACCCTGATGGGGGACGAAGTGGAGCCGCGTCGGGACTTCATCCAGACCAATGCTCTGGCGGTCACCAACCTGGACGTCTGATCACCGGTTTTAAGGCCAAAAAAAGCCCGGCAAGTTCCCGGGCTTTTTTGTATTCGAAAGAAAGGACGTCGGATCAGCGCCTGTTGTCCTTGGCTTCCTTCTCTTCCTGGGCCGCCGCCAGTGCCGGTGACAGGACCTCTTCCAGCTTGAATCCGGTCAGGTTACGGATAGCCCGCCAGAGATAATAGAAGATGGCGATCATCATCAGCATCGACGGGATGGCAATCATCGGATAGCTGACCAGCGTCATCTGGCCCAGTTCCTCGTTGAAGGCCGGTGTGCCGGAGGGGCTGGTGACGATCCACTTGGCCAGCACGTAGTTCATGATCGAGGAAAACAGGAAGGTACCGGCAAAGTAGTAGCTGGCCCGCATCAGGCGCAACTCAAAGATCCCTTCATTCCCCTTCTCCACCAGGGCATCGTGGATCTTGTCCACATCCAGCACGGTGCGGTTATACAGCAGGGTACGGACCAGTGGGTATCGGGTGCGGGTGGAAATCAACACCGCCAGTCCGATGATCAGGGGCACCCCAGCCTCCTTGATGGCCAGCCATTGTGCATCCAGGTGCAGCAGGCCGATACCCCCGGTCAGCAGGATACTGATCAGGCCCAGGACCGCGATAAAGTTCTTCTTGCCGAAACGCACCAGCTCATACAAACCCCAGCCCAGCGGAAAGGCCAGCGCCACCAGAAGGGCATTGGCCGAGCCGAGGTCCTGGTCGCCGCTGAATTTCATCAGGATAACAGATGGAATGACGATGCTGATCAGCAGGTCGGCCCAGGGACGTTGTTGCTGGGGCGCCTGCGCCGTCGTCGTGGATTGCTGGTTCATAGTGCTACGAGCCTGATTTCTGGACGGGAATCACCGGGTGCGCAAGACCACCCCGACTATAAGACAGAGTATAACGAAGAATGACGTGGGAGGTGTAGGTATGCAAGCCGCCGGATGACACGGGCAAGGTCGGCGTCTATGGAGTTAAGTGATTGAAAATAAAGAGAAATGCGGGAAAATGGTCGGCGTGGCAGGACTTGAACCTGCGACCCCTTCGTCCCGAACGAAGTGCGCTACCAGACTGCGCCACACGCCGAATTTGGGCGGTATTATACTGATGATTCGGAGGAATGCCAGCCCCCTTGGACGACTTTTCTTCTAACGGGTTACCGAAGGACCATCGTCGTCTTCATCCAGCAGGTCATCCACGAACGCGGCCAGGTTCCTCCATACCGTAACCTGCCCCAGAGGCGCCGTCTGAAGCTCTTTTTCGGTGCGGCGTCCGTTACCCGTACGGACCAGTGCGGCGGCCTTACAGCCCGCCGACAGCCCGGCCTCTAGGTCCTTACGGCTATCGCCAACCATGATCGCGTCGTGCAGGTCGCTCAGCCCCAGGCGATCGCGGATGTCTTCCAGCAGGCCGGTGCGCGGTTTGCGGCAACGGCAGTCCTCGTCCGGGTGGTGGGGGCAATAGACAATGCAATCCACCCGTCCGCCCAGGGATTCAACCAGGCGTTCGAGCTGGGCATGCATGGCATTGAGGATCAGGTGATCGTAAAACCCCCGCGCGATACCGGACTGGTTGGTGGCGACCGCCACCTGGTGGCCGGCCCGGGTCAATCGCGCGATGGCTTCAATACTGCTGGCAATGGGCAACCACTCCTCGACCGAGCAGATATATTCTCCGTGATACCGGTTAATGACACCGTCACGGTCGAGGATAATCAGCACCGCGATCGCCTAGCCTGTGGGTAGCAATGAAATGTCGGCCACCTGCAGGAACAGGTTGCGCAGACGGTTGAGCAGGGCCAGGCGGTTATTGCGGATGGCCGCTTCGTCCGCCATGACCATGACTTCATCGAAGAAGCGGTCGACGGTTTCCCGTAGGTCCGCCAGGGAGGTCAGGGCTGCGCCGTAGTCGCCGCGTGCAAACAGCGGTGCGACCCTGGCTGCCTGGGTATCGACGGCCTCGGCCAGTGCCTTTTCCGCATCGTCCTGGAGCAGGCTGCTGTCCACGTGGTCCGGAATGCTGTCACCGCCCTGCTTCACCAGGATATTGGACACGCGCTTGTTGGCGGCGGCCAGCGCCTGGGCCGCCAACAGCTGTCGGAAGGCTTCGACCGCCTGGATGCGCTGATCGAAGTCCAGCGGCCGGGTCGGACGACGGGCGTGTACGGCCAGGTAGACCTCCGCGCCGATGCCCTGTTCGTCATAGTGGGCCCGGAAGCGTTCGAGCATGTAGTCCACCACCGGCGTGACCGGATCGGCGACGGTGAGGCTGGTGAAGTTCCCGGCGGCCCACTCGCAGCAGGTTTGCAGGTCCAGCGGCAGTTCCCGCTCGATGATGATCCGCAGTACACCCAGTGCCGCGCGGCGCAGGCCAAACGGGTCGCGGGTGCCGGAAGGCGGCTGATCGATGCCGAACAGACCGACCAGCGAGTCCAGTCGATCCGCCAGGGCCACGGCACATCCGGTCAGGGTCTGTGGCAGGTCGTCGCCGGCAAAGCGCGGCATGTACTGTTCGTTCAGGGCGGCGGCCACGTCGTCCGGCTCGCCGTCGTTGCGGGCATAGTATTGGCCCATGATGCCCTGCAGGTCGGTGAACTCGAGCACCATCTCGCTGACCAGGTCGGTCTTGGCCAGCATGGCAGCGCGCTCGGCGTTGGCGGGTTTACCGTCGATGGCTTCGGCAATGCGTCGGGCCAGGGCTGCAACACGCACCGACTTGTCGTGCAGGCTGCCCAGCTTTTCCTGGAAGACGATGGGTTTGAGCGCGTCGATGCGACTCTCCAGGGTGTGCTTGCGGTCGGTGTCGTAGAAGAAGGCGGCATCCGCCAGGCGGGGCCGGATCACCTTCTCGTTGCCGGCCACGACCTGCGACGGGTCCTTGCTTTCCAGGTTGGCCACCGTGATAAACAGGGGCAGGATGCGGCCGTCAGTGCCGACCACATGGAAATACTTCTGGTGCTCCTTCATGGAGGAGATCAGGGCCTCGGCGGGCACCTCCAGGAAACGCTCCTCGAAGCGTCCCAGCAGCGGCACCGGCCATTCATTCAGTGCGGTGACTTCGTCCAGCAGCTCCTCATCGATGACGGCCCGGGCATTGCCCTGCTCGCGGGCAATCGCCTCAACCCCGGCGCGGATCTTGTCACGGCGTTCCTCGAAGCCGGCCAGCACGTAGCCTTCTTCGCGCAGCACCACTTCATAGGCATCCGGCGTGGGAATGATCAGTTCTTTCGGGCAGTGGAAACGGTGCCCGCGGGTTTCGTTGCCGGTGGGCAGACCCATGATGTTGGCGTCGATGATCTTGTTGCCCAACAGCAGCACGATCCAGTGCACCGGCCGCACGAACTCGGCCTTGTGCGCGCCCCAGCGCATGCGCTTGGGAATCGGCAGGGCGGCCAGTGACTGCTCCACCAGCTCGGGAATCAGGTCGACCGTGGCGCGGCCCTGTTCGACCGTGCGGTACACCACCCAGGCGCCCTTGTCCGTTTCCAGGGTATCCAGCTGATCCGGGGTGACGCCGACCGAGTTGGCAAAACCGGTGAGCGCGCGGGTCGGGTTGCCGGCGTCGTCGAATGCCGCCTTCACCGCCGGACCGCGCTTCTCCACCGCCTTGTCCGGTTGCGCGTCCGCCAGGCCGTGGACGCGAATGGCCAGTCGCCGGGGGGCCGCGAAGGACTCGACCTTACCGTAGCTCAGGCCGGCATCGTCCAGCCCCTTGCAGAAGCCGGACGTGAACGCGTCTGACAATGTCTTGAGGGCCTTGGGCGGCAGCTCCTCGGTGCCGATTTCGACCAGAAAATCCTGTTTTGCCATGATCATGCGTCCCCTTTTTCCGCGTTGGCCAGCATTTCGTCACGCAGCGCTTCCGGGGCCATGGGGAAGCCCAGGGCCTGGCGGCTGTCGAAGTAGGCCCTGGCCACAGCCCGGGCCAGGGTCCGGACGCGGAGGATATAGCGCTGGCGCTCGGTGACGGAAATGGCGTGACGGGCGTCCAGCAGGTTAAACGTGTGTGAGGCCTTGAGGACCTGTTCGTAGGCCGGCAGCGGCAGGCCCACTTCGATCAGGCGCTGGCTTTCGCGCTCATGCACCTCGAAGCAGTGGAACAGGAAGTCGATATCGGCCTGCTCGAAGTTGTAGGTGGACATCTCCACTTCGTTCTGGTGGAAGACGTCGCCGTAGGTGACCACGCCGTCCGGGCCGTTGGTCCAGACCAGGTCGTAGACGCTGTCCACGCCCTGCAGGTACATGGCGATGCGCTCCAGACCGTAAGTCAGTTCACCGGTGACCGGATAGCATTCCAGACCGCCCACCTGCTGGAAGTAGGTGAACTGGGTCACTTCCATGCCGTTGAGCCAGATTTCCCAGCCCAGGCCCCAGGCGCCCAGCGTCGGGGATTCCCAGTTGTCCTCGACGAAGCGGATGTCGTGGACCAGCGGGTCCAGGCCCAGCGCGCGCAGCGAATCCAGGTACAGCTCCTGAAAGTTGTCCGGCGACGGCTTGAGCACCACCTGGAACTGGTAATAGTGCTGCAGGCGGTTGGGGTTCTCGCCGTAACGGCCATCGGTGGGACGCCGGCTGGGTTGTACATAGGCTGCGTTCCAGGTTTCAGGGCCGATCGCCCGCAGGAAGGTGGACGGGTGGAAGGTACCGGCCCCGACTTCCATATCCAGCGGCTGCTGAACGACACAGCCGTGCCGTGCCCAGAATTGCTGCAGGGCCAGGATGAGACCCTGGAAAGTCTTGATGTCCGTGTTTGCCATCTCAGTCACGACGGTTTGCCTGTTGATCCGGTTGGGTGTGGCGCCAATGCATTTGTCTGGAATAACGATGGGGATTCCCCGCGGGGAAACAACCCGGGTCGGCGCACGAAGACGGGCATTATACGCTTCTCGTCCCGCTATTTCGAAACCTGTTCGAGGATTGTACAAATTGCTGACAGTCGGGTGTTGGCGGCCCGGCGGCGCCGGTAAGTAGCGGGGGTGAACAGCACTGGCCGGTCACCGGGGATCGCCCTGATGACCGGCCGTCGCCTGGGGTCGGGCCGGCTCAGAAGAAGGTCAGGCCTACCTGGAACAGCCGTTCCACGTCGCGGATACGCGACTTGTCCACCAGGAACAGGATCACGTGGTCGTCCGGCTGCACCCGCAGGTGGTCATGGGCGATCAGGACCTCATTGTGGCGGACGATGGCCCCGATCGTGGTGCCTTCCGGCAGGGTAATCTCATCGAGCCGTTTGCCCACCACCTTGGAGGAGCGGTGATCCCCGTGCGCGATGGCCTCGATGGCCTCGGCAGCGCCCCTGCGCAGTGAGTGAACATTCACTACGTCGCCCCGGCGGACGTGGGTCAGCAGGCTGCCGATGGTGGTCTGCTGGGGCGAAATCGCCACGTCGATTTCGCCACCCTGGATCAGGTCCACGTAGTCCGGGTTGTTGATCAGCGTGAGGACCTTGCGCACGCCGAGACGTTTGGCCAGCAGCGACGCCATGATGTTGGCTTCGTCGTCGTTGGTGACCGCGCAGAACACGTCGGTGCTTTCGATATTCTCTTCCAGCAGCAGGTCCTTGTTGGCGGCATTACCCTGCAGCACGATGGTCTTGCGCAGGTTTTCCGACAGCATCACGCAGCGGTCCCGGTTGCGCTCGATCAGTTTGACCTGGTAGCGGTTCTCCAGGTTGTGGGCCAGGCGCTGGCCGATGTTGCCGCCGCCGCAGATGAAGATGCGTTTGTAGGGTTTTTCCAGCGGCTGGAGTTCGCTCATGACGGAGCGGATGTGGTCGGTGCCGGCGATAAAGAACACCTCGTCGCCGTCCTCGATCACCGTATCCCCCTGCGGGATGATGGGCCGGTCCTTGCGGAAGATGGCGGCCACCCGGGTATCGATCTTCGGCATGTGGGTACGCAGGTAGGACAGCTCGTGCCCCACCAGCGGCCCGCCGGCGGTGGCCTGGATCGCCACCAGCCGCGCCAGGCCCTTGGAGAATTCCAGTACCTGCAGGGCGCCGGGGTATTCGATCAGCCGCGTGATGTGGCGGGTGACCACCTGCTCGGGACTGATCAGCACGTCGATGGGGAAGCCCTCGGCGCTGAACAATTCCTTGCGGGCCAGGTAGGCGTTGGCCCGCACCCGGCTGATCTTGGTGGGCGTCTTGAACAGCGAATAGGCCACCTGGCAGGCCACCATGTTGGTCTCGTCGCTGTTGGTGACGGCGATCAGCATGTCCGCGTCCTCGGCGCCGGCCTGGCGCAGCACACTGGGGTAGGAACCGTGCCCCTGCACCGTGCGGATGTCGAGCCGGTCCTGGAGTTCCCGCAGGCGGGAGCCGTCGGCGTCGATGATGGTGATGTCGTTGGCTTCGTTGGCCAGGTTTTCGGCCAGTGTCCCGCCGACCTGGCCGGCGCCCAGGATGATGATCTTCATGACGTAGAGGCCTGATTGTCTGTTGGGTCGATCCGGGTCAGGCAGGCATAGAAAAACCCGTCGTGTGATCCGGTCTCCGGGAATAACTGACGCCCCGCCCCGGTGTCCAGTCCCCAGGCCAGGTCGTCCGGCAGGGTCAGGGCGGCTTCCTCATGCGCTTTCATAAAACGCTGGATTATACGGTGATTTTCCTGCGGGAACACGGAACAGGTGGCGTACACCAGGCGTCCGCCCGGTTTCAGCGTCGACCAAAGACGCTCCAGCAGGTTGAGCTGGACCTGTGCCAGTCCGGCAATGTCCTGTTCCCGGCGCAGCAGTTTGATGTCCGGATGGCGGCGGATCACGCCGCTGCCGCTGCAGGGCACATCCAGCAGGATGCGGTCGAACGGTTGGCCGTCCCACCAGCCGTCCAGGTTGGCGGCATCGGCAGCCGCGAGCTGGGCGTTCAGGCCCAGACGGTCCAGGTTTTCCCGGACCCGCTGGAGCCGGTGATCGGCCTGGTCCAGGGCGACCATTTCCAGGCCATCGGTCGCTTCCAGCATGGCACAGGTCTTGCCACCCGGCGCAGCGCAGGCGTCGAGTACCCGCTGTCCGGGCGACAGGTCCAGTAACTGGGTACACAGTTGGGCCGCCTCGTCCTGCACGCTCACCTGCCCGTCTTCGAAGCCGGGCAGCCGATCCACGCCACACGGCTTGTCCAGTTGGATGCCGTATGTCGCAAAGCGGGTGGGATGCGCGCCGATACCGGCGTCGGCCAGTTGGCCAAGGTAGTCGTCACGACTCCCCTGACGCCGGTTGACCCGCAAGGTCATCGGACCCTGCACATTGTTGGCCTCAAGTGCCGCGCGCCAGTGGTCCGGCCAGTTGTGACGCAGCTTCTCCACCATCCACTCCGGATGACTCAGGGCCGCGGCCTCGGACGCGGGCTCCGGTTCCCCTTCCCGCTGGGCCGCACGCAGGATGGCATTGACCAGGCCGGCGAGGTGCGGCTTGCCCAGTGACCGGCAGGCTTCGACGGTTTCGTTGACGACGGCGTAGTCCGCCTGGCCGCTGTGACGCAACTGGAAGAGCGCCACCAGCAACAGTGGCACGACGATGCGGTCGCCTTTGCGCAGCGGTTTGTGCAGGCGGGTCTGCAATTCGCCCTGGAGCCGGTGATACCAGCGACAGGTGCCAAAACAGAACGCCTGCAACTGGCTGCGCTCGTCATCGCTAACTTGGGCCAGCGCCGGCGGCAGCGCATCGGACAGGGATTGACCCTCGCTCACCGCGTGGATCACGCGGGCAGCGACGGCGCGAAGGGGGAGATGCTGTCGCGCCATGTCAGTGCAGGACCTCGCCGAGAGCCAGCACGTCGCGGCCGCCGTTGATCAGATCGGAGATGGACTGGGCGCGGCTGCCGGGCAGCTGTACGCGATGCAGACGCAGCACGCCCTCGGCGCAGGCCACGTCGATGCCGCCCCGTCCCCGGGCGATGAGGGTGCCGGGGGCCTGGTCGCTGGTGTTGGCCAGGGCTTCGGCCGCATGGATGCGGACCCGCTCGCCATCCGCGTCAACGAAGGTGCCGGGCCAGGGGTTGAAGGCCCGGACCAGCCGTTCCAGCGCGATGGCCGGCTGTTGCCAGTCCAGGTGTCCTTCCTGCTTGTTGAGTTTGTGGGCGTAGCAGGCCTGGCTGTCGTCTTGCGTCTCGGCCTGCAACCCACCGTCGACCAGTTCCTTCAGTGCGGTCAGGATCGCCTGGCCGCCAAGATCGGCCAGCCGGTCGTGCAGGCTGCCACCGGTGTCGTCGCCGGTAATCGGGGTGCTCAGCTTGAGCAGCATGGCACCGGTATCCAGTCCCGCATCCATCTGCATGATGGTGATGCCGGTCTGGTCGTCGCCGGCGGCGATGGCCCGCTGGATCGGCGCCGCACCGCGCCAGCGCGGCAGCAGGGAGGCGTGGATGTTGAGACAGCCGCGGGCCGGGATATCCAGCACCGCCTGGGGCAGGATCAGGCCGTAGGCGGCGACAATCATCACGTCCGGCTGGAACGCGGCCAGCTCGGCCTGGGCCTCGGCGGATTTCAGGGATTGGGGCTGGCGTACCGGCAGGTTGGCGTCCAGGGCCACCTGTTTGACCGGGCTCGGTGTCAGTTTGCGGCCGCGGCCGGCGGGCCGGTCCGGCTGGGTGTAGACGGCGACCACCTCGTGGTCATGGTCCAGCAGCGCCTTGAGTGCGGTGGCGGCAAAATCCGGCGTTCCGGCAAAAACGATGCGCACGCAGCGCCTCCTCGGATCAATGGGGTGACTGGAATGACCGCAATGGTCTCTTACAAACGAAAAAACCGGGCCTGTTGCCCGGTCCATCGACACCTATTGTAAACCACTTGGGGTGGCCCTGTTGATCAGGCCCGGATCTTGTGCTGCTTCTCCAGCTTCTTGCGGATCCGTGTGCGCTTGAGCGGGCTCAGGTAATCCACGAACAGCTTGCCCTTGAGGTGGTCCATCTCGTGCTGGATGCAGACCGCCAGCAGGCCCTCGGCCTCTTCCTCGAAAGGCTGACCGTCGCGGCCAATGGCGCGGATCATGACATGGTCCGGCCGGCTGACCTCTTCATAGAAACCGGGAACCGACAGGCAGCCTTCCTGCATGTCCTGGACATCCTGGCCCAGTACCTCGATTTCCGGGTTGATGAAGACCCGTGGCTCGCTCTTGTCTTCCGACAGGTCCATGACGATGATCTGTTCGTGCCAGTTCACCTGCGTCGCCGCCAGGCCGATGCCCGGGGCCTCGTACATGGTCTCGAACATGTCGTCGATCAGCTTGCGCGTCTCGTCGGTGACCTCCTGGACGGGTTTGGCCACGGTGCGCAGGCGCGGATCGGGAAATTCCAGAATCTCAAGTATCATGGGTATCTATATCGTTCGTTTGACCGCGTGTGATGATCAAAATGCGACGGCGTACCGCTCATCCTGACCGGCCTATTGTCTATGATCGTGGCACGGTCGGAAGTTTCAAGGTAACTACATCAATAGTGCTGATAGTCTATTATCTATCAACTCCCGGACTGATTACAATCTGACCAGACTTGCGGATGACCGCGATCCCGGCCTGGCCGTGTTACGGTCTGAATCCAGAATTTACTGGAAGAACAAAAGATAACATCACAAACAGGCTGACATCTTCTATAGTAGGGGGATGTGGGTATGGGAACCCGTCTGCGGACGCTATCCGGGGTTTCAGGTTCCATTGGATAAAAGTAAAGCAATCAAGGACCCAGACAATGAGGAAACTGCTGTACGTTCTTACGGCTGTGTTGCTGTTTATACAGGTGGCGCACGCGGCCGGCCCTGAGTTGCGGTCGGATCACCCCGATCGATACACCGTGGTCAAGGGCGATACCCTCTGGGACATCTCATCCCGTTTTCTGGACAACCCCTGGTACTGGCCGGAAATCTGGCACGCCAATCCGCAGGTTGAGAATCCCCACCTGATCTACCCGGGCGATGTGCTGGCGCTGGTGTACATCGACGGCCAGCCGCGCGTCACCAAGGTGGCCCGCTCCGGCAACGGTGTCGTCAAGCTGTCGCCCAAGGTGCGCTCCACCCCGATCGACACACCGGTCCCGACGATTCCGCTGGACGCTATCGAAGGTTTCCTGAGCGACACCCGCATCGTCGACCCGGAGGTGCTCGACGCAGCGCCCTACGTGCTGGAAGGTGAGGACTCCCGCATCGTGACCGGCGCCGGCGACCGCATCTACGCCCGCGGCAAGACCGACGCCGACACCCTCGGCGTGTTCCGCCGCAGCAAGGCCTACCATGATCCGGACACCAACGAGTTCCTGGGCCTGGAAGCCAAGGCCATCGGCGCGGCGGACGTCAAGGAAACCAACGGCGAGGTCCTGACCCTGCTGCTCAAGCGCACCGACGAGGAAGTCCGCATCGGCGACCGCCTGCTGCCGACCGAAGACCGCCGTATCAGCCCGACGTTCAACCCCAGCGCGCCGGATAGCGACATCGATGGCACCATGATCGCCGTGGAAGGCGGGGTGACCCAGATCGGTCAGTACGATGTGGTGGTGGTGAACCGCGGTACCCGTGAAGGCCTCAAGCCGGGTAACGTGCTGGCCGTGTTCGAGGCTGGCAATACCGTGACCGACCCCTACACCAAGGAAGCCGTCAAGCTGCCGGACGAGCGCGCCGGCCTGATGATGATCTTCCAGACCTATGAAAAAATGAGCTATGGTCTGGTCCTCAAGGCCAGCCGCACCCTCGCTGTCGGAGACCGTGTAGGCAATCCGTAACCGCGACGCTAGAATACGAACGGGAGCCGGCCGCGCCGCCTCCCGTTTTTTTTTGGCCAGGAAGGCCTGTGCTGTCGGTACCAACCGGGTGCCGACCCGTCCAAGGAATGACCACCCATGACAGACACCACCCTGTCGTCCAACGACACCTTTCTCCGGGACCACCGCAGTCCCTGGCTGTTGCTGGCCCATCTGCCGGGTCTGGGCGAACGCCGCTGGCAGGCCATTCTCGATCACCTGCCGGACCCGTCCGAGCTGCTCACCCTGGATCCGGCCAGCCTGCGGACCATCGGTCTGCCGCCGCTGGCCCGGGCCGCGGTCCTGGCCTGGCAACAGGGAGACCCGGAACATCCGGCCATGCAGGACGCCCTGGCCTGCTGGCAGCGGCTGGAAGCCCATACCATCGACGTGATCCATTGGGCGCAGTCCGACTATCCAGCGGCCCTGCGCCAGATCCACGGCGCGCCGCCGGTGCTCTACCTCAAGGGCCGGCGTGATCTGCTGTCACGCCCGCAGATCGCCATTGTCGGCAGCCGTAACGCCACCCGCAGCGGTTTGGACCATGCCCGGCAGTTCGCCCGTGCGCTGGCTGAACGGGGGGTCGTGGTCACCAGCGGGATGGCGCTGGGCATCGACGGCGCGGCCCACCAAGGGGCGCTGGAGGCCGGTGGTTCGACGCTGGCGGTGCTGGGCACCGGCGTGGATGTGGCCTATCCCGCCGCCCACCGCCGGCTCGCCGCCGCCATTCCGGAGCGGGGCGCCCTGCTGTCGGAGTTTCCGCCCGGCACCCGCGCCCGGGCCGGGCACTTCCCTCGCCGCAACCGCATCATCAGCGGCATGGCCCAGGGTACCCTGGTGGTGGAGGCCGGGCTGCGTAGCGGGTCGCTGATCACCGCGCGACTGGCGCTGGAGCAGGGGCGCGAGATCTTTGCCATTCCCGGCTCCATCCACAACCCCCTGGCCCGCGGCTGCCACCAACTGATCCGCCAGGGTGCCACGCTGGTGGAGTCGGTCCAGGACATCGAGGAACAACTGGCCGCCTGGGGTTCGGCGGCGGCGGAACCCCTGCCCGTCGACGAGGAGCCGGACGTGCCGGCGCACCTTGGCGCGGACGCCCGGACTGTGTTCGGCGCACTGGCGTTCGATCCCTGCTCCACCGATGACCTGTGCGACCGCACCGGGCTGAGCGCCGATGTGCTGTTGCAGGCTATCCTGATGCTGGAGATGGAAGGTCTTGTACTGACGGTGCCGGGCGGTTACCAAAGGGCGTGATCGGAACCCGATATTGAGAACAGATTGACGGACGGTCATCGCATCGGTCTGTTCACTTGCCAGAGCAAACGCCATAATGCGAGGCCCAAGGGGCCTCTGATGAACGCCTGGGCACACAGTGACGATTCGGGCGTTCGTCAGAGGCTCTCCAACCCTGTCAGGCCGAGCGATGAACGAATCACAACTCAATCCAAACGACTATCCTCCAGGCTGGTGGCATCTGCGGGAAAGCGCCGCCGTGCTGGAGGCCGGCGGTGTAATCGCCTACCCCACCGAAGCCGTCTGGGGACTGGGATGCGATCCCTGGGACGGTGCCGCCGTGGACCGGCTGCTGGCCCTCAAGGATCGTCCCCAGCACAAAGGCGTTATCCTGGCGGCAGCAACGCCGGCGCAGGTCGCTTTTCTGCTGGACCCCCTCGAACCGGCGCTGCGCGAGCGGGCCCTGTCTCACTGGCCCGGACCGGTCACCTGCCTGATCCCGGACGTCCACGACCAGATTCCCGAATGGATCAAGGGCGAGCACAGCGCCGTGGCCATCCGCGTCAGCGACCATCCGCTGGTCCGTCGCCTGTGTATGGCGGTTGGCGGGCCGGTGGTTTCCACTTCCTGTAATCCGGCGGGCCGCCCGCCAGCGCGCAGTCGGTTACAGGTCGCCCGCTATTTCGAGGATTGTCTCGACTACATCCTGCCCGGTGCCCTGGGCGGTCAGCGCCAGCCCAGCCGTATTATCGACCTGGTGTCTGGACGCCAGTTGCGTTGAACCGATTCGGAGAACGACATGGAACCCAACAGCACTGAAGTCAAGAAGTACTTACTATCGCTTCAGGAGCACATATGCCAGACCTTGTCCCGATTGGATGGCCAGGCCAGCTTTGCAGCTGACAGTTGGGAGCGGCCGGAAGGCGGTGGTGGCATCAGCCGGGTGATCGCCGAAGGCCGGATCTTCGAGAAAGGCGGCGTTAACTTCTCCCACGTCATGGGGAACCAGATGCCCCCCTCGGCCACGGCGCACCGTCCTGAACTATCGGGTGCCCCCTGGGAGGCCATGGGTGTTTCCCTGGTGATGCACCCCTGCAACCCCTACGTGCCGACCTCCCACGCCAACGTCCGTTTCTTTATTGCCCGGCCCGAGGACAAGCCGCCAGTCTACTGGTTCGGCGGGGGCTACGACCTGACGCCCTTCTATGGCTTCCGCGATGACTGTGTCCACTGGCACCGTACCGCGCGGGCCGCCTGTGCGCCTTTTGGTGACGACGTCTACCCGCGCTACAAGCAGTGGTGCGACGAGTATTTCCACATCCGCCATCGCCAGGAGCCGCGCGGCATCGGCGGCCTGTTCTACGACGACCTGAACAGCGGCGACTTCGATCGGGACTTCGCCTTCATGCAGGCGGTGGGGGACAGCTACCTGAAGGCCTACACGCCCATCGTCCAGCGTCGCCAGACCATGGATTACGGCGAGCACGAGCGGAATTTCCAGCTGTATCGCCGTGGTCGCTATGTGGAATTCAACCTGGTCTACGATCGCGGCACCCTGTTCGGCCTGCAGTCCGGGGGCCGCACCGAATCGATCCTGATGTCCATGCCGCCCCTGGCCCGCTGGGATTACAACCGCCAGCCCCGGCCGGGCACGCCGGAACACGAACTGACCGCCTATTTCCTGACCGACCGGGATTGGCTGGCCGAGGAGGACACCAACGCATGAGCCAGGACCTGTACGCCGTGATGGGCCACCCCATCAGCCACAGCAAGTCGCCGCTGATCCACAGCCTGTTTGCCACCCAGACCGGCGAACCGGTGGAGTACACCGCCATCCAGTGCCCACTGGACGGTTTTGCCGATTCGGTGAAGACCTTCTTCGAGCGTGGCGGCAAGGGGCTGAACGTGACCGTGCCGTTCAAGGAACAGGCCTGGAACATGGCGGACGTGCTGAGTCCCGGCGCCAGGGCGGCCGGGGCTGTGAACACCCTGTTCCGGGACGACGAGGGTCGTCTGTGTGGCGAGAACACCGACGGCCCGGGTCTGGTGCGGGACCTGACCGTCAACCAGCGCCTCGACCTGAAAGGCGCCCGCATCCTGGTTCTGGGCGCCGGCGGCGCCGTGCGCGGCATCATGGCCCCGTTGCTGCAGGAGCAGCCTGCCGACGTGGTGATCGCTAACCGCACCGTGGCCAAGGCCGAAGCCCTGGCCGAGCTGTTTGCCGGCGAGGTGCCGGTGACGGCCTGTGGCTTCCGGGATCCGAAAGACGCGTTCGATCTGATCATCAACGGCACCAGCGCCAGCCTGCAGGGCGACCTGCCACCGCTGGACAGCAGCGTGGTGGGTCCGGAAACCATCACCTACGACATGATGTACGGCCCCGGCCTGACCCCGTTCAACCAATGGGCGCGGGATCTGGGGGCCGAGCGTGTCATCGATGGCCTGGGCATGCTGGTGGAGCAGGCGGCGGAGGCGTTTGCCTGCTGGCGTGGGGTGCGGCCGGAGACCTCGCCGGTGATGGCGGCATTGCGGGACCGCGTTGGTTAGTCGGCTTTAACACACCCCTTAACGCTTGGTTACAGGATTGGGGTCGCCAAGTAGGCTATTCTCAGGATTGTGCGAATTGGGGCGCCGCGGGCGCTCGCCTGTTCCTGAACCAGATAAGGCAATCCATGGATATCCTGACCCTCGTCGGACTGATCGCCGGTGTTGCGATCGTGACCGTGGCGATGCTCGCCGACGCGAGCATCAACACCTTCCTCAATATTCCCGGCCTGATGATCGTCCTGGGCGGCACCTTTGCCGTGACCCTGATCAAGTTCCGCCTGCGGTCGGTCACGAGCTCCTTTCGGCTGGCCCTGAGCACGGTCTTCCGCGAGACGTCGGACCGCCCCATCGAGCTGATACGCAACGTCTCCGAGCTGGCGCGGGTGGTGCGCAAGGAAGGCATCCTGGGCCTGGAATCCCATGAAACCGGCAACGACTTTCTCGCCAAGGCCATCAACCTCTGCGTCGACGGTCACCCGCCGGAACTGATCGAGGAAGCCCTGCTGGAAGACATGCAGCAGCGCATGGAGCGCTATGAGGTGGCCGAACGCATCTTCCGCGGGATTGGCGACGCGGCGCCGGCCATCGGTATGCTGGGCACGCTGGTGGGTCTGGTACAGATGCTCAATACCCTTGACGACCCGTCCTCCATCGGTCCGGCCATGGCGATTGCCCTGCTCACCACCCTGTACGGTGCCTTCATCGCCCAGCTCATCGCCCTGCCCCTGGCGGACAAGATCCAGCTCAAGGCCGAAGACGAGCAGCGCAACATGGCGTTGATCATCACCAGTATCCAGAACATCATGAAAGGCCAGAATCCCCGGGTCATCACCGAGTTGCTGTCGGCCTACATCACCCCGGAACAGCAGCAGGTCCTGGCGCGGGAACGGGAGGCCTGATCCATGCCGGCATCCCGACTGCCGCGTCAGCGCCGGAAGAAGCAGCCTGCAGGCGCGCCGAACTGGATCGTCACCTTTGCCGACCTGGCGACGCTGCTGCTGACCTTTTTCATCCTGTTGCTGTCCTACTCCACCATGGATGTGGTCAAGTACAAGGCCATGGCCAGCTCCCTGGCCGGCGCCTTCGGCAGCAGCGTGATCCAGGACGATGCCGTCGGCGGCAGTCCGCTGACCCTGATCGAAAGCGACACGGTACCCCCGGCGCCGGCCCGGCAACCGGCCGTCATCCCGCCGGACCAGCCCCAACTGATTGACGACAGTCCCAAGTCCACGGCCAATGTCACCGAAATACCGGAAGGCGTCACGGAGCTGGCCAGCCGCCTGATCCGGGAGCTGGAAAACGAGGTGGCCGAGGGCTCGCTGAACGTGAAGTACGATACCGAAAAGGTGGTGATCCGCTTTGCCGAGGACGCCACCTTCCAGTCCGGCAGCGCGGAGCTGAAACCGGACATGCAGCCGATCCTGGCGCGGGTGGTGGATGTACTGGCCGAGTGCCAGGGTGACGTGGTGGTGGCCGGCTATACCGATGACCGACCGATAGTGAGTACCCGCTATCGCTCCAACTGGGACCTGTCGGCGGCGCGTGCGGTGTCCGTGGTTCACGAACTGGTGATGAACCGCAAGGTACCGGCCGGGCGGGTGGTGGCCGCCGGCCGTGCCGAAACCAATCCGCTGGTGCCCAACAACTCGCCCGAGAACCGGGCCAAGAACCGCCGGGTGGAAATCAGCATCCGGGATCCGCAATGCAGCGCCAAGGCGGACACGGCGGATTTACCCGTGGAGATCAATCCCTAGTCACGACATGCTCCAAGCCTTAAATCCCGTGCCGGGTCAGCGACTGGATGCCCTTGTCTCCGCTGCATTAGACGGCCGTCCCTGGCCGGCTAATGCGACCGGGACGTCCATGTCCCTCCTCCGGCAAGGGCATCCAGCCGCTGCCTTTAAGCTTGGGCGTTACCGCTATCTGGACGTGCTCTTATGACGCCATGCCAGAACCTCATGCGCTATTCATATAACGTTTAGGCGCCAACCCCGTTATACTGTCGCCCCTCCAGGGACACACGCCGGCCTCCTGTGGGTGTCGGAAAAATCTTAAAGCATTGATGAGGGTAGCTATGAGTGGACCGGACAAGCCGAAGGTCATTGGGGAAGAGTGGAGTGATGAGCGGGTCAAGAGCTTCCTGTTCATCACCCCGTATGACACCGCCCTGAACCCGGACTACCAGGTGCTCATCAAGGCCTACCAGGCCATGCGGGCCGGGGATTTCGAACGCTTCCTGGGCTTCTTCACCGAAGCGGGCCGCGACCTGAACGCCGTCAATGAACATGGCCAGACCATCCTCGATCACATCAGCGAACACCGTCGCAGCGTCGAGTATGTGGATGCGCTGAAGAAGTTCGGTGCTAAAGGCGCAGCGCAGGCCTGATCGCCCAGGTTGATTGCTGACAGTGGGTGGGGCCGGTACCCCCAGCCACTGTTTCTGTTCCCTAGCCCGTCAGCCCGAACAGCGAGCCGTAGCGCAGGCCAATGTAGGCATGCTCGCGCATCAGCATTTCCGCCCGGGCCCCTTCACCTTCCCGCAAGGCTTGATAGACCAGCCAATGCTGCTGGTGCGCCATGAAGAGCTTGCGGTATTCCCCGTCCAGGCAGTGCTTGTCGATGATGATGGATTCCGCCGACGCAAACGGGAGGTGGTCGTTGCGCCGGATCGCATCGGCGATCACCCGGGTTCCGGTGGCCTCGATGATGGTGCGGTGAAAATGGCCGTTGAGCCGGCTCCAGGCGGTGATATCCGCATCTTCCAGGTAGCCCTTGCGGAATAACGCGTCGCCTTCCGCCAGGCAATGCTCGAGTTGTTCGCGAACCGGATCGGTCAACCCGGCCTCGGCCAGCCTGCGCGCGGCCAGCCCTTCCAGCACACCGCGCACTTCCACGGCAACCTGCACATCACGCTCGGAAAACTCCCTGACGACAAAGCCGCGCTTGCCGGTCCGCTCCAGCAGGCCTTCCTGCTCGAGTGTGCGAAAGGCCAGGCGCACCGGCGTACGGGAGACGCCCAGATCTTCCGCCACGCGCACTTCACCGATACGCTCTCCCTGGCGGTATTCCCCTTCACTGATCATCTTGCGCAGCTGGGTGATCACGCTGCTGTTGTCACTTGCCACCGATTACCTGCCTCGTGCTCTGCCGCTGGTTGGTCGTTGTCCGACAGACCCGATTGAACCGATCCGGCGGATCGTTCTGGATCCAGAAACCGCCCCATTATGACGACTTAAGGCCGTATTCCCTAATCGTTCGAAACCCAGCGGTAGCCGTCGTTCCGTCAGCCTGTAGGCCAATACGGATTCTGTTTTTTTGGATCCATAAAAGGCATTTTTGTTTGACATCAGGCTAAAAAACTTATTTATTGGATCCATAGATCAAGGTGCCCCGCACAAATACAACACTGAACGAGGGTTTGTTATGTATCCCAAGAACACCTGGTACGTGGCCTGTACCCCTGATGAAATCGACGGCCGGCCCCTGGGTCGGCGTATCTGTAATGAATCCATTGTGTTCTTCCGCGGCGACAACGACCGTGTCGCGGCGGTGGAAGACTTCTGCCCCCACCGCGGTGCGCCGCTGTCGCTGGGGTTTGTCCGCGATGGCCAGCTGGTTTGCGGCTACCACGGTCTGGAAATGGGCTGCGATGGCAAATGCTCCAGCATGCCGGGCCAGCGGGTGCGCGGCTTTCCCGCCATTCGCACCTACCCGGTGGTGGAGCGTCACGGCTTCATCTGGGTGTGGCCGGGCGAGGCCGACAAGGCGGATCCGGCGGACATTCCCCATCTGCACTGGGCCGAGAGCGACGACTGGGCCTACGGCGGCGGTCTTTACCATATCCAGTGCGACTACCGGCTGATGATCGACAACCTGATGGACCTGACCCACGAAACCTACGTGCACGCCTCCAGCATTGGCCAGAAGGAAATCGATGAAGCGGCTCCGGAGACCAAGGTCAACGGGCAGGAAGTCACTACCAGCCGGCACATGTACGACATTCCGGCACCGCCGTTCTGGCAGAACGCGCTGCGCGGTAATGACCTGGATCCGGATGTGCCGGTGGATCGCTGGCAGATCTGCCGGTTCACGCCACCCAGCCACGTCATGATCGAAGTCGGCGTGGCCCACGCCGGCAAAGGCGGTTACGACGCAGCGCCGGAAGACAAGGCCGCCAGCATCGTGGTGGATTTCATCACTCCGGAAACCGACACCTCCATCTGGTACTTCTGGGGTATGGCCCGCAACTTCAAACCGCAAGACGAGGCGCTCACCGAGAGCATTCGCGAAGGCCAGGGCAAGATCTTTTCCGAGGACCTGGAGGTGCTCGAACGCCAGCAACTCAACCTGCTCCAGCATCCGCAGCGCAAGCTGCTCAAGCTCAACATCGACGCCGGTGGCGTCCAGGCCCGCAAGATCATTGATCGACTGATTGATCAGGAGCGTGCTGCGGACCGTCCCCCTGAAACCTCCCGGGCCGTCTGAAACGGTCCCCTGCTCCATTGCGATGCGGTCGCCCGGACCGCCACGAGGTTACTATGATTGATGTTGTTGTGATTTCAGTCCGCCAGGAGGCCACCGGCATCCGCAGCTTCGAGCTGGCTCGCGCCGACGGCGCCGACTTGCCGCCGTTCTCGGCCGGTTCCCATATCGACGTGCACCTGCCCGACGGCCTGATACGCCAATACTCGCTGTGCAACCCCGGCGCCCTGTCCGGCTATTACCAGATTGGTGTGTTGCTGGAGCCGGCATCGCGGGGAGGCTCCAAAGCCATGCATCAGCTGCAGGTTGGCGACCGGCTGCAAATCAGCGAACCGCGCAACCTGTTCGCACTGGACCCCGGAAGCCGGCGCAGCCTGCTGTTTGCCGGTGGTATCGGCATAACGCCGATCCTGGCCATGGCGCAGGAGCTGGCAAAAGCCGGCGACGATTTTGAATGCCATTACAGTGTCCGCTCCCGGGACCGTGCGGCGTTCACGGACTGGTTCCGGCAGCCCGACCTGGAGGGGCGTGTGCATGTCCACATGGATGAGGGTGGCGGCGAACGGCTGGATGCCGAGCGCGTGCTGGCATCGCCGACGCCGGACACGCACCTGTATGTCTGCGGTCCGCCGGGCTATATCGAGTACGTCCTGGGCGTTGCCCGGAACCTCGGCTGGCCCGACGCCAACCTGCACCGGGAGTACTTCAGTGCCACCGAAGACACCGCCCACCAGGCGGACGATGGAAGCTTTGAAGTGAAGATCGCCAGCACCGGCCAGGTGATTGCGATACCGGCCGACCAGACCGTCGCCGAAGCGCTGGAGCGACAGGGGATCGAGATCCCCCTGTCGTGTGAACAGGGTATCTGCGGCACCTGCCTCACGCGGGTGCTGGACGGTGTGCCCGATCATCGGGATCTGTTTCTCAGCGAAGCCGAGCAGGCGGCCAACGATCAGTTCACGCCGTGCTGTTCGAGGGCACTCAGCGACCAGCTGGTGATCGATCTGTAGGCGTGCGGACCGTCACGGTTACCCTCGCCCACGGGCGGGCGAGGGCGTACCGGTGTGGCGTTGGCCTATTCGACCTGAACCTCGATGGAACGCGGCTGTGCGGGTTCCACTTTCTTCAGGACCAGGGACAGCACGCCATCCTTGAAGGTGGCGTTGATGTCGTTTTCGGAGACGTTGTCCGGCAGCGTGAAGCGGCGCATGAACGAGCCGTAGACACGCTCGACCCGGTGCGTCTTGCCTTCGCCGGACTCTTCCTGCTTCTGGCGCTCACCCTGCAGGGTCAGCACGCCGTCATGCACGGTGACCTTCACGTCCTCTTTTCGGATGCCCGGCAGTTCGGCCTGGATTTCGAAGGCCTCGGGGGTCTCGCGGATATCCACGGCCGGGGCCCAGTCGCTGCGGCGGAACAGGTCGCGGCTTTCGCGATCGCCCTGGGTGCTGGGCAGGCCGAAGTGACGGTTGTAGCGATCCAGCAAGTCCTCGAACTCGCTGATGGGGTTCCAACGTGTGAGATTGCTCATGAGAGTTTCCTCCAAACGAACCTGAGATCATGTTTGAGCGCCCCCTGATTCGATCAGGAGGCAACGACTTCAGACCCGTTCAAGGAAGATCCCGACACAGTGGCGCCAACTGGCTGGGCTTTCCTGAACTGGTTATTTCCGTATCTAAGAGCGCTTCGACAGATTTCAAGGGCTCATTTTTTGATCTGGATCAGCAAAATCGCCAGGTCTACTGACCGGCCTCTGCCCGGTATTCGTCCTTGAGCTTCACGTAGTTGGCCGCGGTGTACTTGAAGAAACCCCGCTCCTTGTCGCTCAACGGGCGGGCCTGCTTGCAGGGGCTGCCCACGTACAGGTAACCGGATTCCAGGGTCTTTCCCGGCGGCACCAGGCAACCGGCTGCAACGATCACCTCATCTTCCACCACGGCACCGTCCATGATGATCGACCCCATGCCCACCAGCACCCGGCTACCTACGGTGCAGCCATGCAGCAATGCCTTGTGGCCGATGGTGACGTCGTCGCCGATGGTGAGCGGGTGGCCGCCCGGGTTGTAGTCACTGGCGTGGGTAATGTGCAGGACCGAGCCATCCTGGACACTACAGCGCGCGCCAATGCGTATCCGGTGCATGTCCCCGCGGATGACGGTAAGCGGCCAGACGGAACAGTCGTCCCCCAGTTCCACGTCGCCGATCACCTGGGCACTGGGATCGATCCACACCCGTTCGCCGGTTTTTGGGCTAAACCCCTTGTGAGAACGTACTTGAGTCATTACATAAGTCCTATACAGATCCGCGTGCGGGCGGCATTGGCGTATGATGAGTCATACAGTAGAGCACCGGTCCCGTGCCTGTCACGGACCACCACCGCCTGCAACAGCCCGTCATTGATCCATTATCAGTGACCTTATTTCGGCGAGTAAGGAGCCCCATGAACAATCCGCTGCTGAGTGACGACCTGCTGCCCCGCTTCGACCACGTCCGCGTCGAGCACATGGAACCGGCGATCGACCAGATCCTGAGCGACAACCGCATGCAGATCCAGGACCTGGCCGCCCAGTCCGAACCCACCTGGGAAACCCTGTTCCAGCCGATGCAGGCGCTCGACGACCGCCTGAACAACGCCTGGTCGGTGATCTCCCACCTCAACGGCGTGATGAACAGCGACGAGCTGCGCGACGTCTACAAGCGGTGCCTGGAAAAGCTGACCGAATACGGCACCGAGCTGAGCCAGAACACCGAGCTGTGCAACGCCTACAAACGCCTGGCGGACAGCCCGGCGTTCCAGGAGCTGGACGAAGCCCAGCGGAAAGCCATCAACAACACCCTGCGGGATTTCCACCTGGGCGGTGTCGACCTGCCCGAGGACCAGAAAAAGCAGTTTGCCGACCTGTCCCGGGAACTGGCCGAACTGACTAACCGCTTCAGCGACAACGTGCTGGATGCCACCCAGCACTGGTTCAAGCACATCACCGACGAAGCGGAGCTGGCCGGCCTGCCCCAGAGCGCCCTTGACGGCGCTCGCCAGGCGGCCCGGCAGCGGGACCTGGATGGCTTCGTGATCACCCTGGATTTCCCCAGCTTCTTCCCGGTCATGACCTACGCCGACAACCGCGAACTGCGCCGTGAAGTGTACGAAGCGTTCGTCACCCGCGCCTCCGACGTGGGTCCGGACGGCGGCCACTGGGACAACACGCCGGTGATGGCGGAAATCCTCAAGCGCCGGCACCAGCAATCCCAACTGCTGGGCTTCGACAGCTACGCCGAGCGTTCGCTGGCCACCAAGATGGCCCGCAGCGTCGACGAAGTGATGCAGTTCCTGCAGGAGCTGGCGGCCAAATCGCGTCCGGTGGCGGTGCAGGAGTTTGGCGATCTCAAGGCCTTTGCGAAGGACGAGTTCGGCGTGGACGAGCTGGAAGCCTGGGACATCGGCTACTACAGCGAGAAGATGCGCCAGGCGCGCTACGACATCTCGCCGGAAACCCTGCGCCCCTGGTTCCCGGCGGAGACGGTGGTCAACGGCCTGTTCCGCGTCGCCGAACGCCTGTTCGATCTGACCATCGAACCGGACACCGGCGTCGAGACCTGGCACAAGGACGTCACCGCCTACCGCATCCGCCGCGGTGACGAGACCATCGCCTGGTTCTACCTCGACATGTACGCCCGCAAGGGCAAGCGTGGCGGCGCCTGGATGGCCGACTGCCGGGTGCGCTGGCGCAACCTGCGGGGCAGCCTGCAGTTGCCGGTCGCCTTCCTGACCTGCAACTTCACGCCGCCGGTGGACGACAAGCCGGCGCTGCTGACCCACGACGAGGTCACTACCCTGTTCCACGAGTTCGGCCACGGCCTGCACCACATGCTGACCCAGGTCGAAGTGGCGGACGTGTCCGGCATCAACGGCGTGGCCTGGGATGCGGTGGAACTGCCCAGCCAGTTCCTGGAAAACTGGTGCTGGAACCCGGAATCCCTGGGCCTGATCGCCAGGCACCACGAAACCGGCGAACCGCTGCCCCAGGACCTGCTCGACAAGCTGCTGGCCGCGAAGAACTTCCAGTCCGGCATGCAGATGGTACGTCAGCTGGAATTCTCGCTGTTCGATTTCCGCCTGCACTCCGAGTTCACGCCGGAAACGCCGGTGAACCCGCTCGACATGTACCGTCAGGTGCGCTCAGAAATCGCCGTCACCGAGACGCCGGAGTTCAACCGCTTCCCCAACAGCTTCTCGCACATCTTCGCGGGCGGCTACGCGGCCGGTTACTACAGCTACAAGTGGGCGGAAGTGCTGGCGGCAGACGCCTTCTCGCTGTTCGAGGAGAACGGCATCTTCGATCCGGAGACCGGCCACGCGTTCCTGCACAACATCCTGGAACGGGGCGGTTCCCGCGAGCCGATGGAACTGTTCAAGGCCTTCCGCGGGCGTGAGCCGGAAGTGGACGCCCTGCTGCGGCAAACCGGCATCACCGACGACGCGGCCTGATCGATTCATGGCGGGGCCACGGCCCCGCCGAACACAACCCCTGGAGAGCCGATGGCGACCCCCAAACGATTCATCGCCGGCGCAGTTTGTCCCCGCTGCGGCGAGATGGACAAGCTCATGATGCAACAGACCGAGGAAGGCCAGTTCCGCGAATGCGTGGCCTGCGGTTTTGAAGACGCCCAGACCCCGGACGGCCAGCCGCTGGGCGAGCTGGAAACCCGCGTGAACAAGCGCAGCAATGAGGACGACCATACCGTGAAACAGGTGGTGTTCTTCAAGGCGGCGGCGGATGAGGATGACGAGGATTGAGCCCAACGCCGGAGCATCGATCTTTAATGTGGCCGACGCTTCAGCTTCGGAGCCGACCATCGGTCGGCCGGATATTTTCCGCTTGGTTTGATAGATCTCAGGGCCCTTGCGGGCCCTCCGAAGCTGAAGCGTCGGCTACATTTTTACGCTACCCCGAGTCTGCCAATAAAAAGGCCCAACCAACCGGTTGGGCCTTGTTCGTTCGCCATTCCGGCTCGCCTTACAGCACCATCGCCGCAATCCAGCCAAACACCAGCAGCGGCAGGTTGTAGTGCAGGAAGGTCGGTACCACCGTGTCCCAGATGTGGTTGTGCTGGCCGTCCGCGTTGAGGCCGGCGGTGGGGCCGAGGGTGGAGTCCGAGGCCGGTGATCCCGCATCCCCCAGCGCCCCGGCGGTACCCACCAGCGCCACGATGGCCAGCGGGCTGAAGCCCAGTTGCACCGCCAGCGGCACGTAGATCGCCGCGATGATGGGAATGGTGGAGAAGGACGAGCCGATGCCCATGGTGATCAGCAGGCCGACCACCAGCATCAGCAGGGCCGCCAGCGCCTGGTTGTCGCCGATGGCGCCCACCGAGCTTTCCACCAGCGTCTTGATGTCGCCGGTCTCGCGCATCACCTCCGCGAAGCCCGAGGCGGCAATCATGATGAAGCCGATCATCGCCAGCATCTTCATGCCTTCGGTGAACAGGTCGTCGGCCTCCTTCCACTTCACCACGCCGGACAGGTTGAACAGCACGAAGCCCGCCAGTGCACCCAGGATCATGGAGTCCAGCGTTAACTGCACCACGAAAGCCACCAGGATGGCGGCGCCGGCCATGATCAGCGTCCATTTGCTGTAGGCGATATCCACCCGCTCGGCCCGCTCAATGGGGGCCAGGTCGTAAGTGCGGCCCCTGCGGTAGGTGAAGAACACGGCAATCAGCAGCCCCACCAGCATGCCCAGGGCCGGCAGCGCCATGGCGTGCATGACGTTCAGGCCATCCACGGCCACGCCGTTGGTTTCTACCTTGGCCAGCAGGATTTCATGCAGGTAGATGCTGCCGAAACCGATCGGCAGGAACATGTAGGGTGTGATCAGGCCGAAGGTCAGCACGCACGCCACCAGCCGGCGATCCAGCTCCAGCCTGGCCATCACATACAGCAGCGGCGGCACCACCAGCGGGATGAAGGCAATGTGGATCGGCAGGATGTTCTGGGAGGAAATGGCAATCGCCAGCAGCAAGCCGATCATCACGAACTTGATGGCCCGGCCGCCGCCGTTACCGGCGGATTCCTGGCGACCGACCATGGCCAGGGCCTTGTCCGCCAGGGCGTGGGCCAGGCCAGACTTGCCGATGGCGACGGCGAACGCCCCCAGTGTGGCGTAGGACAGGGCTACGGTGGCGCCGCCGCCAAGCCCGTTGTTAAAGGCGGCAATGGTGGCATCGAGGGACATCCCGCTGATCAGCCCGCCGGCGACGGCACCGATGATCAGGGCGACAACAACGTGGATCCGGCACAGGCTCAGGACGAGCATGATACCGACGGCGGCGACAACAGCATTCATGGCGCTTTTCCTTGGGGGGTTGTTCCGAAAAGCGCGCTAATGTGCAGGAAATGACCAGCGGAGTCAAAGGCGGAGCGTACAACCGGGGCGGCCCCGGCTCACGTATCAGCCGACGTAGGTGAAGCGGGGTACGCTCTCGCCGGCAACGTCAACGGATTCGAGGAACATGTTCAGCGGGCGTACCCAGAGGCTGTGGTCGCCGTAGAGACAGCGGTAGACCACCAGCTCTTCCTCGGTTTCGCTGTGGCGGGCCACGCCGATGACGTCGTAGTCCTTGCCTTTGTAGTGCCGGTAGCGGCCGGGTTTGAGGGTGTGTGTCATGATGTCTGCCCAGGCGTGCATGTCTCCCCATTCTACCCGGAAACGGTGCCGGGCACCGCTCCCGGGGAATGGCATCAGGAGTGCAGCTTGTAGCGTCCCGGCCCGAGGAAGATCACGCTCAGCGCGATGAACAGGAAGAAGCCCTGTAATTCCAGCGCCCAGCCGCCGGTTTGGCTCAGGCTCAGCAGTTGCCCCGTGTGGACCAGCGCAATGGCGACGATCATGTTGATGGCAATGAGCAGCGCACCGATGCGGGTGTGGTAGCCGAGGAGCACCATCAGCGGTGCCAGGACCTCACCGACGTAGACCCCGTAGGCCAGGATGGTCGGCAGGCCGTGACTGGCCAGTTGCGATTCCACGAAACCCACCCCATGGAACAGTTTGGAGATTCCGTGGAACAGGATGAGACCGCCCAAGGTGAGGCGAACGATCAGTTTGCCCAGATCCGCATTTTCCAGCATCGCAGTGTCCTTTCTTGAGTTAAAACTGAAGCTTAGCGTCCTGGATCGTCACGTCAATGTGCCATTGGTTGGGCTTGACGGCCGCTCAGCTCAGGCCCAGCCCCGGATTGAGGTTGAAGGCAATCTGGTTGCGTGTCAGCAGCTTCTCCCAGTAGTCCCACATCCAGTCCCAGGCGGCGTCCTGGGCCTGTTCCACAAACGGTGTCAGGTTGAGGCGGTAGTAATGGGGGGTGCCGGCAATCTGCACCACCGTGATGGCGATCGACTGGTCCAGCTCGTTGGCGAACGGCTCACCGATCAGGTAGTGGGTGACCAGGTTGGCGCGGATCGCCTCCAGGTCGACCAGCCGGCTGGCGCGGGTGGAGTAGTTGTTCTCGTACATTTCCTCCATCAGCCGGTGGCACAGGTAGGCCTTGATCAGCAGGCCGTCGAGGCCGTCATACTGGGCGAGCAGGATCGAGGGCCGGGTAAAGTAGCGTATGGCAGCGTCGACAAACGGTTCAAACAGCGCTTCGTGGCCGGAGTCCCGGGCACAGGTGGTCACGCACTCGATCAGCCGCGGTGCCATCTCGATGTATTCGATCGCAAACTGGAACAGACAGGTGGCCGGATTCGGTCCCTCGACCGTAATGCTGTCCGGCAGACTGGCGGCACGTTCCGCCATCTGACCCAGGAAGGTCCCTGAGCGGGCCTCCTGTCGACGCGCCTGGTCGATAATGTGGAGTACTGCGTTGGGTGTCATCACAGGGACTGCTCGTGTCGCTCCAGGATCGGGTTGCAAGACGCCTCCCCACTGCATGGCAGGCGGGTCGAAACGGCGTCGCCTGCGGTTGTCGGTCAAGAACCAATATCAGTGTAGTTGAGAATCAGACGTATCGCGGCAATGTTAATTCTTTGGACATGATCCAGGTTGTGTCGCCATGGGACGCATATCCTGCGATTCAGTTCCCGGCGAACCAGCGGTCGTCCCGCGTGTGGCGCACGAAAAGCCACCCCATGCTGGCGGCGCGGGCCAGCATCAGGCTGGTGATGGCCAGCCACAGGCCATGGTTGCCCCAGCCCTGGCTGAGCCACCACACCGGCAGGTAGATCACCAGCACCGAGAACAGCATGGTGTTCTGCATGTCCCGCGTGCGGGTGGCGCCGATGAAGATGCCGTCCAGCAGATAGCTCCAGACCGCGGCGAACGGCAGCAGCCAGATCCAGGGCAGGTACTGCCGGGCCGTCGTGGCCACCTCGGGAATGCTGGTCAGCAGGCTGATGATCCAGCTGCCGGCCATCAGGAACAGCAGCGTAAACAGCCCGGCGCCCCACACCGACCAGCGCAGCGCCGTACGGCAGACGGCGCGGAAGTGTGCCCGGTCGCGCTGGCCCACCGATTCCCCCACCAGTGCTTCGGCGCCGTTGGCAAAGCCGTCCAGGCCATTGGAAATCAGCATCAGGAACGTGAGCAGCACCGCGTTGGCGGCCAGGATGGTATCGCCCTGCTGCGCGCCCTGGGCGGTGAAGAACGCCAGCGACAACAGCAGCAGGATGGTGCGCACCATGATGTACCGGTTCACCTTCAGGATGGCGAGGTAATCCGCCAGCTTGCCGAACAGGCGCCGGTCGAACACCAGGTCGGCTGGACGCCGGGTCCACACCAGCCAGAAGCCCAGTCCGGCCGCGGCGTATTCGGCCATCGCCGTGGCGGCCGCCACGCCGCGGCTGTTCCAGCCGAAGACGGTAACGAACAGCAGGTCGAGCCCGATGTTGAGGGTATTGGCCATGATCAGCATCAGCATCGGCCCACGCGGATACTGGGTGCCGATCAGCCAGCCCACCAGCGTGTACTGGCACAGCACCGCCGGTGCGCTCCAGATGCGGATCTCGGTATAGCCCCTGGCCAGTTCCGTCACGCTCTCGCTGGCGCCCATCAGGTGCAGGCCGAGGCCCACCAGGGGCGCACGCAGTGCGATCAGCAGCAGCCCGATACCGATGGCCAGCAGCAGCGAGCGCACCAGCAGCGCGCTCTGGGCAAAGTCGTCGCGCCGGCCATAGGCCTGGGCAGCCAGACCGGTGGTACCCATGCGCATGAAACCGAACGTCCAGTAGAGGAGGCTGAACAGGTTGCCGCCCACGGCCACCGCGCCCAGGTAGTCCGGCTGGTCCAGGTGACCGAGCACGGCGGTGTCCACCAGCCCCAGCAGGGGCACGGTGATATTGGTCAGCATCAGCGGCCAGGCCAGATGCCAGAGACGGCGGTCGAGCGGGTTCAGTGTCACGTCAGGCTCAATCTGTTGAAGGCTATTTATTCCAAAAAGCAATAAATACTGGGTTTTAAGATGTCTAAATTTTAAACAGCTTTTTGAGGGATTCCGAAACCTCTGTCTATACTCAAGTCGGGTCCGCCGGATTTGGCAGGCCCGGAAATCCGTGAAAAGACTTCCTTCCCGGGACAGATGCGCTGGTGCGGAGTCGCACCGGGAAAAGGGACGGGAGGCACGCGCTTCCCGATGGAAGTGTCACGCAGAAAAAACTGATCGACCCGAGTTGGCAGGGATCAGCCCCGTTGGTATCAGGGCCGGGTTTCGGTAGCGCCACAGGGTCGTATCCACGACAAGAATAAGGGGCTTCGTGCGAAGCGCCAGAACTCTGTGGAGACACGGTATGCGCATGACGGCATTACGAGCCGGCACACTGCTGGCCGGACTCCCGGTTTCCGGATCGGCTCTCGCCGACTGGACCGTCAATATGACTCCCGGTGTCACCAGTGTCAGTCGTGACATCTACGGTCTCCACATGACCATATTCTGGGTCTGCGTGGTGATCGGCATCGTGGTGTTCGGCGTCATGTTCTGGTCGATTTTCGCCCATCGCCGATCCAAGGGCCACAAGCCGGCCAACTTCCACGAGCATACCTGGGTCGAGATCCTCTGGACCATTGTTCCCTTCTTGATCCTCGTGGCCATGGCGATTCCCGCCACCGCCACGCTGCTGCGCATGTACGACACCAAAGAGGCTGACATCGACGTCAAGATCACCGGTTACCAGTGGAAATGGCATTACGATTTCCTCAATGAGAAATTCGGCTACTTCTCCAATCTCGCCACACCCCAGGAAGAAATCCACAACCTCGCCAACAAGAACGAGC
Organism: Marinobacter halodurans; assembly: GCF_004327985.1. GTDB lineage: Bacteria > Pseudomonadota > Gammaproteobacteria > Pseudomonadales > Oleiphilaceae > Marinobacter_A > Marinobacter_A halodurans. The sequence continues at coordinate 112,902 of NZ_SJDL01000011.1, forward strand.
ATTACCTGTTGCAGGTGGATGAGCCCCTGGTGCTGCCGGTGGGCAAGAAGATCCGTTTCCTGGTGACCGCCAACGACGTGATCCACTCCTGGTGGGTCCCGGCGCTGGGCGTGAAGAAAGACGCCATCCCCGGCTATATCAATGAAACCTGGGCGGAAATCGACGAGCCAGGCATCTACCGGGGCCAGTGTACCGAGCTGTGCGGCAAGAATCATGGCTTCATGCCGATCGTGGTCAAGGCGGTGCCGGAAGACGAGTACCAGAAGTGGGTCCAGGACAAGGTGGCCCAGGCCGAGAAGGTCCGCGAACTGACCAGCAAGGACTGGACGAAAGACGAGCTGCTGGCGCGCGGCGAGAAAGCCTACAACACCACCTGCGCCGCCTGTCACCAGCCGGATGGCTCGGGCGCGCCGCCCACCTTCCCGGCGCTCAAGGGCAGTCCGGTCGCGACCGGGCCGCTGGAAAACCACCTGCACACCGTGCTCTTCGGCGTAAAGGGTACGCCCATGCAGGCCTTCGGCGAACAGCTCAGCGAAGTCGACCTGGCGGCGATCATTACCTACGAGCGTAACGCCTGGGGCAACAACACCGGGGATATGGTCACACCCAAGCAGCTTCTCGATTACAAGCAGTCGCAGCAATAAATAGACAGCACGGCGTTCCGGCGACGGCTGGAGGCCAGACGATCACAGCAAGGCCAGCGCGGTTTGCCGGCAGCAACGGGGGTTCACCATGAGTGCGGTCATCGACACCCACGACACCGAACACGCCCATCACGGGCCCGCCAAGGGGATCCGCCGGTGGCTGTTCGCCACCAACCACAAGGACATCGGGACCATGTACCTGGTGTTCAGCTTCACCATGTTCCTGCTGGGTGGGTCGATGGCGATGGTCATCCGCTCGGAACTGTTCCAGCCCGGACTGCAGATCGTCGAACCTGAGTTCTTCAACCAGATGACCACCATGCACGGGCTGATCATGGTGTTCGGCGCGGTGATGCCGGCCTTCGTGGGGCTGGCCAACTGGATGATCCCGCTGATGATCGGCGCGCCGGACATGGCCCTGCCGCGGATGAACAACTGGAGCTTCTGGATCCTGCCGGCGGCCTTCGCCCTGCTGGTGTCCACCCTGTTCATGGACGGCGGCGCCCCCAACTTCGGCTGGACCTTCTACGCACCGCTATCGACCACCTACGGGCCACCGAGCACCACTTTCTTCATCTTCGCCATCCATATGATGGGGATCTCGTCGATCATGGGCGGGATCAACGTGATCGCCACCATTCTCAACCTGCGGGCGCCGGGCATGACGCTGATGAAAATGCCCCTGTTCGTGTGGACCTGGCTGATCACCGCCTTCCTGCTGATCGCCGTCATGCCGGTGCTGGCGGGCGTGGTCACCATGATGCTGATGGACATCCACTTCGGCACCAGCTTCTTCAACGCCGGCGGCGGCGGGGATCCGGTGCTGTTCCAGCACGTGTTCTGGTTCTTCGGTCACCCCGAGGTGTACATCATGATCCTGCCGGCCTTTGGCGCCGTGTCCGAGATCATTCCCGCGTTCTCCCGCAAGCCGCTGTTCGGCTACGCCTCCATGGTGTACGCGGTGGGCGCGATTGCCCTGCTCTCGTTCGTGGTCTGGGCCCACCACATGTTCACCGTCGGCATGCCGGTGGCCGGGCAGCTGTTCTTCATGTACTGCACCATGCTGATCGCCGTGCCCACCGGCGTGAAGGTGTTCAACTGGGTGGCCACCATGTTCCGCGGTTCGCTCACTTTCGAGGCGCCGATGCTGTTCGCGGTGGCCTTCATCATCTTGTTCACCATCGGCGGTTTCTCCGGCCTGATGCTGGCCATCGCTCCGGCGGACTTCCAGTACCATGACACCTACTTCGTGGTGGCCCACTTCCACTACGTGCTGGTGCCGGGCGCCATCTTCGGCATTTTCGCCTCGGCCTACTTCTGGCTGCCCAAATGGACCGGCCACATGTACGACGAGACCCTGGCCAAGACCCATTTCTGGATGTCCTTCATCGGCATGAACATGGCGTTCTTCCCCATGCACTTCCTGGGGCTGGCGGGCATGCCGCGGCGGATTCCCGACTACGCGTTGCAGTTCGCCGACTTCAACATGATTTCCAGCATTGGCGCCTTCCTGTTCGGGACGACCCAGTTGCTGTTCCTGTACATCGTGGTCAAGTGCGTGCGCGGCGGCGAGAAGGCACCGGCCAAGCCCTGGGATGGCGCCCGGGGCCTGGAATGGACCGTACCGTCACCGGCGCCGTTCCATACGTTTGCGACCCCGCCGGAAGTGAAATGAGCCGGCGCGGGTATGGATATCTGAAGCACGGCATTGCCGTCGGAGGCTGCCATGGCAACTGAAAACAGCTATTACGTTCCCGAGCAGAGCAAGTGGCCGATCATTGCCACCATCGGCCTGCTGACCACCCTGGCGAGCACCGGCTCGATCATGGTCAACGCCGACAAGGGCGAGTCCACCACCGCATCCTGGGTGATGTTCTTCATCGGCGCGATGATCATGGCCTACATGCTGTTTGGCTGGTTCGGCAACGTCATCCGGGAGAGTCGGGCGGGTCTCTACAGCAGCAGGATGGACCGCTCCTACCGCTGGGGCATGAGCTGGTTCATCTTTTCCGAGGTGATGTTCTTTGCCGCCTTCTTCGGTGCCCTGTTCTACGCCCGCCACTTTGCCGTGCCCTGGCTCGGGGGCGAAGGCGATCGCGGTTCCAGCCACATGCTCTGGGAAGGTTTCGAGGCCACCTGGCCGCTGCTGGCCACGCCGGATACCGAGGCCTACACCCAGACCAAGGACATCATCAATCCCTGGCACCTGCCGCTGATCAACACCGTGCTGCTGCTGAGTTCCTCGTTTACGGTGACCGTCGCGCACCACGCGCTGAAGAGCGACAACCGCACCCGGGCCAAGATCTGGCTGGCGCTGACCATTATCCTCGGCCTGTGCTTCCTGACCTTCCAGGCGGAAGAGTACGTCCACGCCTACACCGAACTGGACCTGACGCTGAACTCCGGCATCTACGGTAGCACCTTCTTCATCCTGACCGGCTTCCACGGCGCACACGTCACCCTGGGGGCGCTGATGCTGACGGTCATGCTGATCCGTATCACCAAGGGGCATTTCTCGCCGGAGAAACACTTCGGCTTCGAGGCCGCCAGCTGGTACTGGCACTTCGTGGACGTGGTTTGGCTGGGCCTGTTTACCTTCGTCTACATACTGTGATCCTCCTGAGCCGTGACGGAACTCAGGGGGTGGGGTTCATCGACAGGTCGCCGTGCCACAGGGCAAAGCCGATGATCAGCAGGAGCAGGCCGCTGAGCGTCACGCGCAGGATGAGCGAATGGAGCACCCGTCGGCTCCGGCTCTCGTCGCGCAGCAGGAAGAACAGGCCGCTGAACAGCGACGCGATAACCGCGAGCAGGAGACCGACGATCAGGATCTTGAGCATGCCAACAGCTCCCATGGGCCGATTGGATGATGGAGTCACTATAGCAAAGCATGGCTGAGCGGGTGCAAAGACGCTGGCAGCCGGACTGGCGCCTGTGGTTGCTGGCCTTCCTGCTGCTGCCGGTGCTGGTGGGGCTGGGTATCTGGCAACTGGACCGGGCCGGTGAAAAAGAGGCGATGCTGGCCCGCTGGAACCAGCAACTGCAAAGCGGGAGCTGGCCGCAGGCCCTGGATGCCGGTTTGACGGATGGCCAGCCGGTGGAACTGCGGGGCCATTACCGGGCCGATCACCAGTGGCTGCTGGACAACCGCACCCGTGACGGTCGGCCGGGCTACGAGGTGCTGACCCTGTTCGAGCCGGAGGCCGGACCGCCGGTACTGGTCAATCGGGGCTGGCTGCAGGCCCCCAGGCGCCGGGACGAATTGCCGGGGCTGGTGACGCCGCGGGATACGGTGACCATCCGGGCGCGCGTGGCGGACTATCCCACGCCGCCGGTCCTGGAGCAGACCCGACCCGAAAGCGACTGGCCCCGGCGGGTACAGGCACTGCATCCAGACGAGGTCAGGCAGCAGGCGCCGCAGGCCATCGACCGGCTCCTGCGGCTGGAAGACCCGGCCCAGCCGGGCGCCTACCGGGCGGATTTCGCGCCGAACCTGATGGGGCCGCAGACCCACTACGGCTATGCGGCGCAGTGGTTCACCATGGCCGCGGTGCTGGTGGTGCTGACCATCGTGGCAAGTTACCGAAAACAACAGGGACAGGATCAGGATGACGCTGGCAATGACTGACTCCAGGCAACCCCAAACCGGCCCCACGCCCGAGCAGGTCCGGCGCGGCCGGCGTACCGCGTTGCTGCTGTTTGCCATCGGCTTCGGGCCGCTGGTGCTGGCGTCCATCATGTTCTATACCGGCTGGATGAACCCCACCGGCCAGTCCAACAACGGCATCCTGGTCGACCCGCCGGTGCCTGTCTCCCGGCTGGGCCTGCTGGATAGCGACGGCCAGCCTTTCGCCGACCGCTTCGGTCCCATGCATCCGGATGCCAACTGGATGATGCTGGTGGCCAACGAAGGCCCCTGCGCCGAGGCCTGCCAGCACCTGATTTACCTGGCCCGCCAGGTCAATGTCGCCCTGGGCAAGCACCAGGACCGCATGACCCGCGCCGCCTATCTGCCCGCGCCACCGGCGGACCTGAGCGGCTACCCGGACATGCCCCTGCTGCAAGCGGGCGGGACCGAAGCCATCCAGTGGCCCGGCGACGTGGACCTGAAACAGGCCCCCCAGATATACGTCATCGACCCGTTCGGCAACGTGATGATGCGTTACGGACCGGCGATGGACGGCAAGGCGATCCTTGAGGATCTCAAGCACCTGATGCGGATTTCCCAAATCGGCTGACGTGGCCCGCAGCGGGCACCGGCGCGGAGGCATCCCGCCACGGGGAGGACGCCAGCCACAGGTCGGAGGACTGTGCCATGAACGCAACGCCTGACCGCATTGCCCTGCACCGTCGACTGATGGGTCGACTGGCGCTGGTTGCGACCGTCCTGACGCTGCTGGTGGTCCTTTTGGGGGCCTGGACCCGGCTGACCCACTCCGGTCTCGGCTGCCCCGACTGGCCCGGCTGTTACGGTTTCCTGAGCGTGCCACAGTCCGCCGAACACATCGCCATTGCCGAGGCCCGCTTCCCCGGGGTGCCGTTCGACGCCAGCAAGGGCTGGCCGGAAATGATCCACCGCTACGCCGCCGCCGCCCTCAGTCTGCTGGTGTTCAGCATCGCGTTCCTGGCGATCCGCTTCCGTCGCGAAGGGCTGCCGCTGCGTCACCCGCTGCTGATCGCGGGCTTTATCCTTGTCCAGGCCGCCTTCGGCATGTGGACTGTCACCCTCAAGCTCTGGCCCCAGGTGGTGGCGCTACACCTGCTGGGCGGTTTCACCATGCTGAGCCTGCTGACGCTGCTCACCCTGCGCCTGCGCGGACGCCACGTGAACCCCTTGCCGGCGCTGGCGGACCGGCTGGGGCATTTCCGGCCGGCCCTGCGGGTGGCCCTGTTCCTGGTGATTGCGCAAATCGCCCTGGGCGCCTGGACCGCCTCCAACTACGCGGCGGTGGCCTGCACCGACCTGCCCACCTGCCAGGGCCAGTGGTGGCCACGGATGGATTTCCGCCACGGCTTTGACGTGACCCAGGCGGTGGGCCCGAACTATCTGGGCGGTCAGCTGGCTGCGGAGGGCCGGGTGGCCATCCATGTCACCCACCGGATCGGCGCCATGCTTGTGCTGGTGGTACTCGGCAGCCTGTTGCTGCGTCTGTGGCGACCGGCCCACGAGGCCGGGTTGGGGCGCTGGGTGTTGCTCAGCGGTGGTGTCCTGCTGGCGCAGGTTGCGCTGGGCATCGCCAACGTCTGGCTGCACATCCCGATTGCAGTGGCCATGGCCCACAACGCGCTGGGCGCCGGCCTGCTGCTGACCGTCATCAACCTGCTCTGGCGGCTGCAACCGTTCCCCGTTGCGCGGCCCCTGCCGAAACCGCGACTGATCAACCATGAGGTGCCTGCATGAGCGAGCCGTCCGACGCCGTTGCCCTCGACCACCGCAGCGCCAACTGGCGCGACTATCTGGAGCTGACCAAGCCCCGGGTGGTGGCGCTGATGATGCTGACCACGGTGATCGGCATGTTGCTGGCCCGCCCCGAGCTGCCCGGCCTCACGGTGCTGGTGTTGGGCAACCTCGGCATTGCCGCGCTGGCGGGAGCTGCGGCGGTGGTCAACCATGTGGTGGATCACAAGGTGGATACGCTGATGGCGCGCACCCGCAAACGACCAGTAGCGACCGGCCGGGTGAGCACGCCCGAGGCGCTGGTTTTCGCGCTGGTGCTGGCGCTGGCCGGCATGCTGGTACTGGTATGGTGGGTCAATCCGCTGACCGCCTGGCTAACGTTGGCCTCCCTGGTGGGTTACGCGGGCGTTTATACACTGTTCCTCAAACGGGCGACGCCGCAGAACATCGTCATTGGCGGGCTCGCCGGGGCCATGCCGCCGCTGCTGGGTTGGACGGCGGTGACCGGCCGGGTCGACGGCCACGCGCTGTTACTGGTGCTGATCATCTTCGCCTGGACCCCGCCCCATTTCTGGGCCCTGGCCATCCATCGCAAGGCGGAATACGCCAGGGCAGGCATTCCCATGCTGCCGGTGACCCACGGCAACCGCTACACCGAACTGCACATCCTGCTTTACACGCTGGTCCTTTTCGCGGTCAGCCTGCTGCCGTTCGTCACCGGCATGGCCGGGCTCATCTACCTGGTGGGTGCCGCGATCCTGGGCCTGCGATTCCTGCACTATGCTGTTCGGCTCTGGCAGGGCGATGACCGTCAGGTGGCACTGGCCACCTTCAAGTATTCCATCACCTATCTCATGGCCCTGTTCGTGGTGCTGCTGGTCGATCATTTCGTGCGTTTCTGAACGGGAGCCGTATGGCGCAACGCAAAAACACCTTTGGTATCCGCCTGACGGTGGCGATTCTTATCGTCGTGGTCGTGGCCATCCTGGGGATGGTCATCATCCGCCAGGCCGTCTTTGTGCCCGAGGCGGCCCAGTCCGGTCCGCCGCCGGATCTCAGTGCCATGCACGCCTTCGTCTACGACGAGGCGCGGCCGCTGGCGGATTTCCAGCTGGTGAACGAGCAGGGTGAGAGCGTCACCAGCGCCGCGCTCACGGGGCATTGGACCTTTGCCTACGTGGGCTATACGTCCTGCCCGGATGTGTGCCCCACCACGCTTGCCATGCTCAGGCAGGCCCGTCAGGAACTGGCCGGCAGCGGGCCGATGCCGCAGTACCTGCTGATCTCCGCCGACCCTGAACGGGACACGCCGTCCCGGCTCAACACCTACCTGAATGCCTTCGGCGAGGGCTTCCACGGGCTGACCGGCGATATCGACACCCTGCGCGCCCTGGCCCGCAGCCTCAACGCGGACTTCTCCCGTCGCACCGATGAGAACGGCCGGATCGTCGTGGATCACAGCGCCCACCTGGCACTGATCAATCCCCAGGGAGAGATGGCCGCGGTGCTGCAGCCGCCGTTCCAGCCGGAGCAGGTGGTGTCGGCCTATCGCCAGGTCGTGCAGTGGTACGGGCCGGACGGCGCCTGACCGGAGCCAGCGGTCCGCCTCCGGGCGGCGTCAGGCGCTGTCCGCGCACGTCAGCAGATGCCGGTACAGTGCGCGGATGCCGAACGTCCAGGGCGGCAGTCGATCGCATTGGTCGACGGTGTTGATCAACCGACCGAGGGCGGGCGTGGCAATGGTGACGCGGTCGCCGATGTGGTGGGTAAACCCCTGACTGGGTCCGTCCCGGTCCTGGATCGGTGAAAACATGGTACCCAGGAACAGCATGAATCCGTCCGGGTACTGATGGTGACTGCCGCAGGTCTGGCCTACCAGGTCCAGTGGGTCGCGGCTGATTTCCCGCATGTCACTGACGGCCTCCAGGCGGAAGTCGTCGTCAGCGCCTTCGATGCGCAGGGCCACCTGTGCCGAGCGGATGCTGTCCATCGTGAAACGGTCGTCGAACAGGCGAATGAATGGCCCCAGTGCGCAGGACGCATTGTTGTCCTTGGCCTTGCCCAGCAGGAGGGCGCTGCGCCCCTCGATATCCCGCAGGTTCACGTCGTTGCCCAGGGTCGCGCCGCGGGGCTGGCCGCCGGCGTCCACCGCCAGCACGATTTCCGGCTCCGGGTTATTCCACTGCGAGGCCGGGTGGAGGCCCACGCGGGCGCCGAATCCCACCGCCGAGAGCGGGGCCGCCTTGGAAAACACTTCGGCATCCGGGCCGATGCCCACTTCCATGTACTGCGACCAGAGCCCCCGGCTTTGCAGTTCGGCCTTCAGGGCTCCGGCGGCGTCCGAGCCCGGCTCGATGCGGGCGAGATCGGTTCCCAGCAGGCCCTGTATTTCCTGCCGCAGGGCGTCACTGCGGCCTGGGTCACCGCCGGCCTGTTCTTCGATCACCCGCTCGAGCAGGCTCACGGCAAACGTCACGCCGCAAGCCTTGACGGCCTGGACGTCGCAGGGGGCCAGCAGGAACGGGGCCTGTTGCGGCTCGGCCAGTGATCGATCCAGCAGGTCGCCGACCGGGCCCAGTGACACGCCATCCGCGTGCGCGGCGATGTCGAGCCGGTCCGGGGCGTCGAGCAGGTCGGCCATCGTCCGGACATGGGCCGAGATATCGATCACCTCGCCCTGGCGGACCACCACGATGGCCGGACCGGGCCTAGGCGTGTCCCGCCAGACACGGCCGACCAGCAGGGCGTCCCGGACATCCGATGGGAGGCAGTCCCGGGAGGAAATCGGGAACATAGCAGGTCTCCTGAAAAGGGGCAGCCCGGCGGGCTGCCCTGGGGTCATGCGGTTGGACTAACGCTCGCGCTGGCCGTCGACCAGCCGTGATACGCCGAGAGGGTTGTCATCCCGCAGGGCCTCCGGCAGCAGGGCTTCCGGCAGGTTCTGGTAGCAAACAGGCCGCAGGAAGCGGTAGATGGCGGCGGTGCCGACGGACGTCGTCCGGCTGTCCGATGTCGCCGGGAAAGGCCCGCCGTGCACCATGGCGTGGCACACTTCCACGCCGGTGGGCCAGCCGTTGACCAGCACCCGACCGGCCTTGCGTTCCAGGATTCGCACCAGGGCGCGGGCGGCGTCGGTGTCGCCGTCGTCCATCTGCAGGGTGGCGGTCAGTTGACCCTCAAGATGACGGGCGACTGTCTCCAGGGTGTCCCGGTCGTCACAGGCGACGACCAGGGAGCTGGCGCCGAAGACTTCGGCCTGCAGTGCTTCGTTCTCCAGGAAATCAGCCGCATCGGTCCGGAACAGGCCGGGCTGGCAGCCATTGGCCTGATCGCCCGTCCTGCCACGCGCGACCTCGTCGACGGCTGCCTGCTCGGCCAGCTTGCCGACGCCGTCGGTATAGGCATCGTGGATACCCGGCGTCAGCATGGTCTGGGCGCCGCTGTCGGCCACGGCCGCGCCCGCTGCCTCCACGAACCGATCCAGTTCGGGCCCCTTGATGGCAAGCACGAGCCCGGGGTTGGTGCAGAATTGGCCGGCGCCCATATTCAGGGACGCAACGAACGCCTCGGCCAGCGAGTCCCCACGTGCCTTGAGGGCTGCAGGCAGCAGGAAAACCGGGTTGATGCTGCTCATCTCCGCATACACCGGAATGGGCTGCGGGCGGGATTGGGCCAGCTCCGTCAGGGCCAGTCCGCCGCGGCGTGAGCCGGTAAAGCCGACCGCCTGAATGCGCGGATCCTTCACCAGCGCCTGCCCCAGGTCGTTGCCGGCGCCGAACAGCACCGAGAACACGCCTTCGGGGAGCCCGCATGTTGCCACGGCGGATTGCACGGCCTGACCCACCAGCTCCGAGGTGCCGGGATGCGCCGGGTGTGCCTTGACGATAACCGGGCAGCCGGCGGCCAGGGCCGACGCGGTGTCACCCCCGGCCACGGAGAACGCCAGAGGGAAGTTGCTGGCGCCGAAGACGGCGACCGGGCCCAGTGCAATGTGACGCTGGCGCAGGTCCACCCGCGGCATGGGCGTACGATCGGGCAGCGCGGGGTCGACACGCACGTCGAGCCATTCCCCGGCCCGAACGACCTGGGCGAACAGCCGCAACTGCCCGCAGGTCCGGCCCCGTTCGCCTTCAATGCGCGCCTGGGGCAGTCCGGTTTCCGCCATGGCCCGTTCGACCAGCGGCTCGCCCACGGCTTCGATCGCCTCGGCGATGGCTTCCAGGAATCGGGCCCGGTCTTCCAGAGACGTTTCTCGATAGCTGTCGAAGGCGTCTTCAGCCAGCTGGCAGGCCTGTTCGATCTGCTGGCTGTTGGCGCCTGCGTATTGTGGGGCCAGGGACTCGCCGGTGGCCGGGTTTACGGCGGTGAAGCGGTCGCCGGTACCGGCAACGGCAGCGTGACCGATCAGTTGTTTTCCATGCAGGGTCATAGAGCGCTCCTGGTGTCTCAGAGATTTGAAATAGTGACGTCGGTTGTCTCTGGCTCGAAGGCCAGTGGGTTGCGGAGCGGGCGACCGAGAGCGGCCACCTCGATTTCGAAGCAGTCGCCATCCCGGGTCTGGATGCCGTCGGCAAAACTCAGGGTGGCGGTGCCGAAGTAGTGCACGTGAACGTCGCCGGGACGGCGGAACCCGGCGTACTTGAAGTGGTGGTATTCCAGGTTGGCGAGGCTGTGGGCCATGTTGTCCTCGCCGGTCAGGAACGGCTTTTCCCAGATCACCTCACCCTGGCGCCGGATCCGGCTGACCCCTTCCAGGTGCGATGGCAGGTCGCCCACCAGCAGTTCGGGGCCGAAGCTGCAGGCCCGCAGCTTGGAGTGGGCCAGCCACAGATAGTTGTGGCGTTCGGTGACATGATCGGAGAACTCGTTGCCCAGGGCGTAGCCGATGCGCCAGGGTTGTCCCTGGTCGTCGATCAGGTAGAGCCCGGCGATTTCCGGCTCCTCGCCGGCATCCTCGGCAAAGGCTGGAACCGGCAGTGAGCCTTCCGGGTCGACGACAATGCCGCCGTCGCCCTTGTAGAACCACTCGGGCTGGACGCCCCGTTGGCCGGAAGCCGGTTTGCCGCCCTCTGCCCCCATCTTGAACATGCGCATGGAGTCGGTCAGCGTTTCCTCGCCGTTCTCCATCCTGGCGTGCATGGCCGCCCGCGTATCAGCGCTGCCCAGGTGGGTCAGACCCGTTCCGCTGACCAGGCAGTGGGCCGGCGACGGATGGGTCAGCGGCGGCTGCAGCCGCCGGTTGGCCACCAGTTCGGCGTAGTCGAGGCAGGTGTCGGTGACCGCCGCATTCACGATCTCCGTCAGCGGGCGCTGCTCGGCGAGGGCCCGGCGGGCCAGACCATAGGTGCCCTCGTCACCATCAATCAGGCGCACCTGATCGGCGCTCTCGACGCGTGCCGCCACGACCCGGCCCTGGTATTCACATTGGATTAAACGCATAACTCCTCCTTTGCATTCATGGGTTCAGACCGGCCACATCGCCAGGGATGGCCAGAGCAGCAGCGCCGTCAGCACGCACAACTGGATGGCAACGAACGGCAGCAATGACACAAAAATGTCCTTGAGACTGATACCGGCGGGCGCCACCCCTTTGAGGTAGAACGCGGCGGGCCCGAAGGGTGGTGACAGGAAAGACACCTGCATGTTCACGGCGAACAGGATGCCGAACCAGATCGGGCTGTAGCCCAGTTGCTCGACGATGGGAACAAAGATCGGCAGGGTCAGCATTGCCACGCCGATCCAGTCGAGGAACATGCCCAGCACCAGCAGGATGGCCATCATGATCAGCATGATGACGATGGGCGCCACATCGAACCCGAGAATCAGGTCCGCAATGAAATCGTTGCCGCCCATCAGGTTGTAGACGCCGACCAGCGCGGCGGCACCGATGCCGATCCAGATGATCATGCCGCAGGTGGTCATGGTCTGGTTGAGGCTTGTGTGGAGGTTCGGCAGGTTGAATTCGCCCCTCAGCAGCATGGCGACCAGCACGCCGAAGACCCCCATAGCCGCGGCTTCGGTCACCGAGGCAACCCCGCCATAGATCGAACCCAGCACCATGCCCGCAATCAGGCCCGGCACTACGATCGCCTTGAGGGCCTGGCCGCGGCTGGAAAAGCTCTCCTGACGGTCCTCATCGGTCAGCGGCGGTCCCAGTTCGGGATTACGCAGGCAGCGCACCAGGACGTAGGCCACGTAGCTGCCCATCAACAGGAGTGCCGGTGTCACGGCGGCCGTAAACAGGTCCGCGATCGAGACCGAGGCGATCAACCCGTAAATGATCAGGACGATCGACGGCGGCATCATCGTGCCCAGCGAGCCCCCGGCACAGACCACACCGATCGACAGATGCCTGTCGTAGCCGAGGCGCAGCATCTGGGGCAGCGCGAGGATACCCAGCAGCACGATCTCGCCGCCGATGATGCCGGACAGCGCCGCCAGGAAGAAGGCGACCACCACCGTCTGGATCGCCACGCCGCCGGGGAGCCGCCCGGCAAAGACACGCATGGCATTGAAGAGGTCCCTGGCGATCCCCGATCGGTCCAGTAACGACGCCATAAAGACGAACATCGGGACCGCGACCAGGGAGTATTCGGTGACGAACCCGTAAACGCGGCTGGTAACCAGCGGCAGGGACATGGCCCCGAACCAGCCGAAAGCAAAGACGAGGGCAACCAGGCCCGTGATGAAGGCCAGTGGCAGGCCGGTTATCAGCAGGGTGAAAATGGCGCCGATCAGCAGCAGGGTGCCGTCTGCAATATCCATCAGGCGTGATCCTCGGGGCTATGTGACGCGGCGAAACAGGTGCGCAGGGACTGCACCAGGTGGATGACGGTCTGGATCGTCATGATGGCCAGGGCCAGCAGGATGATGCCCTTGACCAGGGCCGGAAACGGCGGGTTCCAGGACGTGCCGGAGCGTTCCAGGGACCATTCGCCCATGGGGTTGTGGGACGAGTTCCAGAACATCACGTAGGCGGCGTAGCTCATCATCAGGCAGAAGCCGAGCGTGATGGTGTCGTTGAGCAGGTCCAGCCAGCGCCGAAGGCGGGGCCCGACGTGGTCATACAGCACGCGGACGCGAATATGCCGGTTGCCCGCCATGGCGACGGGGCCGCCCAGGGCGAACAGGGTGGCCACGAGCATCACCACCGACTCGTGGACCCAGGATGTGGGCGAATCCAGCCCATAGCGCATGAAAACCTCGTAGACGCTGATGGCCATTGCAATGAAAGCCAGCCAGGCGGCGCCCCGGCCGAATCGCAGGATGAGGCGGTCAAAACCGCTGCGCGGCGATTCCCCCGACTCCTCCGGACTGCCCGACTCGGCCAGCTCGGCGTTGTCGATCGGGTTGGTGTGTGGATTGGATTGGGACATAGATCCTCCGGGTGGCGCCGGACGCCACCGTCAGACAGGGAAAGCAGTCCGCACCGGCGGTGCGAAGCCCTTCATTACAGGAGGTTGCGCGAGCGCAGGAAGCTGGTCGCCGCGTCGTAGACTTTCTGGCACATCTCGTTCTTGGCCGCCCAGACCTTCCATTCCTTCTCCGCCGCCTCGCGGAATTTCCTGCGCTCGGCCGCGGGCAGGTCGATCGGGTGAACCTTGGGGTTGTCCTTGAGCTTCTGCAGGGTGTCGATGTCCTGTTTCTGCAGCCGGGCGATCAGGTCGTAGGACATGGCGTCGAAGGCGACCTTGAGGGTGGTCTGCAGGTCGTCCGGCAGCTTGTCCCAGATTTTCTTGTTGATGGAGACCGCGATCATCGGCATGGAGTGGAAGCCGGGATACAGCGGGTACGGGGCGAAGGTGTGCAGGCCCATCGCATCGTTGTTGGACAGCACGGTCGAATCGGCGGCATCGATCACACCCTTCTCGAGGCTGGTATAGACCTCCGAGCCCGGCAGGTTGACCGGGGAAGCGCCAATGCGTTCGAAAATGTTGTAGACCATCCCCTGCGGGGCGCGGATCTTCAGACCCTTGAAATCGTCGAGGGTCTTGATGGGAACGGTGGAGGGAATGGATTCCAGCGGGAAGGTGCCGGCGGAGATCAGGTGCACACCGTAGGGTTCGACCAGCTCGTTGTAGAGCTCCTCACCGCCGGCGTGTTTCATGAACGTCAGGAAGTTACTCGGATCGTTCCAGGCCCCGACCAGGTTCCCCATCATCCCGAACGCCGGATTCTGGCCCGAGAAATAGCTGGGGTCGGTCATGTGGCCCTGGAGAATGCCCGCACTGACCGCTTCAAGGGTTTCCGTCGGCCCCACCACCGAATTGATCGGCATCACCTCGATCTCGACCCGGCCGTCGGTCATCTTGCCGATCTTTTTGGCCCATTCCTGTTTGATCTCGAAGCTGGGCTCGCCCGCTGTTTCCGAAGCCTGGAACTTCCACTCGTAATCCGCCGCCTGGGCCGAGGAAAGTCCGGCAAGCAACAGGCTGCCGACGAGAATCAAACTGCGAGTCTTGGGGAACATAAGGCACTCCTTCGGAGATTGTTTTTGTTGCCGTCCGCACGATGCGGACAACCGGTCAGGTTCATTCAGCAGTGCAGGTTCGATAGTAGACATAAATTTTTATTTGTTCAACATACGATTTTTTATGTATGGTTTACGCAAAACGTGACCTGGCCTGATCAAAACAGGAAACCGGCTTCAAGCCGGATCTTTCGGAAGGAGTGACCGCCGATGACTCAACGCAAACGCACGCTGCGTTCCGCCCAATGGTTCGGTACCGCGGACAAGAACGGCTTCATGTACCGGAGCTGGATGAAGAACCAGGGCATTCCCGATCACGAGTTCCAGGGCAAGCCGATTATCGGTATCTGCAACACCTGGTCCGAGCTGACACCCTGCAATGCCCATTTCCGCAGGATCGCGGACCACGTGAAGAAAGGGATTCTGGAGGCTGGCGGCTATCCCGTTGAATTTCCGGTGTTCTCCAACGGCGAGTCCAACCTGCGTCCCACCGCCATGTTCACCCGCAACCTGGCCAGCATGGACGTGGAGGAAGCCATCCGCGGCAATCCCATGGACGCGGTGGTACTGCTGGTGGGTTGCGACAAGACCACCCCCGCCCTGCTGATGGGCGCGGCCAGCTGCGACCTGCCGACACTGGTGGTGTCCGGCGGGCCCATGCTCAATGGCAAGCACCAGGGCAAGGACATCGGCTCCGGCACGGTGGTCTGGCAGCTGTCCGAAGAGGTGAAGGCTGGCAGGATGTCCATGCACGACTTCATGGCCGCGGAAGCCGGCATGTCGCGTTCGGCCGGCACCTGCAACACCATGGGCACCGCCTCGACCATGGCCTGTATGGCGGAAGCCCTGGGGACATCGCTGCCCCACAATGCGGCGATTCCCGCGGTGGATTCGCGGCGCTATGTGTTCGCCCACCTGTCGGGCAATCGCATTGTGGAGATGGTCGACGAAGACCTGAAGTTGTCCAAGGTCCTGACCCGGGAGGCGTTCGAGAACGCGATCCGGGTCAACGCCGCGATCGGGGGCTCGACCAATGCCGTGGTGCATCTGAAGGCGATTGCCGGTCGCATCGGCGTGGAGCTGGACCTCGACGACTGGACCCGGATTGGCCGGGGCACGCCGACCATCGTGGACTTGCAGCCTTCCGGCCGCTTCCTGATGGAAGAGTTCTACTACGCCGGCGGCCTGCCGGCGGTGCTGCGCCGCCTGGCCGAGGCGAACCTGTTGCCTCATCCCGATAACCTGACCGTCAACGGCCGTACGCTTTGGGAAAATGTAGCGTCGGCGCCGATCTACAACGACGAGGTGATCCGTCCGCTCGACAATCCGCTGCGCCAGGATGGCGGCATGTGCATCCTGCGAGGCAACCTGGCGCCGCGGGGCGCCGTCCTGAAACCCTCGGCGGCCAGTCCCGGGCTGATGCAGCATCGCGGCCGTGCCGTCGTGTTCAACGATTTCGACCACTACAAGGCGCGCATCAACGACCCGGATCTCGACGTGGATGCCGACAGCATCCTGGTGATGCGCAACTGCGGGCCGCGCGGCTACCACGGCATGGCCGAGGTGGGGAACATGGGGCTGCCGTCGAAACTGCTGGCGCAGGGCGTGACCGACATGGTGCGCATTTCCGATGCCCGCATGAGCGGCACCGCCTACGGCACGGTGGTGCTGCACGTGGCTCCGGAGGCCGCTGCGGGCGGACCGCTGGCGGCGGTGCGCGATGGCGACTGGATCGAACTGGATTGCGGGAATGGGCGCCTGCACCTGGAGCTCAGTGACGAGGAAATCCAGGCCCGCCTGCAGGAGAGCGATCCCACTGCGGCCTCCCGCAGGATCGCCAGCGATGGCGGCTACCGGCAGCTCTACATCGAGCACGTGTTGCAGGCCGACGAAGGATGCGACTTCGACTTTCTGGTGGGCAGACGTGGTGCCGAAGTGCCGCGTCACTCCCACTAAGCGTCGGAGCGAATCGTTATGCAGAACAGGCGCCGAGTATCGCCCGAGGACCTGCGTTCGCGCTGGTGGCTGAACAACCCGGACCACCCGGGAACCACCGCGCTGTGCATCGAGCGCTTCCTCAACTACGGCATCACGCTCGAGGAGTTGACCAGCGGCAGGCCGATCATCGGTATTGCCCAGTCCGGTTCCGACCTGACGCCCTGCAACCGCCATCACCTGGACCTGGTGAAGCGGGTGAAGGACGGTATCCGGGCCCGCGGCGGTGTGCCTTTCGAGTTTCCCATACACCCGATCTACGAGAACGCCCGGCGGCCCACCGCGGCGCTGGATCGCAACCTGGCCTACCTGGGGCTGGTGGAGATCCTGCACGGCTATCCGCTGGACGGCGTGGTACTGACCACCGGTTGCGACAAGACCACGCCCGCCTGCCTGATGGCGGCTGCGACGGTCAATATTTCCGCGATTGTCCTGTCCGGCGGTCCGATGCTGAACGGCTGGCGCGGCGCGGAGCGGGTGGGGTCCGGGACGATCATCTGGGAGCTGCGCAAACGGCTGGCGGCCGGCGACATCGACTACCCGACGTTCCTGTCCAGGGCCGCGGATTCGGCGCCCTCCATCGGCCACTGCAACACCATGGGGACGGCCTCGACCATGAATTCGCTGGCGGAGGTGCTGGGTATGAGTCTACCCGGCTCCGCCATGATCCCGGCGCCCTATAAGGAGCGGGCGATGGTGGCGTACCAGACCGGCCAGCGCTGCGTGGACATGGTCTGGGAGGATATCCGGCCGCTCGATATCCTGACCCGCCCGGCGTTCGAGAACGCCATCGTGATGTGTTCGGCGCTGGGTGGTTCTTCCAACGCGCCGATTCACATCAATGCCGTGGCCCGCCATGCCGGCGTGGAACTGGACAACGACGACTGGCAGTCGCTGGGGCACGACATCCCGCTGCTGGCCAACGTGATGCCGGCCGGCGCCTATCTGGGCGAGGAGTTCCACCGGGCCGGTGGCATCCCGGCCGTCGTCCACGAATTGCTGGGTGCCGGCAAGCTGCACGGCGATGTACCGACCGTCAACGGCCGCAGCCTGGCGGAAAACACCCAAGGCTGCCAGACGCGGGATGACGACGTGATCCTCCGCTACGACCGGCCGCTGGTGCACCAGGCCGGCTTTATCAATCTCAGGGGCAACCTGTTCGAGTCTGCGCTGATGAAGACCAGCGTGATTTCAACGGATTTCCGCGAGCGATTCCTCAGCAATCCCGAGGACCCGGATGCCTTCGAGGGCACGGTGGTGGTGTTCGACGGTTCCGAGGATTACCACGCCCGGATCGACGATCCGGCCCTCAACATCACGCCGTCGACCATTCTGGTGATGCGCGGTGCCGGCCCGGTGGGGCACCCCGGCGGGGCCGAGGTGGTGAACATGCAGCCGCCTGAAGCGCTGATCCGCCAGGGCATCGAGGCGTTGCCCTGCCTGGGGGATGGCCGTCAGTCCGGCACGTCCGGTTCGCCCTCGATCCTCAATGCGTCACCGGAAGCGGCGGTTGGCGGCGGGCTCGGCCTGCTGGAAACCGGCGACAGGATCCGCATCGACCTGCGCCGGGGCGAAGCCAAGGCGCTGGTGGCGGACGAGGAGTGGGCCCGGCGGCAGGCGGCACAGGCGGAAAGAGGCGGGTATATCTACCCTGCGCACCAGACGCCCTGGCAGGAAATCCAGCGTAGGCTGGTGGAGCCGCTCGACAAGGGCATGACGCTGGCCCCGGCCACCCGCTATCGGGATGTCGCGCGCCGGAGCCCGCCCCGGGACAACCACTGAACCCCACCCGGCCGATGCCCGGCGGAGCAGCAGCCCCGCCGGGCCTTACGGCAGGTCGAGCTTGCGACCGAGCGCCGTCTCCGGCATGTCGACACCCAGGGCGTCGGCGGTGCCGCGCAGCACATCCTGCGCGGCGAGGAAGGCTTCGTGGGGTTTGCGCGCCCGGATGCACTCCATGACCCGGCGATGGCGCTCCAGGCTGTCCTCGGGATCCGACGCCTGCACGTTGGACCGGGAAATCAGGATATGGATCGACGGCCGCAGGATGTGGGAAAGCTGGGTCCAGACGATATTGTGCGTGGCCTTGAAGATCGCTTCGTGGAAGGCGACGTCGTAGTCGCTGTGCAGCCGCCGTTCCTCGGGCGACTCGGCGTCGTGCAGGTTCTGGCCCATGCCCTCGAAGGCCTCCTCGATGGCGACCAGGTCCCGCGCCTTGGCATTGGTGGCGGCGATCATCGCCACATAGGGCTCCACGTCCAGGCGGAACTTCAGGATTTCGTGCAGCACCTTGGGATTGGGCGCGGCATAGCGGGTCATCCAGTTGGTCACCATCGGGTCCAGAATCCGCCAGTCATCATACGGACGCACCTTGGAGCCGTGGCCGGAAATACGCTCGATGATCCCGGCATCGACCAGCTTGCGCAGGTCGCTGCGTACCGCCGGGCGATTGATCTTCAGCTGTTCGCAAAGATCGATTTCCTTGGGAACGAAGTCGCCCGGCTGGTAACGGCCGGAAAAAATGGCTTCGGCCAGGTGCTCGGCCACGCTGGGTTTGGACGATGTTTGAGAGGGTTTTGCTGCCACAGTCATTGATCCGTTTATTTTAGCCATACGTTGTCATATGTATAACATAAGGGCAAGCGTCGTGAGTGCCAAGACGATCACGCTTGTCTGCAGGTGCCATGGGACCGGGTGCCGGTCAGTGGTTGTCGTTGCCGAAGCAGTACTGCAGGGAATAGAAGTAGGCGTTAATGACCCGCTCGGATTCCTTCTCCATATTGAACGTGTCCGGCACCAGCAGCCAGAAGTAGATCAGGCCCGTGATCTGCACGTGCAACTGGACGATGGCCCGTTCGATATCCAGGTTTTCCGGTAACTGGCCCAGGCGGATGGCGTTGCGCAGGACGCCGCGCATACGTTCGGACGCGTCGCGGATGTTGTTGCGGTGGCGGGCCACCAACTGGGCGTTGTCGTCGGTCAGCTCGCACTTGTGGAACAGGATCTCGAACACCTTGCGCTGGTGCGGGTCGCGGGCAATCTCCCGCGTCAGGTAGAGCAGGAAGTCTTTTAGGCGCCCCAGCGGATCGGTCTGTTCGGGGTCTTCCACCACGGCGCGGAGCATTTCCAGGGGGAGTTCCTGGCGCTCCATCATCGCCTCGAACACGTCGTGCTTGTTCTTGAAATGCCAGTAGATGGCTCCACGGGTGACGCCGGCCTCCGCCGCAATATCGTTCAGCGACGTGCGCGAGACGCCCTTTTCATAGAAGACCGTCTCCGCGGCATCGATCAACAGCTCGCGGGTCTTCTGGGCATCTTCTTTGGTGCGTCGGGCCATGGCCACTCCTGTCACTTTCTATCAGCGTAGTACTAACAACTATACATACATTCGTGCATGTATATATAATCGGGTTTTCACGGACATGAGGTGTTGCCGGACGCGGCACGGTCGAGTGTCGTCCTGCAGCCGCCTCAAGTGTTTTGGCGCGGGTTGTTGTGGGTCCGCGTCTTTTCTTTATCGGCTCTACTGAGGTTTCCCCATGCGCCATTCTACGCAATCCCTGTTTTTGTTGCTGGTTGCATCTGTCATGCTCAGTGCCTGCGGTAAACAGGAGTCCTCTGCCCAGACCCAGCGGCCGCCGGCGGAGGTGGGCTACGTCACGGTACAAGCCCAGCCCTTTACCCTGGTCAACGAACTGCCGGGTCGTACGTCGCCCTACCAAGTGGCGGAAGTTCGCCCGCAGGTGACCGGCATCCTGGAGAAGCGCCTGTTCGAAGAGGGCGAGACGGTCAAGGCAGGCCAGGCCCTCTACAAGATCGACGACAAACTCTATAAGGCTTCCCTGGCCAGCGCCGAGGCGGACCTGGCCTCTGCGAAAGCCAACCTGCAATCGGCCCAGCTTACGGCCAACCGCTACGAGCACCTGATCAAGACCGGCGCCGTCAGCCAGCAGGAACTGGACGACGCCCGCGCCACCCTGAACGCCAACAAGGCCGCGGTGGCCGCCGCCCAGGCCGCCGTGCAGACGGCCCGCATCAACCTGGACTACACCACCATCGAAGCGCCCATCAGCGGTCGCATCGGTCGTTCCAACGTGACCGCCGGCGCCCTGGTGACGGCCAACCAGAGCAACGCGCTGACGGTAATCCGCCAGCTCGACCCGATCTACGTCGACCTGACCCAGTCCTACTCGGACCTGCAGGCCCTTCGCAGCGCCATGGCCAGCGGCAAGCTGGAGACGGTGGGCAAGGGTAAAGCGACGGTCTCTCTGGTTCACCAGAACGGCGCGACTTATCCGCACGACGGCACCCTGCAGTTCTCCGAATACGCGGTCGACGAAAACACGGGATCCGTGACGCTGCGTGCCCTGTTCCCCAACCCGGACGGTGAGCTTCTGCCCGGCATGTTCGTGCGCGCCCGTCTGCCCCAGGCAGAAAGCCAGAACGCGATCCTCGTACCCCAGAAAGGCGTCTCCCGCCAGGCGAATGGCAAGGCGTCCGCGATGGTGGTCAGTCAGGACAACACGGTGGAAAAGCGCTCGGTTGTGACTGAGAAGGCGGTGGGGAATCGCTGGCTGATCAGCAGCGGCCTGAAAGACGGCGATCGTCTGATTGTGGAAGGTCTGCAGAAAATCGGCGAAGGCGCACCGGTGAAGCCGGTCAGCGTGGACAACGCCGGCCAGACCGCCGAATCCAAGACCACCGACGCGGCACAGGGCTGATTGAATGGCACGTTTCTTTATTGACCGACCGATCTTCGCCTGGGTCATCGCCATCGTCCTGATGATGGCCGGTGGCCTGTCGATCTATAACCTGGCCGTCGAGCAGTATCCGACGGTCGCCCCGCCCGAGGTCACCATCAGCGCGTCCTATCCGGGCGCCTCGTCGGAAGCGGTGGAAGACTCCGTCACCCAGGTGATCGAGCAGCAGATGAACGGCATCGACAACCTGCTGTACATGTCCTCCACCAGTGATTCCCAGGGCAACGCCAAGGTCTCCCTGACCTTCGCCGCCGGGACCGATCCGGACATTGCCCAGGTGCAGGTGCAGAACAAGCTGCAGCTGGCCACGCCGCGCCTGCCCCAGGTGGTGCAGCAGCAGGGCGTGCAGGTGTCCAAGTCGTCCGATACCTTCCTGATGGTGGTGGCCTTCACCTCGAAGGACGGCAGCATGGACCGGGCGGACATCGCCGACTACGTGGCCGCCAACATCAAGGACCCGATCAGCCGCACCCAGGGCGTGGGCCAGACCCGCCTGTTCGGCGCCCAGTACGCCATGCGCGTGTGGCTCAACCCGAACAAGCTCAACGAGTACGGCCTGACGCCCGCGGACGTGACCAGCGCCATCAAAGTGCAGAACAACCAGGTGGCCGGCGGCCAGTTGGGCGGTGCGCCGTCGGTGGACAACCAGCAGATGAACGCCTCCATCGTCGTGCAGACGCTGCTGTCGTCACCGGAAGAGTTCGGCAATATCCTCCTGAAGGTCACGTCCGACGGCTCCAAGGTGCGCCTGAACGATGTCGCCCGGGTCAGGATGGGCGCCGAGAACTACAGCATCGTCGGCCGCTTCAACGGCCATGCCGCCGCCGGTCTGGGGATCAACCTGGCCTCCGGCGCCAACGCGCTGGATACCGCCGAGCGGGTGCGGGCCCGTCTCGACGAGCTGAAGCAGTACTTCCCCGAAGGCCTGGAAATCCAGTACCCGTACGACACCACCCCGTTCGTGAAAATCTCCATCGAGGAGGTGGTGAAAACCCTGTTCGAGGGCATCGCCCTGGTCTTCCTGGTGATGTTCCTGTTCCTGCAGAACTTCCGCGCCACACTGATCCCGACCATCGCCGTACCGGTGGTGCTGCTGGGCACCTTCGCCGTGCTGTTTGTCTGCGGTTTCTCGGTGAACACCCTGACCATGTTCGGCATGGTGCTGGCGATCGGGTTGTTGGTGGATGACGCCATCGTGGTGGTGGAGAACGTCGAGCGGATCATGGCCGAGGAGGGGCTGGGGCCGCTCGAGGCCACCCGCAAGTCCATGGGCCAGATCACCGGCGCGCTGGTGGGTATCGCCCTGGTGCTGTCGGCGGTGTTCGTGCCGATGGCCTTCTTCCCCGGATCCACCGGCGCCATCTACCGCCAGTTCTCGATCACCATCGTCTCGGCGATGATCCTGTCGGTGCTGGTGGCGCTGATCCTGACGCCGGCCCTGTGCGCCACCCTGCTCAAGCCCCACAAGGGCGACCACCACACCAAGGGCGGCTTCTTCGGCTGGTTCAACCGGTCCTTCGAGAAAGCGTCCGGCCGTTACCAGGGCCGGGTTGAGAAGATCGTCGGCCGCCGGGGCCGCTATGTGCTGCTGTATGGGGTGATCGTCGGCGTGCTGGCGTTCAGCTTCATGCGCCTGCCCTCCGCGTTCCTGCCGGATGAGGACCAGGGCATCCTGCTGGCCCAGGTGCAGCTGCCGGTCGGTTCCACCCAGCAGCAGACCGTCGACGTGCTCAAGAAGATGGAACACCACTTCCTGGTGGACGAGAAGGACGTGGTGCAATCCATGTTTACCGTGGCGGGCTTCAGCTTTGCCGGTCAGGGCCAGAACTCCGGCCTCGCCTTCGTCCGCCTGAAGGACTGGGAAGACCGGGATTTGGACAAGGACGGCGTGCAGGCCATCGTCGGCCGCGCCATGGGCGCCTTCTCGCAGATTCGCGAGGCCGTGATCTTCGCCCTCAACCCGCCGTCGATCCCGGCGCTGGGCGTGGCCAGTGGCTTCAACATGCAGTTGCAGGACCGCGGCGGCCAGGGCCACGACGCGCTGGTGCAGGCGGCCCACAAGCTGCTGGCCGAGGCCAACCAGGACCCGGCGCTGATGCAGGTGCGCTACAGCGGCCTGCCGGACGCGCCCCAGTACCGCCTCGACGTGGACCGCCAGAAGGCCAGGGCCATGGGCGTGTCCCTGAGCGACATCAACACCACGCTGCAGGTGGCGTGGGGCTCCAGCTACGTCAACGACTTCACCGACCGTGGCCGGATCAAGAAGGTCTATGTCCAGGCGGACGCGCCCTACCGCATGCTGCCCCACGACATCGACAACTGGTACGTGCGCAACGGCGACGGCGAGATGGTGCCTTTCTCCAGCTTCGCCACCGGCGAGTGGACCTACGGCCCGCAGCAGTTGCAGCGTTACAATGGCGTGTCGTCCATGAACATCCAGGGCAACGCGGCGCCCGGCTACAGCACCGGCGACGCCATGAAGGCCATGGAAAAACTGGTGGCCGGACTGCCCGGCGGCTTCGGCGCCCAGTGGACTGGCCTGTCCTACCAGGAACAGCAGTCCGGCAACCAGGCCCCGGCGCTCTATGCCCTGTCGCTGATCTTCGTGTTCCTGTGCCTGGCGGCGCTGTACGAGAGCTGGTCGATTCCGTTCTCCGTGATGCTGGTGGTGCCGCTGGGCGTGATCGGTGCGGTGCTGGCCGCGACGATGCGCGGGCTGGATAACGACGTGTTCTTCCAGGTTGGCCTGCTGACCACCATCGGCCTGTCATCGAAGAATGCGATCCTGATCGCCGAATTCGCGCTGGAGCTGGAGAAGCAGGGCCGCGGCCTGCTCAAGGCGACCCTGGAAGCGACCCGTATGCGGTTGCGGCCGATCCTGATGACCTCGCTGGCCTTCGGCCTGGGCGTCACGCCGCTGATGCTCAGCAGCGGTGCCGGTTCCGGCGCGCGTAACGCCATCGGTACCGCCGTCTTCGGCGGCGTCGTTGCGGCCACCGCGCTGGCCATCTTCTTCATCCCGCTGTTCTACGTACTGGTGCGCCGGCTGTCCGGTGTGCTCCTGACGGCCGGCGGCGAGACCGAATCCACATCCGATGACCGTGGGGACACCCCGGCATTGGAATACACGGAGGGCCGTTCATGAAACGACTGACCCCAGCCTTGATCATTACCCTGGGCCTGGGTGGGTGCACCCTGATGCCCGACTACCAGCGGCCGGATAAGCCGGTCCCGGCGGACGTGGGCGCCAGCAGCCCGGCGCAGGACAGCGTCGTCCTGCCCGGCTGGGAAACCCTGTTTCAGGACAACCAGCTGCGCGCGCTGATCGGCAGCGCCCTGGCCAACAACCGCGACCTGCGCCTGGCCATGCTCGACGTCAAAGCGGCGCGGGCCCAGTACGGCATCCAGGGCGCCGGCCTGTTTCCGGAAATCGGCGTCAACGCCGACGGGACCCGTCAGCGGCTTCCGGCGGACCTGAGCGGCACCGGTTCCAGCACGATTTCCAGCCAGTACAGTGTCGACCTGGGCGTGGCGTCCTATGAGCTGGACCTGTTCGGCCGGGTGCGCAGCCTCAAGGAATCCGCCCTGCAGAGCTACCTCGCCACCGAGGAAGCCCAGCGCAGCGCCAGGATCACCCTGGTCTCCGAAGTGGCCAACGCCTACCTCACCCTGCTGGCGGACAAGCAGAACCTGCGCATCAGCGACGAGACGGTCCAGGCGCAGCAGGAATCGGTCAAGCTGGTGCGTAACCGCTACAGCGCCGGATTGGGCTCTGAGCTGGACGTGCGCCAGGCGGAAATCGCCCTGGAGACCGCCCGCACCAACCGCGCCCAGTATCGCCGCCTGGTGTCGGAAGACCGCAATGCCCTGGCTGTACTGGTCGGTGGGCCGGTGCCGGTGATTCCGGACACCAGCGTGATCGACCCTGCCGTCTCCCTGTTGACCGACGTGCCGGCGGGCCTGTCCTCCGAGGTGCTGCTGCAGCGCCCGGACATCCAGCAGGCCGAACACAACCTGAAGTCGGCCAGCGCCAACATCGGCGCGGCGCGGGCGGCGTTCTACCCCAGCATCACCCTGACCGGCTCGGCGGGCACCGCCAGCAGCGAGCTGTCGGGCCTGTTCGACGGCGGTTCCGGCGCCTGGTCGTTCGCCCCCAGCATCAACCTGCCGATCTTCACCGCCGGTAAGAACCAGGCCAACCTGGACCTGGCGGAAATCCAGCGGGATCAGCAGATCGCCCAGTACGAGCAGACCATCCAGAACGCCTTCCAGGAAGTCTCGGACGCCCTCGCGGCCCGCAACTTCCTGGCCGAGCAGGAAACCTCCCAGGCGGCGCTGGTCAAAGCCACCGAACGCTCCCTCAACCTGGCGGAAGATCGCTACGAGGCCGGTGCGGATGATTATCTCGCCGTGCTCGACGCCCGCCGGGAGCTGCTGAGCGCGCGGCAGGCACTGGTCTCCGTCAAGCTGCAGAAGCTGACCAACCGCATCACCCTGTACCGGGCGCTGGGCGGCGGCGAGTCGCCGGACCAGACCACGGTCCTTAGCCGGAAACCGGCGGAGGATGAAAAGCCGGCAAACAGCCAGGCTGAACCGCTAGTCGCACCAGGGGCTGGGTGAGGTTCCGCTTGCGCCGATGGACTGGTTCAACAGCGGGCGACGGCCCACCGTCGCCAGGCACCAACCTTCCCGGACGGTGGGCCTTTTTATCCATGATTGCCGGCGCCTCTTTGGATACGGCCAGACCAATGCCCTCAATTCCGCGTATGCTGTGGTTGAACGTTGCTAACTGGAGCTGTGTGTCATGTTGCTGAACGAGGATGTGTCGATCCCCGCGCGAGTCCACGCCAACACCCTGGACTGGGTGCCGAGCCCCCTGGGCGGTGTGGAGCGGCGCATGCTGTTTCGCATTGGCGACGAGAAAGCCCGCGCCACGTCTATCGTGCGCTACGCGCCGGGCAGCCATTTCTCCGCCCATAACCATCCCGGCGGCGAGGAGTTCCTGGTGCTGGAAGGCACCTTTCAGGACGAGAACGGCGATTACCCGGCCGGCTCGTACGTGCGAAATCCGCCCGGCAGCCGGCATACGCCGCGTAGCGACGGCGGCTGCATCATCTTCGTCAAACTCTGGCAGTTCCGGGCGGATGATCGTGAGCTGGTGGTGCGTCGCCCCCGCGAGGGTGAACGCGCACCCCTGCGCCCCGGCGTGGAGGCGGCAAGGCTGCTGTTTGAGGGCGCGGGCGAGCGCGTTGTGCTGGAAGAATGGCAGGCAGGAGCCGAGGTGGCACTGGGCGATTTTCCCGGCCTGGAACTGCTGGTCCTCGACGGCGGGTTCAGCGACGGCACCGACGAACTGGACCGCTACACCTGGCTGCGCCTCCCCGCCGGCGAGTCGCTGAAAGTCAGGGTGGGCCCGGAAGGCGCTCGCGTCTGGTACAAGGTCGCGCCGCTGATGCACGAGCGGGTCTGTGCCTTCGACGACTGATTTCCCGGTACTCAGGGGGGAAGCTGTCGCGATCCTGGACCATTGGGCGCGACGCTTACGAGTGACGCACCCGTGAAAGGCGCTACCAGGTCGTCAGTCGGTCGAGAAACGATGAAACGCGCCCTTTCCGTTTAAGCTCTGTGTTCTTCATCACGATCAAGAGGTCAACAGCACCCGAAAAATCGTGCCCGAAAGGAATACGCTCCAGGGCATCGCGCGTTGTTGGGTAGAAATGCCACAAGGAACTGGCCAGCTCATTTTCCAGTTGCCCCGGACCCCAGCCGAAGGTGCCGATGCCGCAAACAGGAACGTGATGGGCGGCGTTATCGATAAAGGCCTGCTCGTCAAAATTCAGTGCCAGGGATGCATTGCGGATGGTGCTTTTGTAGTTTTCCGGATTGCGACCCATTATCCAGGGTCGATCATCGGCAACCGGGCCACCGGCAAGAACTTTGGTTGTCACCAATTCCTTAGAGGAGAGATGCGAAAGAAGGGGAGAAATCCCGGCGATTTCGTCCAGGCTTTTGCTGTAGTTCTTGTTCATCGAGACGCCGACAGCACCGTCGCTCGAGTGCTGGACGATGTAGATGGCCCTGCCTGCAATGGATTCAAATTTCGGCATCTCGGACAGCGCCGGATTGGCAATTAATAGCCCGTCTTCCAGAAATGAAGACATTCACTCTTCTCCTTGAGTTGTTGATCGATGGTCCTGAAACTCAGGCCATACTTCCTTTTCTTTATCGTGATTGAGGCGCTGGGCTCAGCCGGGGTTGTCGGCAGATTTTGCAAGGCCTTCAGAACTCGCCGCGCTCGTGCCGTTCGGCAATGTCCTTGAACAGATCGAACAGGCCATCTTCGAACAGCCAGGGATCACCCATTTCGAACATCTGGCAAAAAGGACCTTCCATGATGGTGGAGTGCTCGATTCGATTGAGATTGTCGAATGTGTAGCCTGGTATATCTCGACCGCCATACGCTGCGCCACGGGTAACACCCAAGGTTTCGCCGTCGACTTCCTCTCGGACATTAAACTTGCCCCGAGGTATAGCGTTTGGGTGATCAGGGTGGAGAAAAAAACGTTCAATCGTATCGACAAACCAGCGTGCGCCCGCCATTGGGTACTCGAACTGGGTTGTCGCGTACTTTCCGGGCTTGCCATTTCGGCCTTTTAGCCAAATTTTCTTGACGATGATCAAATGCTTCCCATGAGCGAAAAAGTGCCATAACGGTTTTATCGTTTCGGTTGCTCGATCTTTGTCAAAGCTTTCGCCAACTTTGGAATATCCATTGGGCGGTGACTCAGGATCAATGAAAGGCCACGGAGAAAGTTTCGGGTACTGCATGTCACTCTCCAAAATTAATGGGGACCAGATCGATGAGCTCGACGTAGGCTTCAGGCCCGCCTTTGCCGCCGTTGGTCATGTAGTGGAATGTTTGCGGGTTCTTTTCGTATGAGAATATTTCAACAGCGCCATATACCGGGCGGTCTTTGGACAGAGCGGTATGTTTCGTGAGCCCGTTGCCAAGAAAATACTCATTTGCGCCGGTGTCGTGCTGGACCTTGAAACGTGCTTCGAAGACTTCCGCTTCTACAGCGCTGAGTCCCTGCTCAACAAGGAAATCTCGTCGGGCTGATGCGTCTTTCCATTCATCGTCCCCCATATCCTTAACGAGCGTTTCGTACTTGGCCTGATACTCCGGCGTCATCACCTCATCCAGTAAATCATCCCGTTCCGCATAGCCATCCAGTTTCTCACGCGCAAACGCTTTCAGGTTATCGAATGTCGGGATAATCGTCCTGGCATCCGCCTGCTTGATGGCGGCCTCCCGGTCGATGATTGCCAACTTGTAGTTTGCGTCAGGGTAGTACTCGATCCCCAACTGCTCGGCAATCAGCTTAGGGCAGGTGTCGGACGGTTCGATCTGGTCCAGGGTGGTGGACCAGTAGCGGACTGTACCATCCGCCCCGGGGCGACCCAGGGTGCCGGCCATGGCGCCTTCGGGCTGTTTGTAGCCGTCCACATGGTGGGTTTCCACCAGACGGACGATAAAACGGTCGTTATCCAGACCCTCTTGGGCGAGTTGAAGCAATTCCTCCTGAG
>NZ_SJDL01000012.1 GCF_004327985.1 Marinobacter halodurans
CCTGGTCGAACTCCGCATAGCCCAGGCGCCGGTCGCCGCAGACCAGTGCCTCGCGGTCCGGATGGGCCGCGGCCTGGCGTTCGAACAACCGATGCACCGGCTCCGGCTGGCCGTAGTCCACTTCGGTAGCGTTCCAGTCGACCAACTGCCCGCGGTCGCTGTCGGTCAGCAGATCGTAATCACCAATGGCGGCTTCCGGCGCCGCCACGATGTGCCGGAGCAGGCCCTCAAACCGGTGATGGATGTCGGCTACGGTGCCCTCGTCAAACAGGTCCGCCGCGTAGTTCCAGTTACCGCCGACACGGCCATCCGGGAAGGTCCAGGTATGCAGGGCCAGGTCGAACTGGGCGGCACCGGCGTCCTGCGGCATCAGTTCGGCATGCAGGCCGGGCATCAGTTCGAAGGTTTCGGCGTCCCGTTGCTGGTGGTTGTAGAGCACCTGGAACAGCGGGTTGTGACTCAGGCTGCGTTCCGGCTGCAGGTGGTCCACCAGATGTTCGAAAGGCAAGGCCTGGTGCGCCTGGGCCTGCCGGGCCACCTCGCGCTCCCGGTTCAGGACCGTCGTGAACGGTTCGCTGCCGTCCAGCTCGCTGCGCAGGACCTGGGTATTGACGAAGAAGCCGATCAACCCTTCCAGCTCCGCTCGCTCGCGGCCGGCCATCGGCACGCCGACACTCAGGTCGGTCTGGCCGCTCAGCCGGTAGAGCAGCACCTTGTAGGCGGCGAGCATCACGGTAAAGAAGGTGGTGCCGCGGGCACGGGCCAGGGCGTTGAGTGCCCTGGCCAGTCCGTCATCCAGCAGGAAGTGATGGCGCCCGCCCCGGAAGGACTGCCGGGCCGGGCGCGGACGGTCCGAGGGCAGTTCCAGGACCGGCGGTTCGTCCCCCAACTGGCGGGTCCAGTAATCGAGGTCGGCTTCACCGGCGCCCGCCTCCAGCGCCCGGCGTTGCCACAGCGCCGCATCCGCGTATTGCAGCGGCAGTGGCGGCAGGTCGGACACCTCACCGTTCAGCGCGGCGCGATAGCATTGCACGAACTCCATCAGCATGACCTGGATCGACCAGCCGTCGGCGATGATGTGATGCAGGCACAGCACCAGGCGGTGGTCGTCTTCCGCCATCCGCACCAGCACGACCCGCCAGAGCGGCCCCCTGACCAGATCGAAAGGCTGTTGGGCCACATCCCGGGCCCGTTTCCGGAACATGGCTTCGCTGTCGGCGGACAGCTGCAGGATTTCCACCGGCGCGAGCGGGCCGACGACCTGTTGCGGCTCACCGTCGTCGTCCACCCGGAAGGTGGTGCGCAGACTTTGGTGGCGTTGCGCCAGGGTATCGAACGCGGTCCGCAGGGCGGCCCGGTCCAGTTGGCCGCGCAGGCGGATGGCCCCCGGCAGGTGATAGGCGCTGTTGCCGGGTTCCAGTTGGTCGATGAACCACAGCCGCTGCTGGGCGAACGAGGCCGGACTCACATCGCCGGCCACGCCCTGCGGGATCGGCAGGGCCGACAGGGTCAGCCCCTGGGCCTGCAGTTTCCGGAGGAAGACCCGGCGCTTGTCGGTGCTCAGTTCCAGGAAGCGGCGTGACAGGGCCATCGCGTTGTCCGGCATCATTCGATCTCCTCCAGTTCGCTCATCAATGCGTCGAGGTTGTCCAGGCGGTCCTGGTCCAGGGTCTGGCCCTGCAGGCGCCTCACCACCTCCGCCATGGCCGCCACGGTGGTGGCCTCGAAGGCTTCCGCCAGCGGGACGGTGACCCCCAGGGTTTCACGGATCCGGGACAGCAGGCGGGTAGCGAGCAGCGAGTGGCCACCCAGTTCAAAGAAATGGTCGTGCCGGCCGACACGCTCGACCTGCAACAGGTCCTTCCACAGCGCGGCGATGCCGGTCTCAATGTCACCGGACGGCGCCTCGAAGGGGCGCTCGTCCAGGGCGGGTTCCGGCAGGGCCCGGCGGTCCAGCTTGCCGTTGGCATTCAGCGGCAGGCGATCGAGGACAATCAGGTGGCTGGGCACCATCACCGCCGGCAGCTCGGCGGCCAGACGGCCCCGCAGGCTTTCCGTCGCCAGCGGAAGGCCATCGTCGGCCACCAGGTAAGCCACCAACTGGGAGCCATGGGGCGTGTCCCTGGCCGCAACGGCGGCCTGCCGGATGCCGCCGCAGGCCAACAGACAGGATTCGATCTCTCCCAGCTCGATACGCTGGCCCCGGATCTTGACCTGGAAGTCCGCGCGGCCGGCGTATTCCAGCACGCCGTCATCCGTCCAGCGGGCCAGGTCACCGGTACGATAGAGGCGTTCGCCCGGTGCCCCGAACGGGTCCGGCAGGAAACGTTCGGCGGTCAGTCCGGGCCGGCCGGCATAGCCCCGCCCCACACCGGTGCCACCGGCGTAGAGTTCACCCACCACCCCCCGGGGCAGCGGCTGCAGCTGTGCGTCCAGCACGTACAACCGGTTGTTGTCGGTGGGGCGGCCGATGGGAATGCCGGACCCGGTGTCGGCGATGCCCTGCAACGTCTGCAGGGCCACGTCGTCGGCACATTCCGCCGGTCCATAGGCGTTAACCAGCGGAATGGCCGGATAGCGTTCAAACCAGCGCCGGGCCAGCTCGCGGCCCAGGGCTTCCCCGGTGGGCAGCATCCAGCGCAGGCGCAGCGTCGGTTCGTCCGCCGTGGCCAGGATGCCCTCGATCACCGCCGGCACGGTCTCCAGCACGGTCACGCCGCTGTCCGCCACGGCCGCCACCAGTTGCCGGGGATCGTGGGTGATGGTGTCGGGGATGATCTCGACCTGCCCGCCAAACAGGGGGGCGGTCAGGAACTGCCAGACGGAGATATCAAACCCGGTTGCGGCCGTCTGGGCGATGATGTCACCTTCGCCCAGTTCCAGGTAGGGCACCTTGGAAAGCTGGTTGTTGAGCATGCCCCGGTGGCTGACCATCACGCCCTTGGGCTCGCCGGTGGAGCCGGAGGTGTAGATCACATAGGCCAGTTGATCCATCGCCGGATAGCGGCGCGGATTGGCGTCATTGCCCGTTCGCAGCAGGGATTCCAGGGTGATCACCTTGGGCCGTGCTGCGGATTCCGCCAGGATGGCGTCCACCTGCGCCAGACAGGCTTCCGGCGCCACCAGCACCGGCGCCTGGCTGCTGTGCAGCATGCGCCCGCTGCGCGCCGGCGGATGACGCTCGTCGAGAGCCAGGTAGGCGCTGCCCGCCTTGAAGGCACCCACCATCAGGGTCAACAGCTCCAGGTTGCGGGGCGAATACAGGGCCACCACCTGGTCCGGTTCGACACCGGCTTCGATCAGGCCGTGCCCGATGCGGTTGGCCCGCTGGTTCAGGGTGCCGTAACGGAGCGATTCGCCTTCGCAGCAGGCGACAGTCCGGCCGGGATCGGCCAGTGCCCACGCCTCGAACCGCTCCAGCCAGCTCAGACTCGTCCACTCCGGTTCGCGGTTGCCCTGCCCCAGTGCCAGCAGGTCGCGACGCTCATCTCCGGTCAGCAACTGCACCCCGGTCAATGGCTGTTCCGGCGCGGCCATCAGTTGACGCAGGAGGTAATGGTACTGGTTCAGCAGGGCCTGGATATCGCCGGCCCGGAAGCAACGGGCGTCGTAGCTGAACTGCAACCGGTAGGTCTCGCCCGGCAGGATCACCACGGTAAGCGGGTAGTTGGTGTGGGTCCGGTTGGCCCGGGGACGGATGTCGTAGGCCTCGGCTGCCTGCTGCACGTCCGGTCCCATGGGCACGTTCTCGAACACGAACAGGCTGTCGAACAGCGCTTCGTCCCGGGGCGTATCCGCCAGGTGCTGGACCTCCGCCAGGGACAGGTGCTCATGCTGGCGCATGCCGGCATTGGCGGACTGCAACGCCTGCAGGACGTCCAGGCCGGTGCGGGCCCCGGCTTCCATGCGGACGCGCAGGGGCAGCGTGTTGATGAACAGGCCCAGGGTCTCCTCGATGCCGTCCAGCTCGGTGGGTCGACCGGCCACGGTGACGCCGAACAGCACGTCGTCCTGGCCGCTGTGGCGCATCAGCACCAGCGCCCAGGCCGCCTGCATGAAGGTGTTGACCGTTAGTCTGTGCCGGCGGGCCTGGTCCGCCAGCTGCGCGGTTTCCGCGGCGGTCAGGGTCACGGCGACATCGTCGATGGCGGATTCCCCCTGGGCGCGGTGCCGGTATGGCAGAGGCGTGACCTCGGTAAAACCGGCCAGGGTGTCGCGCCAGAACTGCCGTGCCTGCGCCTCATCCTGCCGTTGCAGCCAGGCGATAAAGTCCCGGTAGGGGCGCGCCGGGGTCACCGTCAGCTCGCGTCCGGCCAGCAGGCTGCGGTAGTGGTCGAAGAATTCCGCCAGCATCAGGCCACGACACCAGGCATCGATGAGGACGTGATGGTGGCTCTGGATGATCCGGTAATCGCCGTCACCGAAACGCACCAGCCGCAGGCGCAGTAGCGGCGGCCGGCTGAAGTCGAAGCCATCGCGGCGCTCCTGTTCCAGCAGGGCCTCAAGTTCGGCCTCGGCCTGCTCACGATCCAGATGGCTGAGGTCGATCCACTGGGCCGGGGACGGCACCTCCCGGTAGACAATCTGGTGCTGGATGCCGCCATCGAGACCGTGGAAACCGGTGCGCAGCATCGGATGCCGGCGGACCACCGCCTGCCAGGCCGCCTTGAACGCCTCGAAATCCACGGCGCTGCGGACGTCATACTGGTCCTGCATCAGGTAGATGCCGCTGCCCTGCTCCAGCAGGCTGTGCAGCAGGATCCCTTCCTGCATCGGCGCCAGCGGCAGGATGTCCTCGACGTTGGTGGGATTGTCGAGTGCATCCAGTTGCGCCTGGTCCAGCCGGGCCAGCGGCACGTCGGACGGTGTCAGGCCGCCGCTGTGCGTCCGACAGCGTTCAATCAGCGACGTCAGCGCCTGCCGGTAGGCCTCAGCCAGGGCTTCGACCCGGGGCCGGTCGAAGCGGGCTTCGCTGTAGGTCCAGCGCAGGCGCAACCGGCCGTCGCGGACCAGGCCATCCACCACCAGCGCGTTCGCCATGGGTCCTTCCCGGTCGCGCAGATCGCCAAGGGGGCCATCGTCCAGGCTCAGCCCGGATGCCGCGGGGGAGTCGAACTGCCCCAGATAGTTGAAGGTCAGCCCGGCGCCCGTCAGTGACGGCAGGTCCGCGCCCTGTAATTCCTTGAGGACGCCATAGCCCAGCCCATCGCCCGGTACAGCGCGCAGCATCTCCTTGGTCTGCTTCAGGGTGGCCAGGATATCCGCCCCACGGTCCAGGGCAACCGGATAGAGCGAGGTGAACCAGCCGACCGTCCGGCTGACGTCCGGCGCACCCTCGGGTCCCTGGCGGCCATGGCCTTCCAGCATCACCACGTTGCGGGCGCGACCGGTCCACTGCTCCAGTGCCGCTGCCAGTGCCGCCAGCAGGACATCGTTGATGCGGGTGCGGAAAGCGCCGGGCACATCGTTCAGCAGGGCCCGGGTCTGCGCCGTATCCAGGGCCATGTCCAGGTGGCTGGCGTCGGCAATCCGGGCCGGTGCGTCCGGTCGGGCACAGGGCATGGCCGCCTCTTCGGTGCTGAAGGCCTGCCAGTAGTCGAGTTCGCCGTTGAGCCGTCCGTCCGCCAGTGCCCGGTTCAGGTAACCGGCCCAGTCGTGAAGCGCCGTGGTTTCAGCGGCGAGATCGATCGCCTGGCCCCGCTGGCGCTGGCCATAGGCCGTTTCCAGGTCGTCCAGCAGCACACGCCAGGACACGCCGTCCACCACCAGGTGATGAGCCGTCAGCATCAGGATCTGCCGTCCATCCGGCAGGATGGCCAGTACCGCCCGCAGCAGCGGGCCGTCGCTCAGGTGCAGGTTGCGGTGCGCCTCGTTGAACGTGACGAGCATGGCGGACTCATCCACAACGTCCACGACCTGGAGCAGGTCCTGCGGTGACCGGTCGGCGACGGTCTGGGTCGCCTGTTCCGGATCGAATCGCAGGCGCAGCGCCGGATGGGCCCGGACCACGGCGGCCAGTGCCTGGCGCAGGATGTCGGTATCCAGTGAGGCCTGCACGCGCAGGCGTACCGCCTGGTTCCAGTGGTGCCGGTGCGCCATGGGCTGGCCGAAGAAGCGCTGCTGGATGGGCGTCAGCGGATGGGTCTGGCTGGAGGATGCCGACGGTAACGGTTGCGCCGGGGACGCCTCGGCCACCTGCGCCAGCTCGGCAATGGTCTGCTTCTCGAACAGTTGCTTGGGCGTCAGGCGCACGCCCTGCTTCCGGGCCCGGGCGATCACCTGCAGGCTGATGATGGAATCCCCGCCCAGGCTGAAGAAGTTGTCGTGACGCCCGACCCGATCCACCGGCAGCAGCGTGGTCCACAGGTCCGCCAGGATCGTTTCCACACCGTCCAGCGGCGCGGCGAAGTCCTCACCCTGCCGCTCCGGTTCCGGCAGCGCCCGGCGGTCCAGCTTGCCGTTCGCCGTCAGCGGGAAGGCTTCCAGCGGCAGGATGTGGGCAGGCACCATATAGTCCGGCAACTGCCGTTCCAGCGTGGCCCGCAGGGCGTCCACATCCAGTGCGTCCGCCAGCGGATAGGCGACAAGCTGGCCGTTGCCGTCCAACTGCACGTGGGCATCGGCGACCCCGGCAAAGGTCCGCACCCGCTGGGCCACTTCACCCAGGGAGACGCGGTAGCCCCGCACCTTCACCTGATCGTCCTGGCGGCCCAGGAACGTCAACCGGCCGTCGTCCAGCAGCCGGGCCTGGTCGCCGGTGGCGTAGAGACGCTGGCCCGGGTGTTCCGGATCGGCCGCAAAGGCCCGGGCGGTCAGCTCCGGCAGCCCGAGATAACCCCGTGCCAGCCCGGCGCCGCCCAATACCAGTTCCCCACGGGCGCCCTGCGGCAGCACCAGGCGTTCATCGTTCATCACCTGCGCCCGGATATTCGGCAGTGGTTGCCCCAGCGGCACCGTGGTCGTCGTCTCGCCCGTGGTTTCCGTGACCAGGACACCCACCGTGGATTCGGACGGGCCGTAGTGGTTGAGCACGCGGCATTCCGGGTTCAGCGCCCGCACCTGATCCAGCAGCGAAGACGGCAGCGCTTCGCCACCGAGGACCAGTGCGGTGCGTGGCAACACCCGTGCCGGGTCCGCCGCCTGCAACAGGCCGGCAAGGTGCGTGGGCACGATCTTGAGCACCTCCACCCGATGCTCGGCCATGTAGCCGGCGAAGGCCTCGGCGTCCATCACCCGGTCAGCGCTCAGCAGGTGCAGTGTGCGCCCCGTGCAGAGCGCACCGAACAGGATGGTATGCCCGAGGTCCGCCGCCACCGTGGACACCATCGCCATGCTGGCCGTTTCCGGCAGGGCCAGGGTCCGCATCACGCCCTGTACGTAGTTGGCGATGGCGCCGTGGCTGACCACCACCCCTTTAGGCGTACCGCTGGTGCCGGAGGTGTAGATCAGGTAGGCCGCCTGGTCCGGATCGATCAAGGCCGACACCGGCTCCGAAGCGGCCAGCCGCCAGTCGGCATCGGCCTCGAAGCCGATCCGGGTGCCGTCATAGCCGGGTACCGGCGTTTCCGCCAGCAGGATCGACGCGCCGCAATCCCGCAACACGTAGGCCTGCCGTTCCGCCGGCCACTTCGGATCGAGCGGGACGAAGGCGCCGCCGGCCTTAAGCACCGCGATCACTGCCACCGCAAATTCCGGCGACCGGTCCAGGCATAGCCCCACCGGCACCTCGGCGGTCACGCCGTGCCGGCGCAGCGCCCGCGCCAACCGGTTGGATACCGCCTCGAGCCATTCATAGCCGTAGACCCTGTGTTCAAACTGCAGTGCCGTGCGTGGTCCGCTGCTGCCAATATGGGAACGCCAGAGTGCCACCAGGTCCGTGCACGGGAAGACCACCTCCTCCCCTTCCAGAACCGATGGCGTTGCCAGCAGCTCAAATGCTCCCAGGGCAAGATCCGGCTCGGCCGTTACCTGCTCGGCCAGGTTCACCAGTTCCTCGGCAAAACACTCGACACGCGGCGCATCGAACAGATCGCAGGCGTAGGTCAGCACGCCTTCGATGCCGTCGGCGTGATCGGTGATGTCCAGCCCCAGATCGAAGTGGGCCGTGTCGTCATCCCGCTGGCGCATGGCCAGGGTCAGGCCGGGCAGTTCGAGATGATCGGGCAGCGGCAACTGCTGGGTGAACTTCACCTGGCACAGCGGGTTGTGGCGCAGGTTACGTTCCGGCTGCAGCGCCTCCACCAGTTGATCGAACGGCAGGTCCGCGTGCGCCTGGGCGCCCTGCGTCGTGGTACGGACGGCGGCCAGGAAATCCCGGAAACCCAGGTCCGCCTGGGGCTGGCTGCGCATCACCAGCGTGTTGACGAACAGCCCCACCAGTCCTTCGGTTTCCGGCCGCCCCCGACCGGCCACCGGCACGCCGACACGCAGGTCCCGCTGGCCGCTGTAGCGGTAGAGCTGGGTCTTGTAGAGCGCCAGCATCAGCATGAACAGGGACACGCCTTCGGCACGGGCCAATTCATGCAGGCGACGGCTGAGGGATTGCGGGAAGCGGAAGCTGAGCCGCGCCCCCCGGTGACTCTGGGTTTCCGGCCGGGGTCGGTCGGCGGGCAGGGTCAGGACGGGCTGCCCGTCTCCCAGCTGCTTTTTCCACCAGGCCAACTGGCGTTCACCGTCCCCGCCAGCCAGGCGTTCGCGTTGCCAGTGGGCGTAGTCGGCGTATTGGACGGGCAGCGCCGGCAGGTCCGGCTCCCGCCCGTCCACAAATGCAGCGTAGAGCGCCGCAAATTCCTTCACCAGCACCTGGGCCGACCAGCCGTCGGCAATGATGTGATGGATCACCAGCAGCAGGCGGTGATCCGTGTCGGACATCCGGACGAGATGCGCCTGCCACAAGGGCCCGGTCTCCAGGTCCATGGGCTGGCTGACCTGGTTCCGGGCCAACTCGGTCAGCTCGTCTTCCGGGGCGTCGCTGCCGGACAGGTCGTGACGATGGAGGGGGACCGGCTGCGGGTCCAGGATGGACTGGATCGCCCGCTGACCGGCATCCTCACCGAATACGGTCCGCAGGCTCTCGTGGCGGGCGGCCAGGGCATCCAGGCTCCGTTGCAGCGCCAACTCGTCGAGATGGCCGCGCAACTGCCACTCGCCGGCGAGGTGGTATGCGGTCGAGCCGTCTTCCAACCGGTCCAGGAACCACAGCCGCTGTTGGGCATGGGACTGCGGCGGGGGCGCATCCGCCGGTCGACGAGCCAGTGCCTGGTTGCGGCCCGCGTGACGCTGCTCCACGACCCAGGCCGAGAACTCCGCCAGTCGGGGACGCTCGAACAGCGCGCCCGGGTCGAGATCCATACCCAGCACCTGGTTGAGTCGGGACACCACCTGCATCAGGCCGACGGAATCGCCACCCAGGGCAAAGAAATGATCGTCCGGCGCCAGGGTATGCTGCTTCAGCACTTCCTTCCACGCGGCAACCACCTCCGGCAGCAAGCCGGGTTCCGCCTCCGTGTCGGAGTGGTCGGTATCCAGCAAACGCCCCTGCCGCCAGGCTGCATAGGTCGCCAGCTGGCCGCGCTCCCAGCCTGTCCGGCAGGCCGAACGCTGCAGCTTGCCACTGGTGGTTCGCGGCAGCGCGCGCGGCTCCAGCAGCAGGATCAGCTGCGGCGCCACCTGGAACTGTCCGGTCAGGGTGTCGGCAATGGTAGCGCAGATCATCTCCGGTTTGACCATCCTGCGGACGCTGCGACCGATCTCCAGGGCCAGCCCGATCCCTTCGGCACCCTCCGCGTCCCGGGTGGCAAACGCGGCAATCCGGCCCCGCCGCAACAATTCCAGCTCCCGCTCCAGGGTCGCTTCGATATCCTGGGGATAGAGATTCTGGCCATTGAGGATGATCACATCCTTTTGCCGACCGGCGATGAACAGGTCGTTGCCTTTGGCGATACCCAGGTCGCCGGTGCGCACCCAGCGCTGGCCGTCTGCTTCCACAAACGTCGCCGCCGTGGCGTCGGCATTCTGCCAGTAGCCCTGGGCCACACTCGGCCCGGCCACCCAGATTTCGCCCACCTGGCCGTCGCCGACTACAGCACCGTCCCGGGTATCGACCAGGCGGATCGCGTGATCCGCATCTACCCAGCCGCAGCCGACCAGCCTGCTGTCCAGTGCCGCAACCTGTGCCGAACCGGCCGTCATCTGACTCGCGTCAAAACTGAATTCCCGGATTTCACCATTAAACGCGTGGGAGCTGACAAACAGGGTCGCCTCGGCCAGGCCGTAGCTGGGTGCCAGGGACGCATCCCGGAACCCGGCGGCGGCGAAGCGCTCGGCAAACAGCTCCAGTGTCTGTGGCCGGATCGGTTCGGAACCGGTAAACGCCATTCGCCAGTGGGACAGGTCGAGACGGGCGATGTCCTCATCCCGCAGCCGTTCGGCACACAGCCGGTAGGCAAAGTCGGGCCCGCCGGAGAAAGTGCCCCGATAACGACTGATCGCCTCCAGCCAGCGCGCCGGCCGCCCCAGGAAGAACTGCGGCGTCATCAGGTTCACGCTGTGCCCGTGGAGAATCGGCAACAGCAGTCCTGCCATCAGCCCCATGTCGTGGAACAGCGGCAGCCAGTTGACCCAGACGTCACTGTCGCTGGCGCCGAAGCCGCTGGCCATGGCGCGCTCGTTGGCCATCAGGTTGGCGTGGGAGACCATGACGCCTTTCGGCGCCGAGGTGGACCCCGACGTATACTGGAGAAACGCCAGGTCGTCCTCGACAATCCGGTGCGGCTGCAACGCCTCGCTGTAATCCAGCGGCACCTGATCCACCGCCACCAGTTGGCCGCCTTCCGCCAGCACCGGTTGCAACTGCGCCCGGTAGCGCTCCAGGTCCGCCGATAACCCGAGAACCGCCTTGGGAGTCGCATCCCGCATGATACCCACCAGCCGGTCCAGGTAGGCCTGGCGGTTGTTTTCCGGCGGGAAGGCCGGTACCGCAATCGCCCCCGCCTGGAAGCAGCCGAAGAAGGCCGCCGCGAAGTCCGCCCCGCTGGGCAGCATCAGCAGGCAGCGCTCGCCGATCACCGATCCCAGATGGGATTGCAGGTACGCCGCCAACGCACTCGACTGCCGGTACAGCGTGTCGTAGGTGGTGATCCGGGGCGGTTCGTCGTCCTGCTGGATATGCCGGATCACCGGCGCATCCGGCCGGTCATCCGCGTAATGCGCCAGGACGTCTGCAAAATTCGGGAAGGATTGCGGATCTTTGCTCATGGTCTCACCTGCCAGCAAGGGTCAATGCGTGCTCAGGCGCCTGACCGGCGCCATCAGGGGTTTGGAATACTCGGGGTCAGAGGGCGGAGGTCAGGCTCGCCTCCTGGTCGGACCGGGTCGTTGCGACGACCGAGCGCCCCAGGAAGATGGATTCGAGGATCTCCTGCGAGCGCACCGCCAGCACCGACAGCAGCGTGTCGCTCAGGCCGTGGCTGATTTCGCAGCAGCCCTGCAGGTAGATGCATGACTCGCTGTCCTTCAGCTTGAGGCGGTAGTTGCGGTCCGGCGTAAAGCTCTCGATGTGGTCGCCCAGTCCCGCCAGGAGCTCACGATGCTGGTCGCGCCGGTAGCCGGTCGCCAGAACCACGGCATCGAAGTCGAGGGCGGATTCGCGGTTGCCCACCAGATCGCGCAGGGCCAGGTGAAGACCGCCCTCACCCGCCTCCACGCTCGCCACTTCGCGGCGGGTCAGCATCCGGTGACGTTCGTCGCCGCGCAGCTTTTGCAGGTAGAACATCTGGAAGATGCGCTCGATCAGTTCCAGGTCGACGACCGCGTAGTTGGTATTGCGGAACTCGGCCAGCAAGTCACGGCGG
The DNA here is from genome assembly GCF_004327985.1 of Marinobacter halodurans. Taxonomy (GTDB): domain Bacteria; phylum Pseudomonadota; class Gammaproteobacteria; order Pseudomonadales; family Oleiphilaceae; genus Marinobacter_A; species Marinobacter_A halodurans. The sequence continues at coordinate 11,853 of NZ_SJDL01000012.1, forward strand.
CGCTCCTCGCTCTGCTGGAAAATCTGGTCGATGAACGACGGATTGAAGATCTCGTTGACGAAGGGGCTGTCGTCGGACGGCTTCAGCGCCGTGCCCCGCAGGATCATGGATACGTCCACATGAGGGAAGCGGTGGGTCAGGTCCTCGAAGATTTCCGCAGCACTCTGGCCACCGCCCACCACGGCCACCCGCGCACGCCGGCCGGAGTCCGCCAGCAAGGTTTCGATCCGTCCCCGGTACTGGGAGGAGTGCAGGACGCGTGGGTCCCTCACCCCTTCAAACGCCGCCGGCACCTGCGGCGCACCGCCCACGCCCAGCACCAGGTTGCGGGCCCGTCTGCAGCGGGTTTCACCATCCGCATCCCGGGACAGCACTTCGACACCGGTCAGCCTGCCGTCTTCCAGCAGCGGCTCGACGGCCTGTACATGCTGGCCGTAGTGGACCTGATCGTCGAACTGGGACGCGGCCCAGCCCAGGTAGTCGTTGTATTCCTCGCGGGTCGGGAAAAAGGTCTGGATGTTGATGAAATCCTCAAGACGGCCCTGTTCCTTCAGGTAATTGATAAAGGTAAAGCGGCTGCGCGGGTTGCGCAGTGTGGCCAGATCCTTGAGAAATGAGATCTGCATGGTCGAACCGTCGATCAGCATGCCTTCGTGCCAGTTGAACGCCGGCTTGCGTTCGAGGAAGCACACGTCGGGCGAGCGGGCACCCTGCGCGAATTCCCGGGTGGCTATCGCCAGGGCCAGATTGGACGGGCCGAACCCGACGCCTAGATAGTCATGGATGTGACTCATCACCTTTCTCCCGTAGTCGTGAACTGAGATTGAATCCCTTGCTTTCCCGCCCGGGTCCGATGGCGCCAGACCAAAAAGCAAATAATTCTCATTTACATGACGATCAGGAAGGACAGGTGTTTAAAGGAATATTGAAAGGCCGTCAGCGGCAGGAAAGGACAGGATGAGGCCGGGCTGAGCAGAATAGCCGGCCGATAGAGGGCTCATGGCCCTGAAACCTTTTGCGACCCGTTGGCCGTAGGTTGATGGGGCGCCGAAGGTGTGCCATACACCTCCGGGAACCAGGCCCACTACCCCGCCGAACTCACGGCCCGAACCGCATCATCGCTCACCTGCCGGCGCTGCTCGCCGGTCAGCTCGATCAATTGGCCGCCATCCATCCTGAACAGCCGGTCGGCCTGGTCGAAGTAGTGGTCGTCGTGGGTGATGGCAAACAGGGTCTTGCCACGGGCCTTCAGCATGGGGATCAACTCTCGATAGAACAGCCGCCGGAACAGCGGGTCCTGGTCCGCAGCCCATTCATCCAGCAGCAGGATGTCCCGCTCCTCCAGCAGCGCCAGCAGCAGCGCCAGACGCTTGCGCTGACCCTGGGACAGACGGGTATCGGCGATGCGCCCGTCCGCAATCTGCGCCTTGTCCCGCATATGGAGCTGATCCAGCCAGTGGTTGACCTGCTCCGGATCGGCATCGACGCCATGCTCGCCAATCAATTGGTCAAACAGGTAGAAATCGGTAAACACCGAGGCAAACAGGCGGCGGTAGGCGGACCATCCATCGCCGTCAACGGCCACCCCGTCCAACAGGACGTCGCCGGACTGCGGGTGATAGAGCCCGGACAGCAACCGCGCCAGGGTGGACTTGCCGCTGCCGTTACCCCCCACCAGGAACACCACCTCACCGCGACGCAGCGTCAGGTTCACCGGCCCCACATCAAAGCCGCGTTCGCCCTCCTGCGCCGGATAGCGGTATTCCGCACCGGCCAGCCGGACCTCCTGCCAGTCGCCGTTGGGGTTGAACATCGGCGGGTCGAACTCCGGGGAGTATTCGGCCAGGGCCAGGGTATCCAGTTTGTCCAGGGACACCCGGGCCGACATCATCGACGGCAGTGACGCCACCGCCGACACCAGGGGCGTGCGCATGAACAGGATGGTCAAGGCGTAGGTCGATGCCACCGCCGTGCTCGCCCACCCCAGACCGTTGGCCAGATAGAACGACAGACCGATCGTCCCGAGCACCATGATGTTCGCCCAGTTGCTGGCAATGCTGTGGTAGCGGTCCGCCAGGGTGACATGCCGCCGATAGGCATCCGCACTGACATCGAATTCGTCGTCGTAGTAACGCCGGGCGCGGTCCCGGTTCAGGGCCAGCTCCTTTCGACCTTCAATCGCCGCCTGGTAATCCTGGTAGATGCGATCCTCCGACTCCCGCAGGAGCTGCAGGTGCCGATTCAGCCCTTTCACCAGCACCCAGCCGACCCCCAGGGTGAACATCATCCAGAGCAGGGTCATGGCAAACAGCGGCAGCGACAGCCAGGCCAGGTACACGAACGCGGCGACACTCAACGCCAGGCCATACATCAGTTCGGGCAGGTGCACGAACGCGAGGGTGATGTTGCGAATATCGCTGGACAGGCTAGCCAGGATATTCGCCCCACCGATGGCTTCCAGCCGCTCGATGCCGGTGTCCAGCACCCGCTTTACCAGCGAGCGGCGCATGGCGTAGACGAAACGGTGACCAATCGCCGTCAGGGCGACCTGGGCGCCGGAGGCCATCACCAGCAACAGCAACAGCAGCCCACCGAATTGCCAGAGAATGCCGTCGAGGTTATCCGTCGCCGTCAGCATTCTCTGGTTGATAAAAGCAATCACCGCCACGCTCAGCAAGGCACTGGCAATGCTCATCACCAGCGAGCCGCCGAGCGCGCCGGGGTTGTGACTGAAGATCAGTCGGATCAAACGCATGATAATTTTCCTGGTTCGGACATTCAGGCCGTCCGACCGGCTTCCAGCCGGTTACGGCAATGAGCGAGGGTATCCCGCAGCATAAAATTCACCAGCGTCGGCGACACACCCAGGTGCCGGGCAACGTCCCGCTGCGTCCTGCCCTCAAGCCGGCTTAGCACCAGCACCCGCTGCATCCGCGCCGGCAGTTCCGCCAGTGCGGCCAGCACCTGTTGCAGAGCATCGCTGCCAACCATCCGCTGCTCAGGCGAGGCGGAGGGTGGCGCCGGTTCCTGCGCCATCAGGCTGCTGCAGGCACTGTGGCGTTTCTCCAGCGACAGTCGACGCAGCCGGTCGATCGCCAGGTTGCGCACCACCCGGAACAGGTACCGCCCTTCATCCTGGACACCCCGGCCCGTTCCCTGCTCCCAGAGTTTGAGAAACGCATCCTGAACCACATCCTCGGCCCGCGACCGGCACCCCATCATCACCTGCGCGGAATCGATCAGCAGCCGCTCGTATTCCCGGTAGGCCGCCAGCAACCGCCGGCGCTGCTCCGCCAATTCGTCCCGTCCGAGCGGGTGCACACCCAGACGACACCCCTTTTGATATGCCAGTTCTTGTCTGTAGGAACCCATAAATCCGTCCGTGGGCTTCGAATTTATTTAATGATAATTATTATCATTTGACTTCGTATTACAATACGTAGCTACAAAAGTCATATCCGCAGGCGGGGTTTGGCGCCAAATTTTGGCGGCAGAAGGGTTGACAGCTTTGCGCAAAATCCCGAGAATACGCGCCTCGTTGAGAGCGCTAAGCTCTGGGCGAAATGGCAAGGTAGCTCAGCTGGTTAGAGCACGGCACTCATAATGCCGGGGTCGGCGGTTCGACTCCGCCCCTTGCTACCAGCATTCAAAAAGGCCCCTCGCGAAAGCGTGGGGCCTTTTTTAATGCTCGACAAAAAGCGAGTTGGACCGCCGAAGGGGGTTCGACCGGAGCACGCGCAGCGTGCGGAGGAACGTCGGAGCGAACGCGACGACGGCCCTTCACCCTGACGGGCCGCAGGCCCGTGTACGCCACCGAACGCTCACCTCAACCATAGTGCTCATCCCCCACCGCCAGGCAAATACGGTTTCGGCCGCTGCTCTTGGCCCGATACATGGCCTCATCGGCCCGGTTGACCACGGTATCCCGATCGTCGTCGCTGCGCGCGATAGCCAGGCCGATGCTCATGGTCAACGTGATCCGCTGGCCTTTGCGGGTAAAGCCGATGGTTCGCAGGCTGTCGGCGAGGCGTTCGAGAAAATTCCATGCTCCGGCAAGATCGGTTTCCGGCATCAGAATCAGGAATTCCTCGCCGCCCCAGCGGGCGGTGACATCGGTGGCTCGCGACAGTTCACGCACCTTGTCTGCAAACAGCTCGAGGGCTACATCGCCTGCCGCGTGACCGTACTGGTCGTTGATTGACTTGAAGTGGTCGAAATCGAGCAGCACAACAGCCAGGGTATTGCCATAGCGCCTGGAACGGTCGAGCTCGGCATCCAGACGCTCCTCCATGTAACGCCGATTGAACATGCCGGTCAGGGCGTCGGTGCGGGCACGCACTTCCAGTTCCAGTCGGGCCTCTTCCAGTTTCTGGACGTCGGCCCGCCGGGCCAACTCGTGACCGACCCACTGGGCGAACAGCCGGACCAGCTCGATATCCTGGTTCGAGAATGGCGTCGTCGGCTCGGGACTGGAGAAGTTCAGGGTGCCGTAGCGTTCGCCGTCCACGAAGATGGTCGCGCCCAGATAGGCCTCCAACTGGAAGTTGATATAACAGGGATGGCTCCGGATCTCGCTTTCGCCGGCATGGAAGAAGCCGCGCACATCGTCAACGTTGTATACATGGCTGCAGTAGATTTCTGCGAAACGGAAAGTCATGCCCGGTTTCAGCACACCGTCCGGGTCAATCACCCGCATCACGGTGCAGGTATCTCCGGCGATGTGGCTGAATACGCCAATGGGCAGCCCGAAATGCTCGGTACCCAAGCGGAGGATGGCGTCGATCCGTTCCTCGAAACCCAGCTCACGGGACGTGGTGATGGTATGGAGCTGGCTCAGGGTGTGCTCCGTTGCCAGTCGATGCGTCACATCCCGGATGAACACCAGAAAGAGCAGGTTCTGCCGCTCCGGACTGTCGATGGGCGCGACCAGGGTTTCGCCATCGAATGACTGACCGCTTTTGCGACGATAGTTGATGACAACCGTCTTGTCTTCCGGATCGGCGTCTGTATCCATCGAGTCTGTGCCCTGGAGCTCAATGGCATCGGCAGGATCGGCGTAGAGCATTCGAGCCTTCTGCCCGACCAGTTCGACCTCGTCGTAGCCGAACATGTCGCAGGCCTTACGGTTGACCATTGCAATCCGGTGTTCGGCGTCTGCAGCGATCACGGCAACGTCCATGTTGGCAAACACGAAAGGCAACACACCGCTCAATGCCGATAACGATGTGTCCTTAAATACGGATGTCAGTGGCATAAACAGTACTCTCGCCCACACGCCTTCCATCCTGGCGATTCACAGCAGCTTCCATAAAGCGGCCAGGTTCTGGTCCTGTTATCGGTTAGCAACGTCGAAACTCGATACATCAATGATCTTTCCAGTATACCGTATGCGATGATCCGGACGGACGGCGCCCGTCCCGGCCGATCCCGTCGCCGGGTTTCACCGTCGTTTGAAATACAGACACGGTAAAACTACGCATTCACCGCTTCATTGCAAATCGCTAAAAAGGCAACATCCAACGCTGTTGAGGACGACCTCACCCATCCCGGGACTCGAATGCGGGACGACCCGCCTTGTCTGGAGCCCTGCAATGCGCACCACCAAAGACCGGATCAGGCAAGCCGTCAGTTTCGAACTGATTGGCCTGCTGCTGGTCATCCCCCTGGCCTCCTGGGCCTTCGACCTGCCGTTGAGCGATACCGGCGTTCTGGGCCTGATTGGAGCGTCACTGGCCACCGGCTGGAACTATGTATTCAACCTGCTGTTCGATCACGGATTGAAGCGTTGGAAAGGCACCACCCGGAAGGGTTTCCGGATGCGCCTGATCCATGCAATCAGCTTCGAGGCCGGGTTGATGCTGGCGTTCCTGCCCATTGTGGCCTGGTGGCTGGGCGTGGGGCTGATTGAGGCGCTGGTGATGGACCTGTCGTTCGTGCTGTTCTACCTGGTGTACGCCTTTGCATTCACCTGGGCGTATGACACCGTCTTTCCCGACGCGGATGCGGCACCCGCAGGAAAGCCCCGGCAGGACGCGCCTTCGCTGTCGTCCCTACGCTCATAAGCCGGGGGCAAGTGCCCCTGGTTTCACGACGCAACCTTCTCCGGGAACGGCACGACGCCAGGCCGGTTCATATCGATCACCTCCCGGCGCGGATACCCCATCCAGCGCGAATCACCGTTGCAACTCTTTACGGACTGACGACATGGCGTTGCCGTTTTTCACTTTCCAATCCAAAGGGTCGTTACTAAAGTGTTGATATACAGGACGCCGTTGCAATCCCGCAAAAGGCTGCCCGTCGGCCACCTGGAGAACCATCCGTGAATGCTTTCCTGAACCAGTTTTCCCTGAAAATCAAAATCGTCGGGATTGCAGTAACCATCCTGATCATCTTCCTGGCCAGCGCCGGCTACGCCATCTACTCGATCTCCAGCATCGGCAAGGAACTGGCGCTGGTGTCGGACAAGGACATCCCCCTGGCCGACTCGCTCTCGCGCATTACCGAACACCAACTGCGTCAGACCATCGCCTACGAGGCCGGCTATCGCGCGGCGCTCTCCGGTGACGGCGACAAGCAGGCCCTGGCCACGGCCCGGAATCGGTTCGATGCCCTGTCCGGCCAGATAGACGACGAAATCCGGCAGGCGCGTGCCATGGCGGCGGATCCCGGTGCAAACGCAGACGCCCGTTTGCGCGAGGAGCTCGATACCGTGCGTGAACAACTCAGCGGGATTGCGAAGGCCCACGAGCGTTTTGAACAGCACGTCGATGAGGCATTCACAGCCTTTGCAGCGGGCGACCTGGAACGGGCCGGTGATCTGGCCGGTGACATCGATCAGGCCGCCAGTCAACTCGACGACGGGCTGGCCGAACTGCACGAAGACGTGGCCGGATTCACCGAGCGCAGCGCCCAGGCAGCCGAGGCACATGAACAGTCGGCCCTGGCCACCCTGGCCGCCCTGGTGGCGATCAGCACGCTGGTTGGGCTGCTGGTGAGCTGGGTGGTGGCGAACGCCATCGTCCGCGGCATCCGCCGGGCCATCGTGACTGCATCCGGCGACCTGACCCAGGAGATCCATGTCGACAGCAAGGATGAAGTCGGGGAACTGCTCCACGCCATGAACGGCCTGCGCCAGAAACTGCTGGACATGATCAGCCAGATTTCCGCCATCACCGCGCAGTTGGCGGCCGCCTCGGAAGAGATGGCCGTCATCACGGAACAGACCGGTCGCACCATCGACGAGCAGTCTTCCGAGACCGAACAGCTCGCCACCGCCATGAACCAACTGGCCAGCACCGCCCAGGAGATCGCGCGCAACGTCAGTGACACGGCCCAGTCGGTCAACGAGGCCACCGAGCACGCCAATGACGGCCGGGCCACGGTGGAGAAAAGCATCCAGGAGATCTCCAAGCTGGCCGACGATATCGAACAGTCAGCCCAGGCCATCCGCCAGCTGGAAGAGACCAGCACAACGATTGGCAACGTACTGGAAGTGATCCAGGCGATTGCCGAGCAGACCAACCTGCTGGCGTTGAACGCGGCGATTGAGGCCGCCCGGGCCGGCGATCAGGGACGCGGTTTTGCCGTGGTGGCCGACGAGGTACGGGCGCTGGCCAGCCGGACCCACGAATCCACCAAGGAAATCGACGCCATGATCAACCAGTTGCAGTCCGTGTCGCACAAAGCGGTCGCCTCCATGGACAGCAACCGCCAGCAGGTCAGCCGCACGGTGGACTATGCCTCCGAAGCCGGTACCCAGCTCACCACCATCACCCAGGTGACGGCCCGCATCAACGACATGACCCGGCAGATCGCCAGCGCGTCGGAAGAACAGGTGGGCGTGACCGAGGAAATCAACAAGAACATCGTGCAGCTCAATACCATGTCGGAGCAGACGGCCCAGGGTGCAGAGGAAACCGCCACCGCCGGCCGTGACCTGACCCGCATGGCCAGCGAACTGCAGTCGATCGTCGCCCAGTTCCAGGTCTGATACGCGTTAACGCACGTCAGGTGGAAAGCCCGGGCACCGCACATTCACGGCGGCTTCCGGGTGTCATCACCGCCACCGCATCCTGCCCATCCATGACGCCGGTATGACCCTCCCGGATTGCCGGGTTTGTTCGATATCATGACGGCTCGACAGACCGGATGACGACGCTGATTTGAATTTGCACGGCACTGACGGATAATGGCTCGTCAACACCGCCAACCGACCATCGCAACCCCATCGCCATGTCCTGGATAGCGAAGCTGAAACAGGCCGCCGCACGCCTGAGGGCGGATACCCTCGCCCTCTACCTGGCGGCCCGCGATCCGCGGACGCCCTGGCTGGCAAAGATCGTCGTCGCGGTTGTGGTGGCCTACGCGCTGAGCCCCATCGACCTGATTCCGGATGTCATCCCGGTGCTCGGTTACCTGGACGATGTCATCCTGCTGCCGCTGGGTATCGCGCTGGCGATCCGACTGGTGCCGGAAACGGTGATGGTGGATTGCCGGGCGCAGGCCCGCGAGGCATTTCAGGGTGGGAGGCCGATCAACCGCTGGGCAGGCATAGTGGTGATTGTCATCTGGTTCGTTGCGGCCGGCGTATTTGGGGCCTGGTGTTACCGTCTGTGGCTTGGAGCGGGCAGTGGCGCGACCGGCTGAACCTACGTCGCCCGCCGGCATTGGGTACACTCCCCATTTCACGATTCAGGATGGTGCTATGACCGATTCGATGTATTTCTACGAACCCGCCAGCGGCCACGGACTGCCCCACGATCCGTTCAATGCGTTGGTGGCGCCGCGCCCGATTGGCTGGGTGTCCACCCGCGGCGCCGACGGCATCCTGAACCTGGCACCCTACAGCTTCTTCAATGCGTTCAACTACCACCCGCCGATCGTGGGTTTCTCCAGCGTTGGCTACAAGGATTCCGTGCGGAATGCCGAAGCCACCGGCGAGTTCTGCTGGAACCTGGCAACACGCCCGCTGGCCGAGGCGATGAATGCCTCCTGCGTCGCGGTCGCTCCGGAGGTGGACGAGTTTGAGCTGGCGGGCCTGACACCGGAACCATCGAAGGTCGTGAGCGTGCCCCGGGTGGCAGAAAGCCCGGTTTCGATGGAGTGCCGGGTCAGCCAGATCCTGCAACTGGCAGGCGCCGATGGGGAACTGGCGGACACCTGGGTGGTGTTCGGTGAAGTGGTCGGCGTCCATATCGCCGGACACCTGTTGAAGGACGGCATCTACGACACGGCAGCGGCCCAGCCGATCATGCGTGGCGGTGGTCCGGCGGATTATTTCCAGGTGGAAGCGTCCCAACGTTTCCGGATGTTCCGCCCCCGATAACCCGTCCCCCCGCACCGGCTGGCCACCTGTCGACGACCAGCCGGTGCCGCTTTCAGTCTTTTCCATGTCGCCTCTGTCCACGCTGGACGTCGCAATTGGGCTCACATTGAAACCATCGAGAACCGCACAACCCTCAAGGAGGCGGCGATGGCGATCAAGTTCGAGAAGGCCCTGTTGGACTATCCTCAGCAACGTGCCGGCGCGGCACGACACTCACAGAGTGTCGACCAGTCCGACCGGCGGGTTCCCATCAACCTACGCCAGTCCGGCCCGACACAGGTGGAGATGCTGATTTCCACGCGGGTGCGCAAGTCGCCCTACTGGCACCTTTCGGTGGAATCCGGCTGCTGGCGTGCCACCGTGTACAACCGCATGTATCACCCCCGCGGCTATGTGCATCCGGAGGACGGCGGCGCCATGGTGGAATATGATTCCCTGGTGCATGACGTCACCCTCTGGAACGTCGCGGTGGAACGGCAGATCCAGGTGAAGGGCCCGGACGCCGAAGCCTTCGTGAACTACGTCATCACCCGCGACGCGACGAAGATCAAGCCGATGCGTGGCAAGTACGTGATCCTCTGCAACGAGGAAGGCGGCATTCTCAATGATCCGGTATTGCTGCGCATCGCCGAGGACGAATTCTGGTTTTCACTCTCCGACAGTGACCTGGAATTCTGGCTGCGAGGCGTCAACACCGGCAAGCGTTTCGACGTCAGCATTGCGGAAATCGACGTGGCGCCGGTGCAGATCCAGGGGCCGAAATCCGAAGCGCTGATGGTGGACCTGTTTGGCGATGCCGTCAGCGAGCTGCCGTATTACGGACTGATGGCGGGCCAGGTGGCCGGGCACGACGTGATCGTCTCCCAGACCGGTTTCACCGGCGAGAAGGGCTACGAAATCTACCTGCGCGATGCCACCCTGCACGCCGAGGATCTCTGGTACACCGTCCTGCGCACCGGTGAGAAACACAACCTGCGGGTGATCGCACCGGCCCACCACCGCCGCATTGCGGCCGGCATCCTGTCCTGGGGACAGGATATCGATCAGGAAACCCTGCCCTTCCAGTGCAACCTGGCTTACCAGGTGCCCCGCAACAAGGACGCCGACTACATCGGCAAGCAGCGTCTGGAAGAGGTCCGCGCCCAGATGGAAGCCGGCAACCCGCCTTTTCGCCAGATCATGGTGGGTCTGCGCTTCGATGGGGCGCCGGTGACCGACTACGCCAACGATTTCTGGCTGATCAGCCAGGCGCCCGGCGATGACCCGGTAGGCTATGTCACCTCCCCCTGGTACTCGCCGGAACTGGAGACCAACATCGCCCTGGGCTACGTGCCCTACGAACTGCGCCACATCGGCACCCGACTGACCGTAAAGCTACCGCCGGAATACGCCGGAGCAGACGGCAACCTCGAGGTCAACGCCGAAGTCGTGGACGTCCCCTTCCGGCCATCGGTCAATCCCAATGCGCGGGAACGGGCCAAGGCCAAGGGCATCGACTTCGCGGATTGAACAAACGGACCGACAACCAGTGGTGAGCGTGCCATGCAACTTGTCCATGAACAGATGACGGACCCCAGCGTCGACAACGCCTGCGACGAGGAACTCGACTCTCTCGCCCGGTCGGCTTCCATGGAATTGACGCCGCGGCAGATTCTGGGCACCGATGACCTGAATCGCTGGCTTGCACCGGGAACCGCGGTGTATGTTCCGTTCCTACCCAAGGCAGACTATGACGACACCGTCAAAGCCTGCAGCCAACTTCGGGCGACCGGACTCGATCCGGTGCCCCACTTTCCGGCCCGGGCCATTGCCAGTCAGGAACAGGGCCGGGAGTGGCTGGAACGACTGGGGGCTGCCGGTGTCGACAAGCTGATGCTGATCGCCGGCGACAACGACCGGCCGGCCGGTCCCTTCAAGGACACCCTGGCGTTACTGGAAAGCGGGCTGCTGACCCGCTACCCCTTCGCCCTGGGTGTGGCGGGCCATCCCGAGGGGCATCCTTCGGCGGACCATCCCAGCCTGATGCAGGCGCTGCAAATCAAGCGAGACTATGCTGCGGAGACCCGGACACGAATGTGGGTCACGACCCAGTTCGCGTTCGAAGCCGGAAGTTTTACCGACTGGCTGCACACCGCCGGCGACCACCTGGCGCCGCTCCCGGTCTACTTCGGCATTGCCGGCCCCACCAAGCTGCGCACCCTGATGGCCTACGCCGCCCAGTGCGGTGTCGGCGTTTCCGCCCGGGCGCTCATGCGGCATCCGGAGACCACCCGACTGCTGCGTTCCTGGACGCCGGACGGCCTGGTGGAAGCGCTGGCGCAATACCGGGTGGCGCATCCGCTCACCCTGTTCCGGGGCATTCACCTGTTTCCCTTCGGTGGCCTGAAGCGAACGTCCCAGTGGCTTGAAGATCTTAGCAACGAATCGCCGGACTGCGCGGCTTCCCGCAGCAGTATCTGAGGACAGCAGGGAGGACTCGCCATGCCCCTTCAATACAACGAAAGCGCCCCCGCTGCCCCGGCCGAAGCGGAACTGCCGCCGCCCGGCACACCGGATATCGAGATTGCACGCTCGGTGCAGCCCCAGTCGATCCTGCTGCTGGCGCAGCAGCGTTTCGGCCTGCCCGCCGACAGCCTGATCCCGTTTGGCCATTACAAGGCCAAACTCAATATGAAGCACTTTGGGCTGCCGGATCCGGCGACCTACGGCAAACTGGTCCTGGTCACGGCCGTGACCCCGACGCCGGCAGGCGAAGGCAAGACCACCACCAGCGTCGGGCTGAACGACGGACTGAACCGGCTCGGCGTCAAGTCCTCGGTGTGCCTGCGTGAACCGTCGCTGGGCCCCTGCTTCGGCATGAAGGGCGGAGCGGCCGGTGGAGGTCGTGCGCAGGTGATTCCGATGGAGGACATCAACCTCCACTTCAACGGCGATTTTCACGCCATCACCGCTGCCCACAACCTGCTGGCGTCGATCATCGACAACCACATCCACTGGGGCAGCGAATCCGGGCTGGACCCGCGTTATATCAGTTGGCGCCGGGTGATGGACCTCAACGACCGCGCCCTGCGCAACATGATCGTCGGTCTGGGCGGCGCCGCGCACGGGCTCCCCCGGGAAACCGGCTTCGACATTACCGTGGCCTCGGAGATCATGGCCATCCTGTGCATGGCGGACGGGCTGGCCGACCTGCGCCAGCGACTGGCCCGGATCATTATCGGGCGCCGCCGCGACCTGTCGCCGGTCACGGTCGGCGACCTGGGGGCCGAGGGCGCCATGGCGATCCTGTTGCGCGATGCCCTGCAACCGAACTTGGTGCAGAGCCTGGAACACAACCCGGTGTTCATTCACGGGGGCCCATTTGCCAACATCGCCCATGGCTGCAATTCGGTGATGGCCACCCGCTACGCCCTGAGCCTGAACGATGTGGTGGTCACCGAAGCCGGCTTCGGGGCCGACCTGGGCGCCGAGAAGTTCATCGACATCAAGTGCCGCCAGAGCGGGCTGCGCCCGGATGCGGCGGTACTGGTCTGCACGGTCCGGGCCCTCAAGATGCAGGCGGGCACAGCCAAGAGCAAGCTGGCCACACCGGACGTGCAGGCGGTCTACGCCGGCTCGGACAACCTGCAGCGGCACATCCGCAACCTGCGCCAGTTCGGGCTGACGCCGGTGGTCTCGATCAATCGATTCCCCACCGACAGCGACGATGAGATCGCCGCCATCCAGGCCATCTGCGGCGACTGGGGCGTGCGGGCGATTCCTGCCCAACACTGGGCCGAGGGCGGCGCCGGGGCCACGGACCTGGCGCAGGCGGTCATGGATCAGATGGACGCCGGCGAGCCCGACGTCCAGTTCCTCTATCCTGACGAACTCCCGCTGACCGAGAAAATAGAAACCATCGCCACACGACTCTACGACGCCGCCCGCGTTGATTTCTCACCGGACGCGAAACGCCAACTGGAGGAGTACGAGCAACTGGGCTTCGGCCACCTGCCGGTCTGTATTGCCAAGACCCAGTACAGTTTCTCCGCCAACCCCAAACTGCGGGGCGCGCCGAGCGGACACGTGTTACCGGTCAGGGAGGTGCGGCTGTGTGCCGGTGCGGGATTCGTGGTTGCCGTGTGCGGCGACATCATGACCATGCCGGGCCTGCCGCGGCATCCCGCCGCCCTGGATATGGGGTTGAACGCGGAGGGAGACGTCTACGGCCTGGTGTGAAGCGAACGGCCTTCAGCCGGTGCCACTGCCCGAGTCCGGGTCATCCGGGACCGGTGTGTAGGTAAAGACACCGAAGGTCGGCTCCGCCCGTGCCCGCTGGAGCGCCTCCGATGCCGGCGAGCGAAGTTCGAAGGCCTGGACCGGTGTGGACTGGTTCAGCGATGGGGCGGTGCGCACATTGGCCCGCGCCGAGCGCGGGGGCGCTCCCATGTATTTACGGTAGCAGCGGCTGAAATGGGTGGCGGAAACAAACCCGCACATGGAGGCGATTTCGACGATGGAACAGGAGGTCTGCTTGAGCAGGCGCCGCGCCCGATCCAGTCGCAGCTTGAGGTAGTAGCGTGATGGCGTGCAGCCCAGGTGCTTGAAGAACAGGCGTTCGAGCTGCCGCCGGGAAATCCCCGCCAGTTGCGCCAGCTCCCGGAGTTCGATCGGCTCTTCGATATTGGCTTCCATCAGTTGGGCCACTTCCGCCAGCTTGGGCTGGGCCACCGCCAACTGATGGCGCAGGGGAACCGGCTGCTGCTCACTGTCCTCCCGAATCCGCTCGCACACGAACATGTCGGAAATGGCATCCGCCAGTGGCTGACCGTGACGCCGGCAGAGCAGGTGCAACATCATGTGCAGCGGCACCTCGCCGCCGGTACAGGTCATGCGGTCGCGATCGATGGTAAACAGGCGGTTATTGCAATGCACCCTGGGAAAGCCTTCCTGCAACGCCGCCAGACATTCCCAATGGGCACTACATCCATAATCGTCCAGCAGCCCGGCGCTGGCCAGGACGTATGCCCCGGTACACAGTGCGCCCAGCGCCACCTGCTTGCGCCCGAGACTGCGCAGCCATGACACCTCGCCGCTGGAGAAACTCTGGGTCACGTCGATACCGGCCACCACCAGCACCAGATCAAAATCATGGGAGTCACCAACCGCGGCGTCGGGCATCAGGGTGACGCCGTCGCTGGCGTTCACAGGCTGGCCGTCTGCCGAGAGTAGCTGCCAGGTGTAGAGTTCGGAACCGGTGAGCTGGTTGGCCATGCGCAGGGGTTCGATGCCGCTGGCCAGAGCCATGAGGGTGTAATTTTCTATGAGCAGGAAGCCGACCCGGTATGGCCGGGCCGCCTGGCCAACTGCATCGCCATCGGTCGAGCCAGTCATGCCTTCACCTTTGAGGACGTCTCGTCCTGACTGTCCGCCACCAACATTCGGACGGAACCCTTACCCCGACAATAAGCCTCCCACGGGCTCTCCGCAACGACTTATCCAAGGAGCGCAGTCATTACCATCCAGGCAAGGCAAGGCCAGTGTATGACGGCACCGCCCCGGGGCATGGTCCGGATGCGACAGAATGCGGGCCGCCTCTGTTTACCTGCGACACACGGGCGGGGGTGCCGACGATCCCTCAGGAGGCTTGAATGGCGTCATGGGCCGGCTGAGCAGCACCGACTGGGGCCATGGTTGGCCCCAGTCGAGCGCACAGGGAGGTATCTACAGCGTGTCCCGGGCAGCCGGCCTACAGCTGCCCCGGGTTACGCCGTCAGGACCGCATCCTTTCATTATCCGGATCGTAAAGCGCCCGATAACCCACCGACTCGATACGGATCCGGTACCTTTCCCCAAAGTATTCCAGCAGCAGTTCCCGCCCCTCCTGGGCGTATTCGTGCGGAATGTAACCCAGCAGGATCACCTGGCCGACCGACGGCCCGTAGGCCGCGCTGGTGTTGTAGGAACGCCGTCCTTCACTGTCCACCAGCACCTCGCCGGTCTCAGGATCGAGGATCGGCCATTGCCCAACCGGATAACGGGCGACACCCTTCGCATCCCGGTTCTCCAGCATGGTCAGGGTGCACAGGTAGGCCGGCTGGTTCGGTCGTTCCCGCTGTTCCAGGTAGGCGGCCTTGCCATGGAAGTCCGCCTCCTTGACCTTCTTGCGGGCAAGGTCGGCTTCATACAGGTTGTACTCGGTTTCCAGATCCGCGTTCTGCAGACGCAGGCTGTTCTCCAAGCGCCGGGTGTTGGCATAGGTTTCGATACCCACCGGTGTGACGCCGGCCTCAAACAGCAGGTCCCAGAGTCCCAGGCCGTAGCTGAACGGCACATAGAGCTCCCAACCCTGCTCACCGACGTAGGAAATGCGGAACGCCCAGACCGGAATCCCCTGCACCCAGATATCCCGGGCCGTGGCGAAGGGGAAGTTGTCATTGGACAGCTCGTCCGGATCATCCAGGAACCGGGCCAGCGTCTCCCGCGCCTTCGGCCCCCAGAGACCCAGTGTGGCCAGGGAATCGGAGCGGTCATCCAGCCGGTAGCGGGTCAGGTTCCGCTCTCGCGCCATGCGCCGGATCCAGACCAGATCCCGGTGGCCCGTGTCACCGCCACAGACCACCCGGTAGGCGTCCTCCGCCAGCCGGATAATGGTCAGGTCCGAGTGGATGCCGCCGCGCCCATCGAGGAAATGGGTATAGACCCCCTTGCCGACAGGCGTGGTGCCGCCCACCTTGGCGACCGACAGATACTCCATCAGCGCCTCGGCGTCCTGGCCGGAAATGTCGTAGATGGCGAAGTGGGACAGGTTGATCATGCCCACGTTCTCGCTCATTTCCAGCTGTTCGGCGTTGGACACCTCCCAGAAGTGCCGACCGTCCCATTCATTCTCCCGCACCGGAACCCGGTCCCGGTACTTAGCCAGCAGCGTCGCTTCGTTGGCCTGGTAGCCGTGGGCCCGCTCCCAGCCGGCCGCTTCCATGAAGTAGCCGCCCAGCGCCACCTCCCGCAGGTAGAACGGACCGGTCCGCAGCTGTCGGCCGCTTTCATAGGGCTCACGCGGGTGAACGGCCGGCGTGTAGATCTTCTTGGCCACTTCGTAGCAGCGGTCGTAGACGTATCGGGACGTCTTCTGGGCCGGATAGAGGCGGGCAATATCCACGCTGTGCGGGTCGATTTCCGGATGGCCGGTGGTCATCCAGTCCGCCAGCAGCTTGCCGGCCCCGGGACCATCCTTGACCCAGATGGCCTCACAGAACCACAGGTTCCGCACTTCCGGCGTTTCGCCGATCATCGAGCCGCCATCAGGCGTCACCGACAACAGACCATTGAAGGAGCGCCGTTCCTCCCAACCCAACTCACCGAGGATCGGTGTCATCTCGATGGCCTTCTCATAGGCATGCATCACCTGTTCCAGGGACAGGTCGCGCATGGAGGGTGACAGCCGGGCCTCACCCGGCTCGGCGATGTCCCAGGGGTAAACCAGCCGCGGATTCTCATGCTCGTAGTATCCCCACTCCATGAGCCCGCCCTCGGTGGTGGACGGATCGCCGGTATCGCGCACATAGGAGGAATTGCCCTGATCCCGGAACAGGGGCCAGGCCAGTTCCTCGCCGGTGCCCTTGAGCGCCTCATAGGGTCCGAAGAACAGCAGCGGGTGTTCCACTGGCATCAACGGCAACGGCGCTCCGGCCGTGCGGGCCATTAATGGCCCCCAGATGCCGATGGTCAGCACGACGTATTTCGCCTTGATGTACCCCCGATCGGTTTCCACCCCCTGGACCACGCCGTCCTTCACGTCGATGCGCCGGACCGGCGTATTGGCAAAGGCCTGCAGGTGGCCGCTGGCCACGGCCTCATCCACCAGGTTGCCCGCCACCGTCTGGGAGCGTGGCACCACCAGCCCCGCATCCGGATCCCAAAGGGCGCCCTGGATCCGGCTCTCATCCACCAGTGGGAACAGCTCCTTGGCCCTGGCCGGCGTGATCATGCTGACGTTGGTGCCGAAGGCCCGGCCCGAGCCCACCTTGCGGATCAGTTCGGCCATGCGCTCGTCGTCGTCGACGTGGGCCACTTCCATACCGCCCTTCTTCAGGTAGTTGCCGCGCTTGGCGTAGAAGGCCTGGCTGTATTTCGTGGTGTAGACGCTGAGCTTGTCGTGAGAGGTGGTGAAACAGAAATCCGAGGCATGAGAGGTGGATCCGATATCGGTCGGGATCGCGGATTTCTCAAGGCCCACAATGTTGGTCCAGCCCTGTTCGATCAGGTGGTGGGCCACAGAAGCGCCGACAATGCCGCCCTGTCCGACGATGACGACATCTGCGCTTTCCGGAAGCTTTGCCATGCTCTTCCCCTGCGGTGAAGGATGAATCCGACTGTTTTCCGGGCTATCGTGGAAAGACAGCCTGCCTTCAATCTGGATCCGAATCCCGCTGGCTGCCTTATTGGATACGACGCACAGTTGTCCAAAAACGCCATTCGCCCTTCAGGGGCCGCTTTTCCGGGCTGCAACGGTCAACGGAAGGTCACAGCGCCCCCCGGAACGCCGGGTGAACAACACCGGTGCCCTGCCTCGCAGGTGGGGCTGACCGCTTCACAACGAACATTTTAGGTGTAGCCATCCGGGATCGCCAGGAGCTGCGACCCCGAACAGGGTACGACGCGCCGGGAAAACCGGTCGGCGACGTCTCAGACGCGGCGGCTGCGTCCGTTTTTAAGACGGGAATAGGTCGCGGTCGCCACACCCAGCCAGGCGGCCAACTGGTAATCCGGCACCCGCTCGACCAGTTCCGGATAGTCACGCACCATGATCTGGTAGCGCTCTTCCGCACTCAGGGTCTGGCGCTCGAACTCACGCATGGTGGAACGTTCCGCCAGCTCTTCCATCAGGGCCAGGGCAAACTGGGCCCAGGCACCCTCGCCATCCTGCTTGATGCATTCGCGGAACGGCAGGAAATCCGCTTCCCAGAGGGTGCAGGGCGTCACGGTGGTCAGGCACAGGGTGTTGCGCTCGGAGCGGGTCCGGGCGAATACCGGCCAGATGGCGCTGCCTTCGTCGAAGAAGTGGTGAATACTGACGCGCCCCTCCTCGCTCTTGCGATAGAGCCGGGCAATGCCGTACTCCACGAGGTAGATCTTTTTCCAGGTGTTGTGGCGTTTCTCCAGATTGACTTCCGCCCCATAGGTGCGGTGTTCAAATAGAGAGGCCATTTCTTCCAGCAACTGCCGACGCTGACGGGAAAGACGGTCCGGAATCCCCCAGCCCAGAACCCGTGCCAGGCTGTTGCGCAATGCCCGAATACGCCCTTCTCCGGGGTCCTTGGTGGACCACCCGTAGGCTTCGGGAAATTCATTGGCAAGGCACGGTGAAGAGGACGGTTGGTTCAGGACGTGCGTGGCAGATGAAGCAAGTACATCATCATGTTTACCCATTACATAACTCCACCCGAACGTGCGAAATCGTTAGCGCGCTATTATTGCATCGACTTTCACTCACAAAAACTGATTTATATTGCTATTATTGAGCAATATTTCTGATTGATCACGGGCCATATGGACACCGAACTTGCACGCACTTTCCTGGTCGTGGCCGAAACCGGCAGCTTTGTCAAAGCCGCCGACCGGCTGAATATTTCCCAGACCACCGTCACCGCCCGCATACGCTCGCTGGAAAACCAGCTGGGCCAGGCCCTGTTCGAGCGCGGCCGGCACGGCGCCAGCCTGACGCCCCAGGGGGATCGTTTCATGCCGTCGGCGATGTCGATCCTGCAGGTCTGGGAGCGCGCCCGGCACGACGTCAATGTCTCCACCGAGCACGAACACGTATTGTCGGTGGGCGGCGAACTCAGCCTCTGGAACCCGCTGCTGCTGAACTGGCTGGTGTGGATGCGCAAGAACTGCCCGGAAATTGCCGTGCGTGCCGAGGTCGGGGATTCGGCCAGCCTGATCGGCAAGGTGGAGCGCGGCATCCTCGATATCGCCGTAGTGTACTCGCCGCTGTACCACCCCGGCCTGGTGGTGGAGATGCTGGAGGAGGAGCGCCTGATCATGGTGACCACCGATCCCTCCGGCTCGACGGCGGAAAATGAGCACTACGTCTACGTGGACTGGGGACCGGAGTTTTCCTCCCACCACGACAAGGCGTTCCCGTCCCTGAAACGCTCCGGCATCTTCGTCGGCATGGGCCCCATGGGTTTGTCCTATATTCTCTCCGCCGGCGGTGCGGGCTACTTCCGGGAGCGGGCCATCCGCGGCCTGCTGGACGAGGGCCGGCTGTTCCGGGTGCCCAATGCACCGGCTTTCCCCTACCCGTCCTACATGGTGACCACCGAGACCGAGCGTCCCCAGGCCGCGATAGACCGCGGAATGCTCGGTCTGCGCCGGGTCATCCGGGACGGTATGTCGCCCTGGGTGATGCCGGTATAATGGCATGGAGCGTTCGGCAACGCGGCCGTGCGCTTTCGGTATTCACCTACCGGGCCGATGGGACATTAGCCTTAGACGGCTTGTCAGGGTCCCGTGCAATCTCTAACCTTTAGGGAGGACGGGATCCATCTCCACTGCCTTAGCGCGCCGGTCCCGTCAACCCGGTTTCCCCTTTCCCAATCGTAGTGAGCAGCATTTCCATGACGGATGGCGCCAGCAATCGCATTACCAGTGGTTCAAAATACCGCAGCGAGCAAGGATTCTCGGCCATCAAGGACGGCATCAAGCGCTCCGGTAACGCGGACAAACCGGTTACCCGCAAGCCCAGTTGGCTGCGTGCCCGCATGCCCGGCGGTGAACGTTTCGACGCGGTGCGCCGCAACGTGGCCGAGCACCGGCTGAGTACCGTCTGCCAGGAATCCCACTGCCCCAACATCGGCGAGTGCTGGAATAACGGCACCGCCACGATCATGGTGATGGGTTCGGTCTGTACCCGGGCCTGCAAGTTCTGCGCCGTCGATACCGGCAACCCGAAAGGCTGGCTCGACCATGAAGAGCCGGAGAACACCGCCAAGTCCGTGGAGCTGATGGGACTGCGCTACATCGTACTCACCTCCGTCGACCGGGACGATCTGGAAGACGGCGGCGCCGCCCACTATGCGGCCTGCGTCAGCGCCATCAAGGCCCGCACCCCGCAAGTGGCGGTGGAGGCCCTGACACCCGATTTCGACGGCGTACACTCCGCCATCGAGGCCGTCGTCGATTCCGGCCTGGACGTGTTTGCCCAGAACGTGGAGACCGTCGAGCGCCTGACCCACTACGTGCGTGACCCGCGCGCCGGTTATGAGAAGACCCTCAAGGTGCTGGAACACGCCAAGCAGCATCGCCCGGACGTCCTCACCAAGACCAGCCTCATGCTGGGCCTGGGCGAGACCGACGAGGAAATCCTCCGGACCATGGACGACCTGCGCGCCGTGGGCGTGGACATCCTGACCCTAGGCCAGTACCTGCGCCCGACCCCGAACCACCTGCCGGTCGAGCGCTACGTCACACCGGAGGAATTCAACCGCTACCGCGAGATCGGCCTGGAAAAAGGCTTCATGGAGGTGCCCTCCGGCCCCATGGTCCGCTCCAGCTACCGGGCCGACCGGGTGTTCGAGCAGAACAACCTGGGCCTGGCCATGCCGGCCGTGCCGACGCCGGAGAAGGACGAGAACCGGATTCCACTGAAGGCCGTCGAGTAAGCGGCCTCTCCCAGCCCCATCCCGAAGCCAGCCTGACCATGCTGGCTTTTTTGTACCTGCCCCATCAACCGGCAAAGCGTGCCAGCACCGATCGCACCGACGCCAGGTAGCCGCCCCCAAACAGGTTCAGGTGATTGAGCAGGTGGTACAGGTTATACAGCGGCACCCGCTCCTCCCACCCCGGTGCCAGCTCCGCATTGGCGGCATAGGCCTGGTAGAACTCGCCGGACTGGCTGCCGAACAGCGTGGTCATGGCGAGATCGGCTTCCGCCCAGCCGTAGTGGGCCGCGGGGTCAATCAACACCGGCTCGCCTTGCGGTCCTGCGTGGATGTTACCGCTCCAGAGATCGCCGTGGATCAGGCTGGGCGGCTGCTCGGGAATCCAGTCCACCAGGCGATCGGCGATGGCTTCCACCTGACGCACCCCGGCCGCCGGCAGCCGCCCCTTGTCCCGGGCCAGCCGGGCCTGGAACAGCAGGCGCGCTTCGCCGAAAAAAGCGAAACCGTCGGCCATGCGGGGATTGGGCTGGGGCGTCAGGCCACAGTAGTTATCGCAGGAGAAACCAAAGGCGCTGTCCGTGGCGCGATGCATCTGCGCCAGGCGTTCACCCAACTGGCGGCCGAAATCCGGCCCCGGCGCACCCGCCACCCATTCCAGCAGCAATCCCTGTTCCGAGACCGCCAGCACCTGGGGCACCCGGATCGTACCGGTGGCCAGCATGGCCCGCAGCCCCTCCGCCTCAGCCTCGAAGAAGCCGGCCGGGGGCGCCCGGTGAACCTTGAGGAATGCCGTATCGCCGTTTGCGAGTACCACGCGAAATGCGTCGTTGATACTGCCGCCGCCGAGCCCCCGACGCTCGACCGCCGGTGGCAGGCCGGCCTCAACAAGCAGGGATCCCAGAATCGAGTCGGTCGACATCATGCGCTCCTTGCCACTGATCGGTGCGATGACTGTGGAGAGTGTAGCGAACGCGGCGGAGGCCAGGGCCAGCAAGGCAAAAGCCGGCGAATGAACGCAGTTGACGGGCTGCCAATGGGCCCCTTGACCGGGCCGGCGCTCCAGGCGTCATTCATCGCCGGACGCAGCCGCTTTTGCAACACCCGCTTCAGCTTGTGTGCCGGGACGGCCCCTGATAGAGCCGGCACCGGTTTCGCCCTTGCCGCTTGGCCTGGTACAGCGCCCGGTCGGCATCGCGAAGCATCTGTGAGGGCGACAGTTGGACATCCGCGGCGAAAACCGGCGCAATCCCGGCGGTCAGGGTGTGGCGGATGGCCCTGCCCTCATGTTCGGTAGGCGTCCCGGCAAAGTCCAGCCGGATCCTCTCGGCAATGTCCAGGGCCACCGCCTCCGAGGGCACCTGCAACAGAAGGACGAATTCCTCGCCCCCATAGCGGATACAGACGTCAGCCGGCCGGCTCGTGCGGTTGAGCAGGTCCGCCAGATCCACCAGCACCTGATCGCCGGCCTCATGACCATAAGTGTCGTTGATCTGCTTGAAGTGGTCCAGATCGATCAGGATCAGGAATACCGGCAGCCCGGTTCGCTCGAATCGTTGGCGGAACGTCTCGTAGACCAGGCTCATCCCGCGCCGGTTGTTGAGTCCGGTCAGCGGATCCTGGTGCGCCATGCGCAGGGCCATGCGGCGATCGCGGTCCCAACTGATCAGGCGTTCACCCAGGGCGACCAGCAGGAGCAGCGCTTCCAGGACTCCGGCGGCCTGGGCAAAGACCAGCGAATCCATTCCCCAGTGCAACCAGGGCGTGCCGGCGCTGATCACGCCGAGCGCCAGACCGATGCCGTATAACACCCATGCGATCGCATACCAGCGGGCATAGTGCTGCCCCTGCCGATAGGCCCAGAACCCCAGCGGCGCC
Source organism: Marinobacter halodurans (assembly GCF_004327985.1). Classification (GTDB taxonomy): domain Bacteria; phylum Pseudomonadota; class Gammaproteobacteria; order Pseudomonadales; family Oleiphilaceae; genus Marinobacter_A; species Marinobacter_A halodurans. The sequence continues at coordinate 34,701 of NZ_SJDL01000012.1, forward strand.
AGCAGGATCAGGGACAGCAGGCCAACGAACGACAGCACCAGTACCGGTTCATAGAAACCGGCGAAGCGCATCAGGATGCCGAGCATCATGATCGCCTGGACGCAGCGGATCGCCCGGTCGATACCCGGGAACCGCTGCCGGGTCCGCAGGAAGCCCCGGGAAAACTGGAAGGCGCTGGCGGCCATCAGCAGATAGAGTATGTGGAAGCCTTCGTTGTGCCAGAACACCGATTGGGGCCACAGGAACTGGAAGGCAAACCCGTTGAGCAAGGCCCACATCAGGGCGCTGGCCACCAGGAAGACGGCGTATTGAAAGAACAGCCACTGGCGCAGCAGCCCGGCGCCGGCCAGCGAGATGAACACCAGGACCAGCATGGCGCCGTAATAGAGCCCGTAGAGTGCGTATTCCCGGCGGGACTGGTCGGCGAAGCGGCCGGCCTCGGCGAGATCGAGGTTCAGGCTGACACTGTCGGGCTTTTCGTAGGCCAGGCGCAGGTACAGGGTTGTCGACCCGCCGGGAGGCGTGGCGTGCTTGAAGGCCAGACGACGGTAGTCCAGCATGCGTTTGTCGAAGGGGGCCCGATCGGTCAGCGAGCACTCATGCCACTGGCCCCCATTGTCCACCCAGTAGACCGTCATCAGGTCCAGGTAGGTGGTTTCGTGGCTGAGCACCCAATGCACCGGGGCATTGCCGCTGTTATGCAGGCGCATCCGTATCCAGAAGGCCCGATCGCTGATCCCCTGGTTAACATCCCGGCCGGTCAGCGGCCGGAATCCATCGAGCGGCAGCTCGTCCAGCGTTGTATCCGGCGCCGTAACGAGAAACTCCGCGGGTGCACGAACCCGTTGCGCGGTCAGGTCGGCGATATCGAGCGTGGGTGCGGGAGGAACGGCCGCGGACGCCATACGGGCCGCGCACAAGAGAATCAGGACGGTGATCGGGATCAGTAATCTGACGACAGCAAGCATGCCAGGGTCTGTTTCAGTGAATCGATGCCAGTCTAGACAAAGTTGAGGATCGCGCCAGTTTTCAGGGGAACACACCCGCTCGACCAAGGTCACATTCCTTAGGCGGGCGGCCAGGTTCTAGAATAGCAGTTATCCTTTTTCGACCACGTCACGGATGGAGAATGCAATGAGACGTGTTGTGATCACCGGCATGGGCATCGTGTCATGCCTGGGCAACAGCATTGAAGACGTGAATGAGAGCCTGAAAGCAGGTCGCTCCGGCATTCGCTTCAACGAAACCTATCACGACCAGGGCTTCCGCAGCCAGGTCTCCGGCTCGGTCGACGTCGACACCTCGGTCATCGACCGCAAGGTGCGCCGCTTCATGGGTCAGTCGGCCATGTACAGCTACCTGGCCATGCAGGAGGCGATCGAATCCGCCGGACTTGACGAAAGCCTGGTCTCCAACGACCGCACCGGCCTGATTGCCGGCTCCGGCGGTGCCTCCTGCTCGAGTCAGGTGGAAGCCGTGGACATCATGCGTGAGAAGGGCGTCAAGCGCATCGGGCCGTACATGGTGCCACGGATCATGACCAGCACCGTCTCCGCCTGTCTGGCGACCGCCTACAAGATCCGCGGTGTGAACTACTCCATGTCGTCCGCCTGTGCCACCAGTGCGCACTGTATCGGTCACGCGATGGAGCAGATCCAGGCGGGCAGGCAGGACATCGTCTTCGCCGGTGGCGGTGAAGAGGAGGACTGGACCCTGACCATGCTGTTCGATGCCATGGGTGCCCTGTCCACCAAGTACAACGATGCCCCGGAAACGGCCTCGCGCCCGTTCGACAGCGGTCGTGACGGCTTCGTCATCGCCGGTGGCGGCGGCATGCTCGTCGTCGAGGAACTGGAGCACGCGAAGAAGCGCGGCGCCAACATCATTGCCGAACTGGTCGGCTACGGCGCCACCAGCGACGGCTATGACATGGTGGCCCCGTCCGGCGAAGGCGCCCAGCGCTGTATGCGCCAGGCCATGTCCACCGTCGAGGGCAGGATCGACTACATCAACGCCCACGGCACCAGCACGCCGGTCGGCGATGTGGCCGAGATGGGCGCGGTCCGCAAGACCTTTGGCGAGCACATCCCGGCCATCTCCTCCACCAAGTCGCTGTCGGGTCACTCCCTCGGCGCCGCCGGTGTTCACGAAGCGATTTACTCGCTGCTGATGCTGCAGAACGGCTACATCGCCGGCACCAAAAACTACCATTCTCCGGATGCGGAAATTGCGCATATGCCGATCGTCGGCCCTGATGCAAAGTCGGCTCATCTGGACCGCGTTATGTCGAACAGCTTCGGATTCGGTGGTACCAACGCCTCGCTGGTCTTCCAGCGTTTTGAGGGCTGAGGCAACTGCAGGGGTGGCATCCCACCGGGATGTCACCCAGTCCCGCAAGTGATTCACAACCGGACAGTTGGCAAAATCGTCTGTCGCCTTTAAGGTGGGATTATTGTGGAATCACAACGGGGCAAGATCATTCATATGGGTGAACGCATCTCCACGGCGCGCGCCGCTGCGCTCAAGTCAAGCTGCCAGGAATGCAGCCTCAGCAACCTGTGCCTGCCGCTGGCGGTCAGCAGCCATGACATCGACCGTCTCGAAGACGTCGTGCAGCAGGGACAGACCATTGATCGCGGCAAGCACGTGTTCCGTCAGAACGATCCGTTCCGCTCCTGTTATGCCGTTCGCAGCGGTGCCGTCAAGACGTACATCATTTCCGATTCCGGCGAGGAACAGATTACCGGTTTCTACCTGCCAGGCGAGATCATCGGCCTGGACAGCATGGGACCGGACGGCTATTCCTGCTCCGCCAAGGCACTGGACCGGAGCAGCTTCTGCGAGATTCCATTCAATCGGCTGGAAGAACTGGCGACACGTATCCCGTCGCTGCAGCATCACTTTTTCCAGTTGATGAGCCAGGAAATCAAGAACAGCCACAACCTGTCGCTTTTGCTGAGCAAGAACTCGGCGGAGGAACGGATTGCCACGCTGCTGCTGTCCCTGTCGACCCGCTTCAGCCGGCGCCGGTTGTCATCCACCGAGCTGATCCTGCCCATGCCCCGGCACGACATCGCCAACTACCTGGGATTGGCGGTTGAGACGGTAAGTCGGGTGATGACCCGCTTCCAGCGTCAGGGGCTGATCGGCTCCCATGGCCGGGAAGTCAGCCTGAAAGACATCCCCGCACTGAAGGCCGTCGCCCACGGCGGCTGCCAGAAGGACGACTGACGAAGGCGGCCCGGACCGCCTCTCAGTGCGTTTCGGGCTGGGCTGCACCGCTGATCAGGGCCGCCTCTTCCTTGAGCCGGGTGCGCCAGGGCAGTTGCTTGACGCCAAAGGTGTTGCGAATCTTGATGCAGCCCAACGTGGTGTTTTCCGGCTCCAGCCTGGCCCAGGCCGGCACCTTGTCAACCACGTGCACTGCCTCGAGCTCCGGCAGTGCATTGATGATTTCCAGCCCCAGCTCGTACTGACTGATCTCTTCCGCGCCAGCGTACTGATACGTGCCCCAGACTTCCGCGCCGCAATCGATCTGCAACACCAGCGCCCGGATGACCCGCGCCAGATCCTTCATGGCAACGGGCTGGCCGCGATGACGACTGGACAACTCCAACTGGGTTGCCCCTTCGGCGGATGCCGTAATCTTGCGGATGAAGCGCTCCAGGCTCCAGCCGGTCCGCAGGATCAGGTGCCGGGGCAATAGCGTCCTCAGCGCCTGCTCACACTCCCATTGCCAGTTGCCGAGCTGACTGAACGGCTGGCCCGGGTTGGACGTGATATAGGCACTCTGCTTGCGCCCGTCGAAGACATAGCAGGTGGACAGCTGGATCAGGGCGATATCATGCTCGCGGGCATGTTCGGCCAACGCCATGGGAATGGAGAAGGCCCACTCGCGAATCGTCTCGGGATCGCGCTCGGCGGCCTCCGGATCATTGTGCCAGAGGGTATTGACGATCAGGTCCGTTGCCTCGGGGACCCAATCCTCCAGCGCCGCGGGGTCCACACCGTCCGGGCTGCGGATCAGCAGTGGACGGATTGCCAGCGAGGTACCTCGCAACGCCTCCAGGACAAGACGCCCCAGGGGGCCGTAATCGTGTACAACCAGAACATTCACGCGGGTCAATCAACTCCAGATCATTGGGCAAGTGGAAGGCTTGGAACGCCCCTGGGCAGCAGCATGCCACTGCCGCCCCGGTTGGCTCAATCCCTGCTGGCAAGAGTGACAGAAGGTGCCGAGGGCTCCAGCCAATGGCCCTCGTTCAGACCTGAATAGAATAAGGCATCGGCGCTGATTCCGCATCCATCGCGACGCCGGGACAGACGCAAACCTGACTCACTGGACGGGACCGCCCGCCACCCGGGTCCAACCAATCAAACAGGGAAACCCATGCTCAAACAACAAAGCCATATCGTCGCCCCCATCCCCGATGCCCTTCGCAACAAGGCGTTGCTCACCGTCGAAGAACTGCGCTCCCGCGGCAGGGCCGACAAGCAGGCGATCGACGAACTGTATGGGCTGATCATCGAACTGACCGAGGAAGGACTGGACTTCTTCTTCCTGGAACCCCTGCGTCGGCTGCGCGCCAGCAGTATGCTCATGGGGATGGCCAAAATGGGGATTGGCAGCATGCTCAAGGGCAGCAAGATGGTGATTCACAAGGTCCTGAAGAAACTGGACGACAAGAGCCTGGCATCCATCCTCGACTTCATCGAGGAAATTATCTGCGAACCGGAAGCCTCAGCCTGACGCCGGCCCGGGCAGCCTTGCCTGCCCTGCCGCACCTCACTCGGTGTAGACCCGCGGCACTCTCGCCGTGACACCGGTCAGCAGCTCATAGCCAATCGTGCCGGCACAACGGGCGACCTCATCTACCGGAACGTTTGCCCCCCACAGTTCGACCCGGTCGCCCGGCCGGGCATGGGGCGCTGCCGTCAGGTCGACCGCCAGCATGTCCATCGAGACCCGGCCCAGCGTCGCCGTCCGGGTACCGGCTACCCAGACGGGAGTGCCGGTCGGTGCATGCCGCGGATAGCCATCGCCATAACCGATGCTGACGATGCCCATGGGGGTCGGCCGCGCCGCGCGCCAGGTTGCGCCATACCCGACACACTCGCCCGGCTGCAGAACCCGTGTGGCCGTCAGGCGCGATTCCAGCGACATCACCGCCCGCAGCCCCAACTCCGCCGCTGATTCGACAATCATGGGTGTCGCTCCATAGAGCATGATACCGGGCCGGGTCCAGTGGAAACGTGGCGAATCCACACGGAAATGGCCGGCTGAGTTGGCCGCACTGAATTCAAGTTCGGGATAGCGAGCCGACAACGCCGAGAACATGTCGTTCTGGCGGTCGGTCATGGGATCTTCGCGGTCGTCGGCGCAGGCGTAATGGGTGACCATTCCCTTCAGCGTAACGCCGCCGACAGCGCGCAGCCGCTGGACCCGGGCCTCCACCTGCTCCGGCGCGAAACCCAAGCGGTTCATACCGGTGTTGACCTTGAGCCATACGGTGAGCGTGGCAGCGGCATTTTCCAGGGCAGCCAGTTGATGATCGCTGTGGATGACCGGCTCCAGGCCGAGATCGGCACAGGTCGCGACGTCGGCATCGTCGTGGAATCCCTGCAGCAGGACGATAGGCTGGCGGATACCCGCTTCACGCAGCCGCTCGGCCTCTTCCAGGCAGGCGACGGCAAAGCGCCCGGCCTGATCGGCCAATGCGCGGGCTACCGGTTCCAGGCCATGGCCGTATCCGTCCGCCTTGACCACCGCCATGGCCTCGGCCGTACCGGCCTGGCGTTCTGCCAGTGCGAAGTTGTGCCGCAGGGCCGAGAGATCGATGCGCGCCCGGGTATGCCGTCCCATCAGTAATCTCCGCCGTAATCGCCGTGGGCCAGGTCTTCGAACTTGGTGAATCTGCCGAGGAAGGCCAGCCGGACGGTACCGATCGGACCGTTCCGCTGCTTACCGATGATAATCTCGGCAATGCCCTTGTCGGGGCTGTCTTCGTTGTAGACCTCATCCCGGTAGATGAACATGATGACGTCGGCGTCCTGCTCGATCGCGCCGGATTCCCGCAGGTCCGAGTTGACCGGGCGCTTGTTGGGCCGCTGCTCCAGACTCCGGTTGAGCTGGGACAGCGCCACGACGGGACATTGCAGCTCCTTGGCCAGGGCCTTGAGGGAGCGGGAGATCTCGGAAATCTCTGCTGTCCGGCCTTCGGTATTGCCGGGCACACGCATCAACTGCAGGTAGTCGACCATGATCAGGCCGATTTCGCCGTCGTTCTCCCGCGCCACACGGCGCGCCCGGGAGCGCATTTCGGTGGGACTCAGACCCGGTGTGTCGTCGATATAGAGCGGTTTGTCCTTGAGCAGGCTGACGGCGGAGGTCAGCCTCGGCCAGTCGTCCTCTTCCAGCTTGCCGCTCCGCATCCGGGTCTGGTCGATGCGGCCCAGGGACGACAGCATCCGCATGACGATAGCATCGGCCGGCATCTCCATACTGAACACCAGGGCCGGCTTGCCACTGCCCAGCAGCGCGTTCTCCACCACGTTCATGGCGAACGTGGTCTTACCCATGGAGGGGCGCCCGGCGATGATGATCAGGTCCGACGGCTGCATCCCCGACGTCCACTCGTCGAGGTCCTTGAAACCGGTGGTGATACCGGTAATCGTATCACCGGATTCGAACAGCTCCTCAATCCGGCCCAGCGCCTTGGTCAGGATCGGGTTGATCGCCTGCGGACCGGACCCCTGCTTGGTCCGGGACTCGGCAATCCGGAAGACGTTGCGCTCGGCTTCGTCCAACAGTTCGTCACTGGTACGGCCAAGCGGGTTGAACGCGGACTCGGCGATGTCACCCGAGACCTCGATCATCTGGCGCAGCACCGAACGCTCGCGCACGATCTGGGCGTAGGCCTTGATGTTGGAGGCCCCCGGCGTCTTCTCGGCCATTTCCGCCAGGTAGGTCAGTCCGCCGGCGTCCTCGAGATCACCGGCCCGATCGAGGAATTCACTGAGGGTGACCACGTCCAGCGGCTCCCCTTCCCCGGCGAGCCGCTCGATCACGGCGTAGATCAGGCGGTGGTCCTGGCGATAGAAATCAGCAGAGGTAATGACTTCGGAGACCGCATCCCACTTGCTGTTATCCAGCATCAGGCCGCCCAGAACGGCCTGTTCAGCCTCTATGGAATGGGGTGGAACCTTGATACGCGAGGTATCGGAGTCCGGAATACTCTGCTTCGCAATGGGATTGGCCATGATACCGCTTACTGACTCAAGCAATGATGATGAGTGGATCGTCCCGGACACCCCGGAAGGGCAAGCCCTGACGTCTACGTCTGCAGCGTGGCAGCGCACCCCGTCGGAGCCCATGCTGCCCGAACCGGCGCCGGCGACCGCGACCGGACGCATCACCGGTACTGAACACGCACTCAGGATGCACAGAGACGAACCGGGAATTAATCAGAGGCTCTTAAGATAACCGTCGGCGAAGACCCCGACAAGCGATCCACGGCGGTTTTAATTTGCGCCCCGAAAACACAGAAAGGCCCGGCAGACACGAGGGTCTGCCGGGCCTTCCGGCACAGCCGTAGTCAGGCAATACGCCGGCTGTCCAGCCCTCCTTTCAGAGGGCGGACGGGTCAGCGATTACTCGGCAACGACAGTGATCTTGACGGTCACTTCGACGTCGGTATGCAGCTGCAGCTCGATGTCGTACTCGCCGATGGCGCGCAGCGGGCCTTCCGGCATCCGTACTTCGCTCTTCTCGACTTCAGTACCACCAGCTGTCACGGCATCAGCGATATCACGCACACCGATGGAGCCGAACAGCTTGCCTTCGTCACCCGCCTTGGAGGTGATGGTGAAGGCGGCACCTTCCAGCTTCTCGGCACGGGCCTGGGCAGCAGCCAGATGCTCGGCCGCCGCTTTTTCCAGCTCGGCGCGACGCGCTTCGAATTCCTTGACGTTGGCTTCGGTCGCCGGAACCGCCTTGCCAAACGGCAGCAGGAAGTTACGACCGTAACCCGCTTTTACTTTGACCTTGTCACCCAGGGAGCCCAGGTTTGCGACTTTCTCGAGCAGAATAACTTCCATCTCGTTAACCTCTTCGTACTTTATTCTGCCGGCCCGGAGGGTTTTAAACGCCCCCTGAAATCCAGCCAGCTATCCACAAACGCCAATATAAGCAACAACAACATCAGACTCGGGCTAAGCAGCACCAGGGCCAGATAGAACAGCACCAGCCAGTGGATGCTCATGTTCCGGACGCCGACGATGCCGTGGATCATGGCCAGGCCCGCGATCATCAGCGGGACGGCAGCCGCCCAACTGATCAGGGCCGTATTCAGCCCCAGCAGCGGCGCGCCAAACATGATCGCCACACACAACACGGCGACGGGCCGGCTCAGTCGCAGGGCATGGAACTCGCTCCGGAAACCGCCCGGATTGTAGAGCGTTGCCTGCCAGCTGCGCGCGAGAATCGTCACGGCCACCGCCAGCAGTTGGTAGGTCCCGGCCATACTGGCACTCATGACCTGCCTGAAAACACCCTCGAGCCGTCCACCCAGCTCACTGGCAACATCCGGGTTGTACTGCTGATAGAACGCAACCCCGGTATCCACCAGATCCTTGAGCAGCTGCGGAAACAGCAGCGGCAGTAACACACCGGTTACCAGCGCCAGACCGCTTCCGGTCAGCAGTGCCTTCTCCCAGGAGGTCGTGGTGCGCAACACCACAACCATCAAAAACACCTGGATCAAGACAAACAGAGCCGTCGGATCATTGCCCAACCAGCTCCAGCCCAGAGCCGGCAGCAGTGCCCAGAGTCCGACATTGAGTCCCTGGGAAAGACCCAGTCGCAATGTGACCAGGCCGACTACGGCCGCTCCAATCCAGAAAAGGAAGGGAAGCGCGGTGGCTACCGCCGCTACCCCACTTGCCTGCAGGGGACCGCGCATCGCAAATTGTGCTAATGCACGCATGGTCCCGAGTCCCTGTCAGCGCTTAATTGTCGTGGCTATCGGTATACGGCAGCAGGGCCAGGTAGCGCGCGCGCTTGATCGCGGTTGCCAGCTGACGCTGGTAGCGTGCCTTGGTACCGGTGATACGGCTGGGCACGATTTTGCCGGTTTCAGTGATGTAACCTTTCAGGGTGTCCAGATCCTTGTAATCGATCTCTTTGACACCTTCCGCCGTGAAACGGCAGAACTTACGACGTCTGAAAAAACGAGCCATGCTTTAACTCCTCAACAACCGGTGATGGATTACTCTTCTTCCTGAGCGCTGGCCGCCTGGCGACGCTCGCTGGACTCCTGGGAACGACGCGGACGGTCGTCGCCTGAACGACGCTCTTCACGGTTCTCGGAAGCCTTCATCGGGGACGCATCGGTATCCGCCCCATCGCGACGGATGACCAGATCACGGATGATCGCATCATTGAAGCGGAAGTTGTGAGTCAGCTCGTCGAGTACGTCCTGTGAACATTCAACGTTGAACAGAACGTAGTGAGCCTTGTGGATCTTGTTGATCGGGTAAGCCAGGTGACGACGGCCCCAGTCTTCAAGACGGTGTACGGCACCACCGGCTTCGGTGATGGTGTTGGTATAACGCTCGATCATCGCGGGCACCTGCTCGCTCTGATCCGGGTGTACCATGATAACGATTTCGTAGTGACGCATGAGTTCTCCCTACGGATTAAACAGCCTCTGACAGGAGTCCCTGAAAGAAGCAAGGAGCTGGTATCGGATACCAGATTTCAGTCCGGTTTCCCGGTTGCGCTACCGCTGGCGGCAGACAATAGAAAACCACCCCCAATTTAGGGGGTGGCGTATTTTAGGCAAGCATCGAATTGATTGCAAGGTAATCAGCTGCCGCGCTGGCGTACAGCCTCGTAGAGACAGACACCCGTTGCCACCGATACGTTCAGGCTGTCCACCGTGCCATGCATGGGAATGTTGATCAGCGTATCGCAATTCTCGCGGGTCAGGCGACGCATCCCCTTGCCTTCGGCGCCCATGACCAGGGCCACCGGACCCTTGAAGTCCGCCTGGTACAGCGTGGCCTCCGCTTCGCCGGCCGTGCCGATGATCCAGACGCCCACCTCCTGGATCGCCCGCATGAAACGGGCCAGGTTGGTCACCCGGACCAGCGGCACCGATTCAGCCGCACCACAGGCCACTTTTCGCACCGTCGGATTGAGCGAGGCGGACTTGTCCCTGGGCACCACCACCGCCTGCACGCCGGCGGCGTCTGCGCTACGCAGACAGGCTCCGAGGTTATGGGGGTCGGTAACGCCATCAAGGATCAGCAGGAACGGCGCATGCCAGCCCGACAGGGCTGCCAGCAGGTCGTCTTCCTGCCATTCGCGACTGGGAGCGACTGCGGCCACAATACCCTGGTGGACGCCATCGACCCGGCTGTCCAGCTCACGGCGGTGCACGATGTCCCAGTGCACCCCCAGGTCGTCGAGCGCGCCGGTGATGGCCTGCGCCCGCTTGTCCTGGCGACCGGTCTGGATCCAGACCTGCTGCAACCGCGCGGGATCGCGCTTGACAACGGCATCGACGGCATGCCAGCCAAAAATGAATTCCTGCGCCACTTACCTGCCCTTACCTGACTTCTTCTTTTCGGCCCCACCAGAGGCGGAGGTGCGCTTGGCCTTGCCGCTGGCGCCTGACGATTTGCCGCCTTTCCTGCCGGAGGACCTGCCCGATTTCTTCTGCGCTTCGCGGGCCGCCTCCTGGGCCAGCATCTCCTTGGCACTCAGTGGCTTTCCGCTTTTGCCGCCACCCCCTTTGGGCTTGCGACCACGGGAGCCGCGCCTGTCGTCAGACGCCTTGCCCCCACGCTCGCCCTTCGCCGGCAGCGCGTCACGATCCGCCTGGCGGCGACGGGGCTTGCTGACCAGCTCCAGATCGATCTTGCGATCCTCCAGGCCGACCCGGACCACCTGGACCCGGACCGCATCGCCGAGACGGAAGCTGATCGCCGTGCGCTCGCCTACCAGACGGTGCTTGGCCGCATCATGATGGAAATAATCGCCGGCCAGCGTGGACACATGAACCAGGCCTTCGATATAGACGCCATCCAGCTCCACAAAGAAACCGAACGGTACCACCGAGGCGATCAGGCCGTCGTATTCCTCGCCAACGTGCTCCTTGAGGTATTCGCACTTCAGCCAGGCCATGACGTCACGGGTCGCATCGTCGGCCCTGCGCTCCGTCATGGAACAATGCTCACCCAACTGAACCATCCGGGCATAGTCGTACGGATACACCGCCAACCCTTCGTCTCGCGCATCTGGCTGGACGACCGTACTATCGGCCGCGTCCCCGTGGATGATCGACTTGATCGCGCGGTGCACGATCAAATCCGGATAACGGCGGATAGGCGAGGTAAAATGGGCATAGCTGGCAAAGCCCAGTCCGAAGTGGCCACTTTCTTCCGGGCTGTACACGGCCTGACTCAGGCTGCGCAGCATGACCATCTGGATCACGCCGGCATCCGGACGTTCGCGCACCTGTTCCAATAACGCCTGGTAATCCGCGGACGTCGGCTTTTCGCCACCGCCCAACTGGAGCCCCAGCTCACCCAGGAACAGGCGCAGCGCGGCCAGACGCTCATCCGCCGGGCCGTCGTGTACCCGGTACAGCGCTGGCATTTTATGGCGCTTCAGGAAACGCGCCGTGGCCACGTTGGCGCACAGCATGCATTCCTCGACGATCTTGTGGGCGTCGTTGCGCTGAACCGGCACGATCTCCTCGATCTTGCGGGACGCGTCGAAGATGACGCGGGTTTCGGTGGTTTCGAAATCAATCGCGCCACGCTCGGTCCGGGCCGCTCTCAGCACCTTGTACAGCGCGTACAGGTCATCCAGGTGAGGCGCCACATGCGCGTAGCGCGAGCGCAATTTCCTGCCGATGCCGGATTCGGGCCGCTCCAGCATATCGCTGACGGACGTGTAGGTCAGGCGCGCCTTGGAGTGCATCACGCCCTGGTAGAACGTATAGCTGCTGATGCGACCGTTGGCACTGATGGTCATGTCGCTGACCAGGCACAACCGGTCCACTTCCGGATTCAGGGAGCACAGGCCGTTGGACAGCTTCTCCGGAAGCATCGGGACCACGTGATCCGGGAAATAGACCGAGTTGCCACGCTCCAGCGCCTCCTCGTCCAGCGGCGTCCCCGGGCGCACGTAATGGGACACATCGGCGATCGCCACGACCAGCCGGAAGCCGCCACGCGGGCGCCGCTCACAGAAGATCGCGTCATCGAAATCCCGCGCATCCTCACCGTCGATGGTCACCAGCGGCAGGTCCCGCAGGTCAACCCGGTGCTGCTTGTCCGCCTCGCTGACCGTTTCCGAAATCGCCGCGGCCTGCTCACCCACCGCCGGTGGCCAGGCATGCGGAATGTCGTAGGAGCGGATGGCGACGGCAATTTCCATCCCCGGCGCCATGTGATCGCCGAGCACTTCGACAACGCGGCCGGTGGGCTTGGTCCGCGCAGTGGGCTGCCGCATGACGTCGACCACCACATACTGACCGTGACGCGCATCGCCGCAATCGTCCTCGGCCACCATCACGTCCTGGCTGATCCGGGGATTTTCCGGCACCACGAAGGAAATGCCGCTCTCGCGGAACAGGCGGCCCACAATCTGCTGACTGCGGTGCTCCAGAACCTCGACGATGCGCCCTTCCCGGCGGCCCCGATCATCGACCCGGTCCACCCGGGCAGCCGCCCGGTCACCGTGGATCACCTGACGCATTTCCCGGGCGCTGAGGAAGAGATCGCTGCTGCCGTCGTCCGGCACCAGGAAGCCGAAGCCGTCCCGATGCCCCTGGACGCGACCGGAAATCAGGTCCGCCTCGTCGATCGGCAGATACGCCCCGCGGCGGTTACAGATCAACTGACCGTCCCGACACATGGCAATCAACCGGCGGCGCAGCGCCTCGATGCCTTCGGGCGACGTCTGCTCCAGTTCGGAACACAGGGTTTCGTGGGTTGCCGGTGCGCCACGCTGGCGCAGGTGAGCCAGGATAAACTCACGGCTCTGGATAGGATTTTCGTATTTTTTGGCCTCACGCGTTGCATGAGGATCTTCATCATTCGCTTTTTTCTTGGATACCATTAAAAAGAATGCCTTAAGCCGGCAGCCTGATGCAGAAAACAAAAAATGAGGCTGCGGTTGAATGTGGCTGAAGTATAACCCCGACGGTGCGGAGATACCTAGAAACAGGGGCTCAATAACATGACGGGGAAGTAAAAAATGCCACTTCCTGGGGGAAGAAGTGGTGCCGAGGAGAGGACTTGAACCTCCACGGGGTTGCCCCCACTAGCACCTGAAGCTAGCGCGTCTACCAATTTCGCCACCTCGGCAGATGACTTGCAGTCGGCTTCCGAGTAAACCCCGCCTTTGCAGGCGCATGATTTATCGGGCTTTCTGCTTCCGGTGAAAGACTGCCCCTCACCAGATGGCGCGTACTTTAATCATTCGGATTTCAGCTGTCAAACATTTTCCCGAAATTTTTTCTTCCCTCTTTCGACTTCCCAGGATGCCGGGCCGGCAGGCCCAGGGCCGGCTCTCTAGAGCGTGTCGGCCAGATAGTCGGAAAGGCGGATGTACTGGTAACCGACGATACCGTATAGCTCGTAGCTCACCAGCCCGGAATGCAGCCCGCCGCAGGTCCAGGCACCGGAATCCTGATATCGGGCCAGCCGCGCCTGACGCACCAGGCCGTTCTGGTCCGCGTCGATGAACGCCTCATCCCGCACACCGTCATACGCCCACTGCAGCAACGACCCGGTGTCGATGGCTGCATCGAAGAAGATGCGACGTAGGAGTTGCTGGCGCCCGTCGCGCACGTCCCAGTCCAGTTTCAAACCGGTGACGTCGCCGTTGGCCGGCACCACCCCATCCGCCATGCCGGTCGGATCACCCGTATAGTGGTAGTTCTGCTGGGCCGAGACCACGCGTGCGGCGTCCATGTTGTCCTGCGAAATGGCATCCAGGCAGGGGACCACATCGCCCCCGAGCGTCATCGCCTGGCCTCCCAGCCCGGACGAGGTGTAGGAATACGCCGGGTCCACCGCATGGCCATCGGCCACCGGCGTCACGCCGCTGCCGTTTGAGGTAACCGCCTGGAGAACGCCCTGCCCATTGTAGGCCCATGTGTAGACCTGTTGCGGCGTATCCCCCAAGGCGCTGGATGGTGCCGTGCCGTGACAGGTGGTCGCCGAGTAGAACGACGCCCGGCCGTTTTCCCAGTCGAACACCAGGCGCTCGTTGACGTCATCATCCTGCCAGTAGGGCCGGCTGGTCTGGTAATCGAGATAGAACCCGTCCAGCCCCTGGGCATTGAGCTCCGCGACCCGGCCATGCACCCTGGCCAGGCGCGTGATTTCCGTCAGCGACGGGGTCATGCAGCCATCGGCATCGATGCGCTGCAGCACGCCATCCTCGCTGTAATGGAACGTCAGCTCGGCGGCGATGCTGCCGTTGTCCTCCAGGGCGCTCTCGCTGGCTGTGCCGCCCTGTTCCGGCGCGCTGACGGTCACAGATTGCAGCAGCACCGGGTTGTCCAGGTCCAGAGGCACCTGCGGGATATCCACCGCCGCCACATCCACGTTGTCGTACAGGCCGCCGCTGCCCACCGCCTCATCCACCGCCCGGACCACGTCATCGGCATAGCCGTTGTAGCTCAGCCGCATGATGCGCAGCGCCTCGGTCGGGAACGGCGCCACCTTGCCGTCGGAACTGACCAGCCCCGATTCCATGTCGTCGGGGAACTGGGCGGCCAGGAACCGGGCCATGGCGCGGGCGTAGGCATGGGCACGTGCATCGCCGGCCCGGATATAGTCGCCGGTGAGGTTGATGCCTGACAGCCGCTGCCCCAGGTCCGTCGTCACATCCAGATCGCCTGCCACCAGGAAGCGCCGCGCATCAATCAGGGTGGTCAGCGGCGACACGAAGCGCACACCGGGCGGCGCCGACATCAGGTAGGCGTCCTGCTGCACGACGTTGCCGTCATCCGTTTCCTCTTCCGTCACCCCGGGGATGACCGTGACCACCAGCGGATAGTCGCGCCAGTCCAGGTCGGCCGCCTCGGTGGCGTCCAGCTGCAAGGCCGAGAGATCCAGCGTGTAGGCTCCACCCTCGCCCGTGATCGTCGTGGGCTCACCGCCCGCGAGCGTGATCGTCCGTTCCGGGTTGGTACCGACCGTCACGTCGACGCTGCCGCCGTCATACTGGTAGTCGCCATCCAGGTCGAGCCAGATGCGCGCCTTGTCGAGGTAGCCGTCGATCACGCGCCCGCTGACGTCCTGCGATGCGGGTTCGTAGAGCCCGTCCGTGTCGCGGCCGTCGACCGGTGAGTCCTGCAGTTCGCCGTCACCACAGGCTGTAAGCAGGAGCAGGCAGGCGCCGGTCAGGAAGAGTCGTGAACGCATCATGGCAGCAACCGTTATCCTTGTTATAGCTGTCGGAGGCTCCACTGTAGGCGATGGCCCGATTCCTATCCTTGATAGGCTTGGCAATTTGTAAATTTGGGTAACCGGCGGGGATACAGGGACGCGAAAGGCCCGGCAGCACGAAAACCGGCCGGGCGAGGTCGGGCATCAGATTGAGCGGGCAACGATCTCCTTCATGATTTCGTTGGTGCCGGCATAGATCCGCTGCACCCGTGAATCCGCCCAGGCGCGGGCGATGGGGTATTCCCACATATAGCCGTAGCCGCCGTGCAACTGCACGCACTCATCCATCACCCGGCACTGCAGGTCTGTGGTCCACTGCTTGAGCATGGCCGCGGTCGGCACGTCCAGCTTCTTCTCAAGATGCAGTTCCAGGCAGCGATCCACAAAAACCCGGGCGGCGGTGATGTCCGCCTTCATCTCCGCCATCTTGAAGCGGGTGTTCTGGAAGCCGAGGATCGGCTTACCGAAGGCCTTGCGCTCCTTCACGTAATCCCGCGTCCAGTCCCAGGCAGCCTCCGCGGCCGCCACGGCGGTCAATGCGACCTGCAGGCGCTCGGCCGGCAGCTCCTGCATCAACTGCATGAAACCCTGCCCTTCATGGCTGCCCAGCAGGTTGGCCACCGGCACCTTCACGTCCTGGAAGAACAGTTCCGAGGTGTCCTGGGCCTTGAGCCCCACCTTCTCCAGATTCTGGCCCCGCTCGAAGCCTTCCCAGGCGGTTTCGACCAAAAGTAGGCTGGTGCCCTTGGCGCCCTCCCTGGGATCGGTCTTGGCAACGACAATCACCAGATCCGCCATCTGGCCATTGGTGATGAAGGTCTTGGAGCCGTTAAGGAGGTAGTGATCGCCCTCCCGGACGGCGCTGGTTTTCACGCCCTGCAGATCGGACCCCGCACCGGGCTCGGTCATGGCGATGGCACCGATCATCTCGCCGGTGGCCAGTTTGGGCAGGTATTTCTGCTTCTGCTCCCCGGTGCCGTAGTTGAGGATGTACGGCGCCACGATGTCCGAATGCAGCGCCCAGCCCAGGCCGGATGTGGAGGCCCGCACGATTTCCTCCATGATCACCGCGCTGTAGCGGAAGTCGGCGCCGACGCCGCCGTATTCCTCCGGCAAACAGGGGCACAGGAAGCCCAGTTCACCGGCCTTGCGCCAGATGTCCCGGCTGACCTGGCCGTCCTTTTCCCACTGGGCGTGGTGCGGCACCGCTTCCTGCTGGAGGAACTTGCGAACGGAATCCCGGAAGCCTTCGAGATCGGCATCGAACAGGGTGCGTGGAATCATGGGTAACCTCTGCGTTTTTGTTCCGGGCGCCCGCTGCCGGGCAGCGGGCGCGCCAATCGTGTGGTGTCAGAGGTTTCCAGTCTCCGGCGGCGGGCCGGATCCCACAATGGTGAAAAGCATCAATCCGGTTGGCGAAAACGACCGCGGCGCCCGAAGGCGCCGCGTCAGGGAAGAACAGGGAAAGCCGGTCGAGTCAGCCGAAATAGTCCGAGTAGGCGTTGTAGAAATGCTGCGCCGCGCGACCGCTGCGCCCCCCCTTGCCCAGCGCAAAACGGATGGCCAGCCTGTGCAGTTCCTCCCGGTCTTCCACCTGCGGGAACAGCGCATCCACCACATGCAGGTACGCCTCCTGGTTGAAGGGATAGAACGACAGCCAGAGACCAAATCGGTCGGACAACGAGACCTGCTCCTCGATGGCCTCCCCAGGGTGAAGCTCGCCGTCGACGACTTCCGCCTGTTGATTGTCCTTCATGTACTCTGGCATCAGGTGCCGGCGGTTGGAGGTGGCATAGACCTTGATGTTCTCCGGCGGACTCTCGATGGAGCCCTCCATTACACTCTTCAGGGCCTTATAGGTGCCCTCGCCCCTCTCAAACGACAGGTCGTCGGAGAAAATGATGAAACGGTAATCCAGGTCACGCAGGTCATCGACGATTTCCGGCAGGTACAGCAGGTCGTCCCGATCCACTTCCACAATCCGCAGTCCCTGGTCGAAATAGGTATTGAGGATCGCCTTGATCAGCGAGGACTTACCCGTCCCCCGTGCGCCCCAGAGCAGCGCATTGTTGGCCGGCTGGCCACGCAGGAAACGCTCGGTGTTGGTAACGAGCTGCTGTTTCTGCCGGTCCACTTCCAGCAACTGGTCAAGGCGCACCGGGTCGATCTGTTTCACGGCGCGCAGGGCATTGCGATGGCGACGCCAGATGGCAGCGGGAGTGGTTTGCCAGTCGATGCTCATAAAGTGCGGTTCCTGCTTGGTTTTCAGTCGGCCGGTGGCTTCGATGGACCGGCGAGCTTCCGGGACACGCGTTCCGCGCCCCAGCGGGGCATCAGGTCCTGCGGCAGGTCCAGGTGATCGAGGATACGCGCGACGATGAAGTCCACCATGTCCGCCACGGATTCGGGGTGGTGATAGAAGCCGGGGCTGGCCGGCATGATCACCGCGCCCATACGCGTCAGGCGCAGCATGTTGTCCAGGTGAATCTCGGAATACGGGGCTTCGCGTGGCACCAGGATCAGCGGGCGCCGCTCCTTGAGCGCCACGTCGCCGGCCCGTTCGATCAGGTTGTTGCTGGCACCGGTGGCCAACGCCGACAGGGTGCCGGTGCTGCATGGGCAGATCACCAGCGGGGCGCGGCTGCCGGATCCGGATGCCGGCGGCGCAAACCAGTCCTCGCGGCCAAACACCAGTAACTGATCGGCCTCAGCGCCATAACGCTCAGCAAGGAACGCCTGCATGGCGTCCGGGCTGCCCGGCAATGACAGCTCCGTTTCCGTCGCCACCACGACCTGGGCGGCCTTGCTGATCATGAAGTGCACGCGGCATCCCGCCGCCAGCAGGCACTGCAACAGTCGCAGGCCGTACCGGGCCCCGGAGGCGCCGGTCAGGGCCAGGTTAACAGTGGGTCGTTTCGCCGCGGAATGCGTGGGCTTGCCTTCAGTCAAAAGTCTGCTCCAGTCTTGCGATCAGCTTGCCGTGAATACCACCAAAGCCGCCGTTGCTCATCACCACGATATGGCAGGGGACCGGCAGGTCGTCCAACACCTGGCCGATCAGCCCCTCGACGGTGGTGGCGGTGCTGTGCCGGGGATCGTCCGCCGGCACCAGCGATTTCAGCCAGTCCATGTCACTGAGGTTAGCCCAGATCACCCGGTCCGCCTGCTCGCTGCTGGGCAACAGGGTCTCCCGATGCACACCCTGCTGCATGGTGTTCGAGCGCGGCTCGATCAAGGCGATGATGGGCTCGTCTCCGACCTTTTTACGCAACCCGTCCAAAGTCGTGGCAATCGCCGTGGGGTGATGGGCAAAATCATCGTAGACCCGGACGCCCTTCACGTCCGCCAGCAATTCCATGCGCCGTTTGACGCCGGAAAAACGGTTCAACGCGGCAATGGCATGATCCGGCGTAACGCCCACATGACGGGCGGCCGCAATCGCCGCCAGCGCGTTGCGGACGTTGTGCAGCCCGGTCTGCTGCCAGCTCACCGTGGCCACCGGCTGATCATGGTGAACCACCATGAAGCGGCTGCCGTCGTCCGCCAGCAGTTCGGCACGCCAGTTGGCCTGGTCCACCTCGCCGGCCACCGAGGTGGTCTGCAGGCCGCTCCAGCAGCCCATGTCCAGGGCCGCATCCAGGTGCACGTCCCGCGCCGGGCGGACGATCAGGCCGTTGGACGGCACGGTCCGCACCAAGTGGTGAAACTGGCGTTCGATGGCTTCCACGTTGTCGAAGATGTCCGCGTGGTCGAACTCCAGGTTATTGAGAATCAGCGTACGGGGCCGGTAATGGACGAACTTGGAGCGCTTGTCGAAGAAGGCGCTGTCGTACTCATCCGCCTCGATCACGAAGAAATCGCTGCTACCCAGACGCGCGGAGACGCTGAAATCCCTGGGCACCCCGCCCACCAGGTAGCCCGGCTCGAAACCCGCCTGCTCCAGTATCCACAACAGCATGGAGGTGGTCGTGGTCTTGCCATGGGTGCCGGCCACCGCCAACACCCAGCGCTTGCGCAGCACCTCCCGGGTCAGCCACTCCGGGCCGGACATGTAGTCGATGCCGCGGTTGAGCACGGCCTCGACTTCCAGGTTGCCGCGGGACATGGCGTTGCCGATCAGCACCAGGTCCGGCGCCGGCTTGAGGTTATCGGCGCAGTAGCCCTCCATCAGCTTGATGCCCTGGGCTTCAAGCTGGGTGCTCATGGGCGGGTAAACGCCCTGGTCGGAGCCGGTCACCTTGTGCCCGGCCTCCCGGGCAAGTACCGCGAGACTGCCCATGAAGGTCCCGCAGATACCGAGGATGTGGATATGCATGTTGGTCCTGTTTCCGTTCGGCCATCGACGACCGTTGACTCAAAGACTGAAGCGTCCTGTATCGCTGCGGCGGCGTCAAGCGGGCAGGCTCCCGAAAGGAATCATCCTGCCGATTTGCCGTTGCCGGATCCTACAAGACCGTCATGAAATGTACCCGAGATTAACGTATGATTCGCGCGAAGTGACCAATCTGCAGGAGGCGCCAGGAACCATGGCCATCAAGAACGCGTTTTACGCCCAGTCTGGCGGTGTCACCGCCGTGATCAACGCCAGTGCCTGTGGTGTGATTGAGACCGCCCGCAAGCACCCGGAAGCGATCGGCACGGTCTACGCCGGCCGCAACGGTATTATCGGGGCCCTTCGGGAAGAACTGATCGATACCAACGAGGAAAGCGACGAGGCGATCGCCGCGCTGATGTATACACCGGGCGGTGCCTTCGGCTCCTGTCGCTACAAGCTGAAGAACTTCAGCGAGAACAAGCGCGAGTACGAGCGCCTGATCGAAGTGTTCCAGGCCCACAACATCGGCTACTTCTTCTACAACGGCGGCGGCGATTCCCAGGACACCGCGTTCAAGGTGTCCCAGCTGGCCGAGCGCATGGGCTACCCGATTACCTGCATCGGTGTCCCCAAGACCGTCGACAACGACCTGCCGTTCACCGACTGCTGCCCGGGCTTCGGCTCGGTGGCCAAGTACATCGCCACCTCCACCCTGGAAGCCAGCCTGGACATCCAGTCCATGTGCGAATCCTCCACCAAGGTCTTCATCCTGGAAGTCATGGGCCGCCACGCCGGCTGGATTGCCGCAGCCGGGGGTCTGGCCGGCCAGGGCGAAGGCGCGCCGCCGCACATCATCCTGTTCCCGGAAATCCCGTTCGACCGCGATGCGTTCCTCAAGCGGGTCGAACACTGCGTGGAAAATTACGGCTACTGCGTGGTCGTCGCTTCTGAAGGCGCCCAGTATGAAGACGGCCGCTTCCTCGCCGACGCCGGCAGCAAGGACGCCTTCGGCCATACCCAGTTGGGCGGCGTGGCGCCGGCACTGGCCAACATGACCAAGCAGGCCCTGGGCTACAAGTATCACTGGGCGGTTGCCGATTACCTGCAGCGCGCGGCGCGCCACATTGCCTCCGCCACCGACGTGGAACAGGCCTACGCCGTGGGCAAGGCCGCGGTGGAGATGGCCGTGGCCGGCAAGCAGGCGCTGATGCCGACCATCGTGCGCGAGCAGTCCTCCCCCTATCGCTGGCACATCGGCGAAGCGCCGTTGAGCGAAGTGGCAAACCAGGAGAAGAAGATGCCGATCCACTTCATCACTGACGATGGCTTCGGCATCACCCAGGACTGCCGTGAATACCTGTCGCCGCTGATCAATGGCGAAGCTTTCCCGCCGTTCGAGAATGGCCTGCCCAGAGTCGCCAGGCTGCAGAAAGTGCTGGCCGAGAAGAAGCTGCGGACCGCGTTCGATATCTGAGGCTTTCCCTGCCGCACAAAAAAGGCGCCTCGTCATCCGGGCGCTTTTTTTTGTCCGTCCGCTCGCGGTCAGGCCAGGGAGGCGGCCTCCCGCTGCTGCACATAGATGGCAAACTCGGTAAAGCCACCGATATGCTGATCGCCGACAAGGATCTGCGGCACGGTGTAGACCGGCCGTCCGATCCTTTCCCCGATGTCCGCCTTGCTGATGCCTTCGGCAATCATATCCACGAACTGAAAATCGTAGCCCTTTATTTCGCACAACTGGCGGGCACGGACGCAAAAACCGCAACTCATGCGACCATAGATGGTAACGCGGTCCATCTTCGACCTCCTCGGATTCAATGGATGAGAGCTTGCCAGAAGGCCGCACATTTTCCTATTTGGCGCTTTGAATGGCCATCATAGGTTGTGCGTATGCGGCCGGCGGCGGCATGAGCGGGAACGATCGCCCGGTATCACACCGCCGCCGGTCCAGGCTCAGGTCCGCAGGCGGTTGAGCTGCTCTTCCAGCGAGATCACCTGCTCGCCCAGTTCCTCGCCGTTGCCGCGAACCCGCTGAGCCAGCTCGCGCAGGTCGCTGGCAGCATCACCGATATTGGTCAGGTTACGATTGATTTCCTCGCTGACCGAACTCTGCTCCTCGGCGGCCGTCGCCACCTGGGTGACGTGCTCGACGATGGTGGCAATACGCTGGACCACTTCAGCCAGGGACTGGTCCGCCTCGCGGGTACGGTCGACCGCACTGGTCGCCCGGTCGACGCCGCCACGGATGACGCTCACCGTCTGCTGAACCTCACCCTGCAGCCCTTCGATCATCTCGCTGATCTCGTCGGTTGACTCGCGGGTGCGTGACGCCAGGGTCCGCACCTCATCCGCCACCACCGCAAAGCCGCGGCCCTGTTCGCCGGCCCGCGCCGCTTCGATCGCCGCGTTGAGTGCCAGCAGGTTGGTCTGCTCGGCAATCCCGCGAATCACTTCCAGGATCCGGTTGATGTCATCACTGCGCTTGGCGACATGACCGATGGCCCCGCTGGCCTCCTCCATGTCGGCAGCCAGTTCCTGCACACCGTTGACGGCCGTGGTCAGGGTCCGCTGGGTATTCTCCACACCTTCGCTGGCTTCCCGGGCGTTGCCGGCCGCGTCGCTGGCGAACGTGGCCACTTCGCCGGCGGCGGCGGACATCTCGTTCATCGCGGTGACCACGCTGTCGATCTCACTGTGCTGGCGCGAAGTATTCTCATCCGTTTGCTGGGCGATGCGGCGCACGCTGTCCGATTGCTCGTTGACCCGGCCGTTGATCGACTTGAGATCGTTGATCATGCCCCGCAGTTTGGCCAGGAAGGCGTTGAAGCCGTCCGCCAGCGCGATCAGCTCGGCGTGGGTATCGATCTCCAGTTCCTGGGTCAGGTCGCCTTCGGCACTGGCCAGGTTCGCCATGCGGTCACGGATACGATCCAGCGGTCGCGTTACCGAGCGAACCAGGATGACCAGCAACACCAGGGAAATGATCGACACGACGATACCGGCGGTCATCTGCCGTGTCGCCGTGGCACCCACCTCGTCGGACAGCACGTCCTGTACTTTACGCAGGTCGGCCAGCGCCACATCCCTGGGCAACTCGATGATCATCGACCAGGTGGTATCCGACGCCTTGATATGGATCGGATAGGCCACAGCGATATCCTCGCCGTTGTCGAACACATCATTGTCACCGGCCTGATCCAGCTTGCGGTAGGCTGCGGCACGATCCGGCAGGGCCTCCTTGAGCGGCCGACCGAGAAATTTATCGTAATGGCTGGTACCGGCGATCAATCCCATTTCGCTGACCAGGGTCACGCGACCGGCGCCATCGTACAGGTTCTGGCTGACCTGCTTGAGGGTTTTCTGGATGGTCGACAGGTTGATATCGGCGCCGACGACACCGGCGAACTTGCCATCGTGGAGAATCGGCATGACCAGGCTGGTCATCAACTCGGAATAGCCTTCGCTGATCTCGTAGTTATAGGGCTCCATGGTGCAGGGCTTGAGGGTTTCCTTGGAGCACAGGTACCACTCGGACTGGCGGATGCCGAATTCATTTTTCGTAGTGTCGTACTTGGTGGACGGATCCGCCGCTCGGCTGAACTGGATCTTGCCGTCCTTGTCCCGATAGTAGTAGATCTCCAGCGTGCCCTCGTCACTGCTGTGCTCTTCGACACCGCCGGTGAAGTAGCGGTCCTGGCCGTCATAGGCATCAGGTTCGAACTGGGCGTAGATGGAACTGAGTTCGGGCTGGCCCTTGAGGATGGCGCCGGCGGTTTCCATCAGGTCTCGGCGGCTCATGCGGGCCGAGTCGGAGCCCTCGACGTTGCGGTGAATCACTTCGCGGAACGTCTCCGGAATCTTGTAGGTCCGGTTGAAGATACTGGCCACCAGCTCACCATACTGGCCGGCCGTCGCGCGTAGGCGCTGGACAACGATGTCCTGCACCAGCTCACCGGTATCGTCGGAGATTCGGGACTCCATGCTGGACAGGGATACCTGCGCGGTGATGATCATGCTCAGGCCCATAATGAGCAGCAGCACGATGACCAGTGCGTAGAGTTTGACTTTCAGGGACAGCTTTTTCATGAAACTCCCGGGGCAAAGAATGACGCCGCGACACCCGATCCGGTGGTGACACAGCAGGTCTTTGTATGTGTCATTGCCGTCACGCCCGGCTCCTTGTCTCAGACTTCCTGCGGCTGACAAGATAAGCTATCGGCATGGCCGACGAATTCTTGATAACCATAGTGACCGGCCAACAAACCCACCACTACACTGTGTAATCAGACGGGAGACGATTTGGCGTACCTGTCCCTGTTTTTCACGGCCTTCGCTGCGGCGACCCTGCTACCGGCCTACTCCGAGCTCCTCCTCGGCGGGATGGTGGCGCAGGGCTATTCGTTGTGGTGGCTGTGGTTGTTCGCAACGCTGGGTAACACGCTGGGATCGATGGTCAACGGCTGGATCGGCCGGCAGGTGGAGCGTTTTCGTCACAAGCGCTGGTTCCCGGTCAGTGAAAGGCAGTTAAGGATGGCCCAGGATCGCTTCAACCGGTTTGGTCAGTGGTCACTGCTGATGGCATGGCTGCCTATTGGCGGCGATGCATTGACGGTGATCGGCGGCATCATGCGGGTCCCCTGGCTCAACTTCATCGTGCTGGTCGCCATCGGCAAGGGAATCCGCTACGCGTTGGTGTTGTGGCTGGTGCTGGAGGCAACCTGAACGAACGGCGGGGTCAGTCACCCGTCGCTGTGCCGGCCGTCCCGTCGTTTTTGTAGAGATACCCCCGCAGCAGGTCCTCGCCGTTGAATTCCGCGCGCAACACGGCGATGAAGGTATAGACGCCGATCAGTTTGCGATTCAGGAAGACGAACTCCTTGGGCGGTATCCGGAAATAGCGGCTGATGGCCGAGCGTGCCGCCTGGCGGGCCACCCGCGAGGGCAAGTCACTCTGCTTCCAGCGGTACTGTCCCTGCTCGTTGACGGCGTAGTCGGGCCAGTCGCTGTTGGCGGGAGCCAGCGGCTCCAATACCGACATACAGACCTCGCCAAACCGGCGCAACACATCCTCCGGCCAGGTTTCGTTCATGAAATGCAGCTTGGTACCGCCCTCGATCACCTGTTCCAGGTCCTGCTCATAGGACGCCCGGATCATCTCCTGCACCGGTTCCAGGAAACTCTCCGGATACTGCTGCACGGCCCCGAAGTCCAGCAACACGATCTGGTCGTTGTCGGTGCCGGCTTCCTCGGCAATGCGGATACGATAGTTGCCGAAGTTGGGGTCGGTCTGGATCTCGCCCCACTCGAACAACTCGCGGAAGAACAGTTCCAGGGCCGCCCGCCCCAGCGCACTGCGCCGCTCCAGGGACAGGGACGCCACCTTCTCGGAGCTGACCGGCCAGCCCGATTCGTAGGTTGATGCCATCACGTGGCGGGTCGAGTACTCTGGCAGAATCCGGGGAACGACGAAGCGGTCGTCGCCCTCCAGCATCTTGCGGAAATGCTCGGTGGTCCGCGCTTCCAGGGCGTAGTCCACCTCCCGGTGCATCATGGTGCGGACTTCTTCGAGCCACTCGTTGAATTCCGGCCCCATGGAGACGAAGCGCCCGACCTTGAGGATCTGGGCCACCGCATTCAGGTCGCTGTCCACCGCGGTATCAACGCCCGGATACTGCACCTTGAGCACGATCTCCAGGCCGTCGCTGCGGCGCACGGCCCGGTGCACCTGCCCCAGCGACGCCGACCCGATGGGTTCAGGGTCGACGTCCAGTTGCGCCAGGCGATCGCTGCCCAACTCCTTGGCCAGCACTTTCTCGATGGACGGCCAGGCCAGCGAGGTGGTCTGGTCCTCGAGGGTATGCAAGGCCTCGGTCACCTCTTCCGGCAGGAAGTGCTCGCCATAGAGCGCCATAACCTGACCGATCTTCACCACGCTACCCTTGAGCTTGCCCAACTCGTCCACCAGGTAGCGGGCCTGGCTGGAGAGCATCTTGCGGTGCCGCTCCTCACGCTTTTCCCGACTGCTGAACAGGTTCGTGGCCATGTGCGTGGCCATGCGGGTACCGGCAAACAGCCCGGCGCGGGTCAGGCTGAGCCGGCGTTCGAAGCTGCCGGTCTTGATGCGGGAGACTGACGTGCGGGATTTTTTGGAAGTCATCAAGGGATCCAGAAGCTGGTGAATGCTGCAACCCGATATCCGCTTACCCGGATTCCGGCTGCCCTTCAAAAGGTGGTTCTAGCGATTATACGTGAGCCCAACCCGTCCCTGGTCACCGACCTGCCGCGCCAGCCCGGTTTCCGGAGCCAATGGATTCCCTGCAGCTTTGCCGTGTAGTGATCACTGATTAACCAGAATGAACGACGATACGCTGTCGCAGACGTCATGTTTACGTTTTAAAACAGAGCGCTACTGACCTTGGCGCTATGCTCGAAAAGTACCAACAATAAATACAACGCTATCAATGATGCCCAACTCATCCAAGTCCTATTGGCCGTCAGCCCCCGTGGCCAATCATACCCGGGGTGAAATACCGGTTCCCCGGCTGATCAACTGGCTGAGCGTGGGCGCCTTGCCGGTCCTGGTTTTCTTTGCCTTCCGGGCCGCGGATCGGGGTGACAGCCTGGTCATGGCCACCCTCACCATCGTCGGCGTCCTGCTGCTGCTCAACGGCCTGGTGTACCTGATCCTCCGGCAGGAAACCCTGCACCGGCGCACCTTTATCATCATCATCGCGGCACTGTTCATCTATGTGGCAACGGCGGCCCTGGAGGACGGGTCCGCCATCATCTGGCTGTTTGCCTATCCCCCGATCATTTTCTATATCAGTACGCTCCGGGTCGGCGTCCTGACCTGCGCATTTGGCCTGACGGCCCTGATCGGCCTGTTTTCTCCCCTGGGCGATCGCCTGTTCGGGACGCCCTACAGCGACAGCTTCCGTTTGATGATGATCAATGTGCTGGCGTTTGAAATGATCTCCTGCTACATCCTCGACCTGAGCCGGCGCCGCAGCAAGGCCAGCCTGCTGACCCTGGCCGGCGAGTATGAGTACGCGGCCAAGCACGACACCATGACCGGCCTGACCAACCGCCGCGAGGGCCTGATCCGCCTGGAAGGCGAATACCAGCGCTATCTGCGTAACGGCAAGCCCTTCTCGGTCATCCTGCTGGATATCGACCTGTTCAAGGGCGTGAACGACAACTACGGCCACCAGACCGGCGACAAGCTGATTATCAAGGTTGCAGATAAGCTGAAAGATGGGTGTCGCCGGATCGACATCGTCTCGCGTTGGGGCGGGGAGGAATTCCTGGCGATCCTGCCGGAAACCGGGATCAACGAGGCCATGCGGATCGCAGAGCGGATACGCCAGACCATTGCGGCGTCTCCGGTCACCTTCGATGGCCAGGTTATTCGCGCCACCATCAGTGCAGGCGTTGCCGGCATCCACGGGGTGGAACCCCCAAGCCGGCTGCTACAACGGGCGGACGAGGCACTCTATACCGCCAAGGCATCGGGGCGGAATCGGGTTTGTAGCGGGGAGATCCCGAGTCAGGACACGGCCTGAACGGACGGCAGTTCACGCTCCAGACGAACCGCCCCGAGGTCGAGACGCTCAACCAGGCGCTCGACCAACGCCGCCTGGACCTCGTCGAACGTTGCCGCTGGCGCATGGTCAACCACCTGGGTCATGGCCATGCCGGCCAGTCCACAGGGATTGATGCGATGGAACGGCTCCAGGTCCATATCGACGTTCAGGGCCAGACCGTGGAAGGAGCAGCCACGCCGGATGCGCAGCCCCAGCGACGCGATCTTGGTGCCCTGGGTATAGACGCCCGGCGCATCCGCACGCGGGGCGGCCTCGACACCCAGGTCGGCCAGCACCGCGACGATGCTTTCCTCGATACCGGTCACCAACTCACGCACACCGAAACGGGCCCGGTGCAGGTCAATCATCAGGTACACCACCAACTGGCCAGGCCCGTGATAGGTTACCTGGCCACCGCGATCCACCTGGACCACCGGAATATCCCCCGGTGCCAACAGGTGTTCGGCCTTACCGGCCTGCCCCTGGGTGAACACCTTGGGGTGCTGCAGGCACCAGAGCTCGTCCGCCGTCTCCGCCCCGCG
The DNA here is from genome assembly GCF_004327985.1 of Marinobacter halodurans. Taxonomy (GTDB): domain Bacteria; phylum Pseudomonadota; class Gammaproteobacteria; order Pseudomonadales; family Oleiphilaceae; genus Marinobacter_A; species Marinobacter_A halodurans. Next base: position 62,615 of record NZ_SJDL01000012.1, read on the forward strand.
GGAGGCGGTAAAGTTCTTCATCGCCTCCCAGGTCTCCAGATAGGGCTGGAGACCGAGATGACGGACGATAACGGTGCGGTCGGAAGAGGTCTTGGACACGTCGGAATTCCGCTTAAAGAACCATGTGAACGCGACCGCTGGCCTTCAGCTCCTCGAACAGGGCCTTGAGCTGCGGCTCGCCGGTGGCCACGATCCTGATCTGCACGGAACTGAAGCGTCCCTGCCGACTGTCGCTGATCGTGATATCGGTTTCATCGATGCCTGGCGCATGGCGCTCCACCACCTCCACGACAAAATCGCGGAAATCGGGGGCGGCGTTGCCGATCACCTTGATGACGTAATCGCACGGAAATTCGATTCTGGGCGGCTGCGGCTCGCTCATGATGTCTCCCTCGCGGTCATCGATCAGTTGAACAACTGCACGAAGAACAGTTTGATCGCATCCCAGATCCGTTTAAAGAAGCCGCCTTCGTCCACCGCTTCCAGGGCAACGACCGGACGCTTGAGCACTTCCTGGCCGTTCAGGGTGACCCGGACCTGACCCAGTTCCTGCCCCGCCTTGACCGGCGCCTTGATCACGCTGTCGATGTCCATGACGGATTCCAGTGAGTCCTTGGTGCCACGGGGAATGGTGACGATCGCATCGTTGGCCAGCCCCACCTGGATCGATTCCTTCTTGCCGCCCCAGACGGTGGCGTCCTTCAGCGGCTGCCCGGCCTTGAACAGGGAATGGGTCTCGTAATAGCGGAAGCCGTAGTTCAGCAGCTTCTGCACTTCCTGGGCCCGCGCATTCTCGCTCTTGGTGCCCATCACGACACCGATCAGTCGCATGTCGTCACGCTTGGCGGAAGCCACCAGGCAGTATCCGGCCGCCTCGGTGTGACCGGTTTTGAGACCGTCGACAGACGGATCGCGCCACAGCAGCGAGTTGCGGTTCGGCTGGCGGATGTCGTTGTAGGTGAAGTACTTCTGCGAATAGATCGAATAGTTATCCGGGTAATCGTTGATGATGGCCCGTGCCAGCAGCGCCAGGTCGTGCGCCGACGAATAATGATCGTCATGGGGCAAACCGGTCGCATTCATGAAGTGCGTATTCTTCATGCCCAGGATCTGCGCCTGCTGGTTCATGATGTCGGCAAAAGCCCCCTCGCTGCCCGCCACGTACTCGGCGAGCGCCACGCTGGCGTCATTGCCGGACTGGATGATCAGGCCATGCAGCAGGTTTTTGACCGTTACCCTGGACCCTTCCTTGACGAACATCCGGGAGCCGCCGGTGCGCCAGGCATGCACACTGATCGGCACCTCGTCGGACATAGAGATCCGGCCTTCCGACAGTTCGCGCTCGACGATGTAGGCCGTCATCATCTTGGTCAGACTCGCCGGCGGCAGACGCTCGTCGCTGTTGCCCTGCACGATGATGTGGCCACTGGCCGCATCCATCAGGACGTAGGATGTGGCCGCAATCTGCGGTGGCGACGGGATCAGCGAAGGCTGGGACTGGGCAGCGGCCACCGAGACCCAGGTGAACAGGATGATCAGCGCGCGGAAAAATGTTTTGAATACCGTATTATTAGCCATGGATCCATTCAGCAGTTACATCAGTTGACGATACCGGTTCGGGTATCACGCGATTCGGAAGTTCCATCCGTCGGTACAGCAACAGCCGACCTCAAGCCGGCGAACCAGACAGCGGCTTCCGGGCCATACCGGACGGCTCCGGTGCGGGCCCCGCTACAGGGGATCGGTTACCACGATCGGGCGACCCAATCCGCCCTGTTGAATCAGTTTACTTTCCTGTTCGGCCTGCCCGCGCTGCGCGAACGGGCCAACCTGCACCCGGTGATAGTTGCCGGCGGCGTAGACCCGCACCGGGGCACTGGTCACGTCACGCAGGCGCTGGGACAGCTGTTCGGCCGACTCCACCTGCGTGAAGGAAGCCACCTGGACGAAAATACCCTCCTTGGCGTCGGACGTTGCCGGCGCCGATTGCCGCGAGGGCGCCGCTTCCCCGGCGACGGACATACTACCATCCGGCGTCACGGTAATCGCGGCCACTTCCACATGGGCGGTGCCCCGCTTCTGGTAACCCAGCTTCTTCGCCGCCGCATAGGACAGGTCGATAATCCGGGAGCTGTGGAACGGCCCCCGATCGTTCACCCGCACGATCACGCTGCGCCCGTTATCCAGGTTGGTCACGCGGGCGTAGCTGGGCAACGGCAGGCTCCTGTGGGCCGCCGTCATCTTGTACATGTCGAACGTCTCGCCATTGGACGTCTTGTGGCCGTGAAACTTCTCGCCGTACCAGCTTGCGGTGCCCCGCTCCACGTAGTCGCTGGCATCCGCCAGTACCGTATAGCGCTTACCCCAGACGGTATAGGGCGACTTGTTGCCGTAGCGGCTGGGCGGCTCATAGCGCGGCTTGGCATTCTCCAGGTCGCTGACATCGTAATCTTCCGCCGGCGCGCGGTCCTGGCTGATGCTGTAGCGCGATGAGGAGCCGGAAGGCGAAACCTCAGGGCTCGACGCGCACCCGGCCAGCAGGCCGGTGGCCAACGCCACCAGCAACGCCAGTCCGGATTTTCCAGTTGTCCATGGCATGCGCCTTTTCGCCATCGTCCAGAAAGACACCGCTAACCTCTCGCCTTGTCCGGGTGCTGTGCCAAAGCCTGCGACAGGGCCAGAACGGCCATCGCATACAGCTGACTGTGATTGTAGCGGGTGATGACGTAAAAGTTGGGATAGGTCAGCCAATCTTCTTGACCTTCCTCAGCCTGCACCCGCATCAGGCGTGCCCGGGTCTCCGGGGAGGCCGCCGCTTTCGGCACCAGGCCGGCCGCCTTGTAATCCGCAACCGTCAGCTTCGGTGCCAATCCCTCGGTAAACAGGGACGGCGGGTAATCCGTAGCAGTCACCTGCTCCGCCACCGGTCCTCCGGCCTGCCAGCCGTGACGGGCAAAATAGTTGGCCACGCTGCCGATGGCATCGACCGGATTATTGACGATATCGGCCCGTCCGTCATGATCGAAATCGATGGCAAACTCCCGGTAGCTGCTGGGGATGAACTGGCCAAACCCCATGGCGCCGGCATACGAGCCCTTTAGGACTGTCGGATCCAGCTCCTGTTCCCGGGCCATCAGAAAAAATTCGCCCAACTGTTTGCGGAAGAAGGTCGAGCGCGGCGGATAATCGAACGCCAGCGTCGTCAGTGCATCCAGCACCCGATAATTGCCGGCGTATTCGCCGTACTGGGTCTCCACACCGATAATGGCCGCCACGATATAGCGTGACACGCCCAATTCCTGCTCGGCACGGGCAAAGGTATCCGCGTGCGCCTGCAGGAACGCATGCCCCTTCTCGATACGAGCCGGCTTGATAAAGATACGCCGGTATTCACGCCATTCCAGGGTATGTTCAGCGGGGTGACTGATGGCCTCGATAATCGATGACTGGCGCTGGGCGCCGGACAGCCAGATCTCCAGCTTACTCCGGTCAAATCCATGCTGACGGACCATCTCGTCGACAAAGGCCTGCCCTGCGGGCGTTTCCACATAACCGGCAACGGCCAGCGGCGGCGCCAGTGCGGCCCACAACCCCAGTGCAACACCCATGATACGCGAAGGCATGATCATCCCCGACTTTCTTTTTATGCTGGCCGGCCCGGACGCGACTCCTCCCGGGCGGCCAAAGATTAGCATGACGCCCAAAACCGCAGCCACCGCGCGGCCCGGTTATGACCAAAAGGTAACGTCATTTACGCTGAAATCATCCGCCGATGGGTGTGGATGGACATCATCACCCCGAACGCTGCCATCAGTGTCACAATCGACGTCCCCCCGTAACTCACCATGGGCAGCGGTACGCCCACAATCGGCAGGATACCGCTGACCATGCCGATATTGACGAAGACGTAGATGAAAAACGTCATGGTGAGGGCCCCGGCCACCAGGCGGCCGAAGGAGTCCTGGGCGTTGACGGCGATGTAGAGGCAGCGTGCAATGATCAGGAAATACAGCGTAATCAGCAACGTGACACCAATAAAGCCGAACTCCTCAGCCAGTACGGCAACGATGAAATCCGTATGGCTCTCCGGCAGGAAATCCAGGTGTGACTGGGTACCCTGCAGCCAACCCTTCCCCATCAGCCCGCCAGACCCAATGGCCGTCTTCGACTGGATAATGTTCCAGCCGGCACCGAGCGGGTCGCTTTCCGGATCCAGCAGGGTCAGCACCCGCTGCTTCTGGTAGTCCCGCATCACGAAGAACCACATCACCGGCGCAGCCACACCGGCCATACCGAAGAAGGCGCCCAGCAGCTTCCAGCTCATACCGGCAAAAAACACGACGAACAGTCCAGCCAGGCCCACCAGGAGCGCCGTGCCCAGATCCGGCTGCTTGACGATCAGGATCATGGGCAGGAACACAATCACCAGCGCGATCATCACCCGCGACATGCGCGGTGGCAGGAAATGACGGGAAAAGTACCAGGCCGTCATGATGGGCACCGCCAGCTTCATGAACTCCGACGGCTGGAATCGCGGCAGGCCCGGTAACGCCAGCCAGCGCTGCGCGCCCTTGGCACCGATCCCAACCAGCAGGACCGCAATCAAGGCGATCAGGCCCAGCCCGTACAACCAGGGCGCCCAGCGCCGGTAGACCGAGGGATCCAACTGGGCAAACACGAACATCACCACCAGCGCCACACCGATACGGGCAATCTGGGACTCGACAATGGCGATACTGCTATCTCCGCCGCTGTACAGGACAAACAGGCCTCCAACCAGCAGGATCAGCAGCAGGACCAGCAATATCGGATCCAGATGGATCCGGTTCAGGAAGCCCCGCGGGGCATGGAGGCTCGGCCCGGACATATGCCGGACAAAATCACGGTCAGCCATCACTGGTCTCCCCTGCCGGCTTCTTGTCGGCGACGACGGGTTTCTCGGGTTCACCGGCGTTCATGTCCAACAGCCAGGCATCGATCAACTGACGGGCCAAAGGTGCCGCCGTACTGCTGCCGCCCCCACCGTTCTCGACAATCACCGCGACGGCAATCTTGGGATCTTCCAGCGGTGCGAATGCAATGAACAGGGCGTGGTCGCGCAGACGTTCGCGAATCTCGTCCGCGTCATACCGCTCGTTTTCCGCCAGGCTGAATACCTGGGCCGTGCCGGTCTTGCCGGCAAAATCGTAGGGCGCCCCCTGGCCGGAGCGTCGGGCCGTGCCGTGAGATCCCTGGACCACCGAGTGCATGGCGTCAGCTACGTAGCCCCAGTTCGCATCGCGCTTGAGCACAAGATCCGGGTGCGTGTCCTCCGGCAGGACATGCTCGGTGGACTCGGCGCCAATGGCCTCCTTGAGCATTCGCGGCGCCTGCCACTTGCCGTGATTGGCAAGGACCGCGGTCGCCGTCGCCAACTGCAGCGGCGTCGCCAGCATGTAACCCTGACCGATACTCATGTTGACCGAGTCGCCGGGGTACCAGGGCTGGTTCTTGACGCCCCGTTTCCATTCCCGGGTCGGCAGCAACCCGGGCTGGGCCCCACTGACATCCAGTGCCGTCACCTTGCCGAAGCCGAACCGATCGAGATACTTGCTCATCGTATCGACGCCCATGCGCTCGCCCAGGTCGTAGAAGTAGGTGTCGCAGGATTCGGCGATGGCCTTGTCAAGATCGACCCAACCGTGACCGCCCCACTTCCAGTCCCGGTACCGCCGGCCCTTGCCGTCGATCTGGTAATAACCGGGATCCCAGACCGTGCGGTCGCGGGTGGTGTTGTCGCTGTCCAGGCCGGCGACGGCCATCATTGGCTTGATGGTGGAGCCGGGCGGATACTGACCACGCAGGGCCCGGTTGAACAGGGGCTTGTCCGGGGATTCACTGAGCGCTTTGTAGGCGTCGACACTGATTCCGGTCACGAACAGGTTGGCATCGAAGCCGGGCACGCTGGCCAGCGCCAGGATGCCGCCCGTCTTGGGTTCGATGGCAACGATGGCACCACGCCGCCCGCTGAGCAGATCGTAGGCTTTCTGTTGCAGGCGGATATCCAGGTGCAGACGCAGGTCGTCGCCGGGCACCGGGTTTTCCTTTTCCAGCACGCGCAGGGTCCGCCCCCGGGCGTTGGTTTCCACATGCTGGTAACCGACCCTGCCGTGGAGCGCCTCTTCATAGAACCGCTCGACGCCGGACTTGCCCACATAGTTGGTGCCGGCGTAGTCGATGGGATCCAGCCGGCGCAACTCTTCCTGGTTGATGCGACCCACGTAACCGAGGGCATGGGAGGTGATTTCGCTGTAGGGGTAGTAGCGAACCAGTTCCGCCTCCACCTCAACACCGGGCAACTCATAGCGATGCACCGCCATGCGGGCGATCTGCTTCTCGTTCAGGTCGTAACTCAGGGGCACGGGCGAGTAGGGCCGACGGTACTCGCCAAGCCGCTTGTGGAAACGTTCCAGATCCTCATCGCTGATGTCCAGGATCTGGCGCAGCTGGGCCAGCGTCCTGTCCATATCCGGCACCCGCTCGGGCACCACGGTGACGCTGAACACCGGCCGGTTTTCCGCCAGCAGCACGTCGTTACGGTCGTAGATCAGCCCCCGCGGCGGTGCGATGGGCTGGACCTGGACACGGTTGTTCTCGGACAGCGTGGTGAAGTTCTCGTGATTCAGGATCTGCAGGTAGTACAGCCGCGCCACCAGGATACCGATCATGCCCAGCATGATGACCAGGGCAACCAGCACGCGGCGCTGGAACAGGCGACGCTCGGCTGCAGTATCCTTGAATTCGCCCCAGGGCATTGAATCGTCCTATGCGCGGTGATACGGGTGGTTTCGGGTGATGGACCAGGCGCGGTAGAGCTGCTCGGCCACCAGTATGCGGACCAGCGGATGGGGCAGCGTCAGCGGCGACAGGGACCAGAGCTGGTCCGCCCGGTCCCGGCAGGCCGCCGACAATCCGTCCGGCCCACCCACCAGGAAGCTGACGTCGCGACCGTCCATCTGCCAGGCTTCCAACTGGGACGCCAGTTTCTCCGTGGACCAGGCCCTGCCGCCCACTTCCAGGGCAATGACCCGGTCACTGCGGCCGACGGCAGCCAACTGGGCCTCGCCCTCTTTCTGGATCAATCGGGGAATGTCGGGATTCTTGCCGCGCTGGGCCAGCGGCGTTTCCGCCAGCTCCAGCAGCAGATCGGGCGGGAAACGCCGCGCGTATTCCTGATAACCGTCCTCAACCCAGCCGGGCATCTTCTGGCCGACGCAGACCAGTTTCAACCGCATGACTACTCGCTACCAGCCGCACCCAGGTTGGGCGCATCGCGCCAGAGGCGTTCCAGGTCATAGAATTCGCGGGTGGCCGGCATCATGACGTGTACCACAACGTCCCCCATGTCCACCAGCAGCCAGTCGCTGTTCTCACCACCTTCAACATTGGCCGAACGGACACCCTTGGACTTGGCTTCGGTGATCACAGACTCGGCCAACGAGCGGACATGCCGGCTGGACGTCCCCGATGCGATGACCATGTAATCCGTGACGCTGGTCCTGTCCCTGACATCTATGACGCTGATGTCCTGCGCCTTCACCTCCTCAAGTGCGTTTACGACCGTATCTCTCAGTTGCTCAGCCTGCATAATTACCCTGTTCGATGGTGTCTCCACCTGGCGTGCCGGATCCGGTCAGGCGCCGGCGGTTGATACGCTGCCCGGGACAGCGACGGTTAGGCGGCCATTGTACCATCAAAATTCCGGGACAGGTCACGATTCGACCAGTTCCGGTCAAGCCCGGAGTCGCCGCCCGGTTCAGTTGCGATAAAGGCCCGACCCGACGATGACGTCACGCACCGGATCCGGCACGAGATAGCGGATCGAGCGCCCCTCCCGCACGGCCCGACGCACGCCGGTGGCGGAAATATCCAGCAGGGGCAGCGAGACGGACCAGACCCGGCCCGACGGTGCCTGCTTCAACGACGCCGCATCGGTATCGGCGTTGTCCGCCAGCAGCCGGCCGGCCGCGCTGTCCGCCGGTACGACGAACCCCGGCCGCTCGACCACGATGATATGAGCCAGTTCCAGCAGGCGCTGCCAGCGGTCCCAGCGATCGATCGACGCGAAGCTGTCGGTGCCCACGACCATGGCCAGCGGCTCCCGGGCCCCGTGCTCCCGGCGCAGCTCCTCCAGCGTATCGACGGTATAGGACGGCGTATTGCGGGCCAGCTCCCGCTCGTCCACGTCCAGAGCGGCCTCACTGCCAATCGCGCTGTAGAGCATTTGCAGGCGCTGTGTCGGCGACGCCCCCGGCTCATCCCGGTGCGGTGGCAAATGGCATGGCACCAGCGTCACGGCGTCGATACCGAGGGCTTCCCTCAGTTCGATAGCCGTGCGCAGGTGGGCATGGTGGATGGGATCGAAGGTTCCGCCAAGAATGACTTTCATACGCTGCCCGGAGCCCACCCGTTCAGGAACGGATGTGCCCGTCGCCGAACACCACGTATTTCTGAGACGTCAGTCCTTCGAGCCCGACGGGGCCGCGGGCGTGCAGTTTGTCGGTGGAGATCCCGATTTCCGCGCCAAGGCCGTATTCGAAGCCGTCGGCAAACCGTGTGGAGGCGTTCACCATGACCGAGCTGGAATCCACCTCCGTCAGGAAGCGGCGGGCCCGGGTGTAGTTCTCCGTGACGATCGCATCGGTGTGCTGGGAGCTGTAGCGGTTGATGTGGGCAATCGCCGCGTCCAGCCCGTCCACCACGCGCACGGCCAGGATCGGGGCCAGGTATTCCGCGTGCCAGTCGTCTTCCGTGGCGCTGGCCACGTTGGCCAGGATATCGCGGGTCCGGTCGCAGCCGCGCAGTTCCACGCCCTTTTCCTCGAAGGCGCGGGCCAGCAGCGGCAGGATGTCGGCGGCGATCTCCGCGTCCACCAGCAGCGTTTCCATGGTGTTGCAGGTGCCGTAGCGCTGGGTCTTGGCATTGACGGCGATGGCCAGTGCCTTTTCCGGATCGGCATGGCTATCCACATAGACGTGGCAGACACCGTCCAGGTGCTTGATCACAGGCACCCTGGCATCCCGGCTGATGCGCTCGATCAACCCCTTGCCGCCCCGGGGCACGATCACGTCCACGTATTCGGGCATGGCGATCAGCTTGCCGACCGCTTCGCGATCCCGGGTCTTGATGACCTGGACCGCCTCTTCCGGCAGCCCGACCTTGCGCAACCCTTCAGCAATGCAGGCGGCAATCGCCTGGTTGGAATGCAGCGACTCGGATCCGCCCCGCAACACGGTGGCGTTGCCGGATTTCAGGCACAGGCTGGCGGCTTCCACCGTCACGTTGGGGCGGGACTCATAGATGATGCCGATAACCCCCAGCGGCACCCGCATCTTGCCCACCTGGATGCCGGACGGCCGGTAACTCATGCCGGTAATCTCACCAATCGGGTCCGGCAGCGAAGCCACCTGGCGCAGTCCCTCGATCATGGCGTCGATGCGTGCCGGCGTCAGCTCCAGACGATCCAGCATGGCTGGCTCAAGCCCATTCTCACGCCCGGCCTCGAGATCCTGGCGGTTTGCCTGCGTGAGGGCGTCGCGGGAGGCATCGAGAGCGTCCGCCATCGCCAGCAATGCGTCATTACGCTCTGCCGTGCTGGAGCGCGCCACGGCCGTTGCCGCTGCGCGTGCCTTCTGGCCGACGTCTGCCATGTAAGCCGAAATATCCATCAAGGGTCCTACCATCTGCTGAATTGCTTTGGAGTTAAGCAGAGGTTCCTCTGCTAACTTTGACGTATCGACACGACGATTTACTGTCCGGATGTCAGGATACACGCATAGACGTTATTATACGCGGGCGAATGACTCGGTTTAAGTCACCGGCGACCTTCCGGTCCCATGATGACAGGCCGGGTCCCAGGATTTACGGTACATTTCTACCTGTCTGCCGCAGTCAGGCCCGCACCCTGCTGGAAATGTCGTCATGGAGACAATGAATGCCTAATGTGGCAGAGACCTTTCTGTTGAGTCGCTTTGCCCGGTTCGCCGCCGCTGCCCTGCTGGTGTTTGCGGCACTCGCCCTGTGGCAGGAAACCTATGCTGCCGCCATCACCAGCCTGATCTGTGCCGCCATGATCTGGACCCGCTACCGCGCCGGGTTTGCCCGGCATGGCACCCTGCTGCTGGCCTCCGCCCGCGTATTCAGCCTGTTGTTCCTGGCCGCCCTCACGCCGGCCATCCTGGTCAATGCACCCGGTCTTTCCCAATGGAGCTATGTCTACCCACTGGCCCTATTCGCGCTCTGGCCCCTGGGCTGGGCGGCCCTGCTGGTGCTGCCCTATCTGGCGCTGGTGATCACGGCCGGCCTGGATCCAGCCCTTGGCCCGGACCGCCACCAGTTTGTGGCCTGTGCCCTGCTCGCCATCCTGCTGTCGGCCCTGTTCGTGTTCCTGCGTGAATACAAGAGCCGGCAACTGGCGCCGCTGCGGCGCACCGATGAACTGACCCAGGCCGCCAGCCGCGACTACCTCTCGGCCGACCTGCACAAGGAGATCCAGCGCAGCGAGCGGGAAGGCATCGAGATGGCGGTCCTGCTGATCGGGCTCGACATCCACAAGGGGGATCCGCTACCGGATGACGACGTTCGCGCCATCCTGCCTCGTATCGGTCGCTACCTGCACTCTCAACTGAGGGATTTCGACAGCTATTACCGGGTGGCGGACCTCCAGTTCCTGGCGATCCTCCCGGGCATCAACACGTCCGAGGCGACCCGCCGTGCCGAGGTGCTCCGCCAGGGGCTGGGCAGCCTGCTGACGTCCCATGACCTGAACCTGACGGTCAGCGCCGGCGTGGCGGGGCTCAATATCGGGGACGACGCCGAGAGCCTGCAGCAAAGCGCCGGCAGGGCGCTGCAGCGGGCCCAGCAGCAGGGCGGCAACCGGACCCAGTCCTTCAGTGCCTGGTCCGGCGCCGAGGGTGGCAGTCCCTCCGGCATGGAGGCGAGCTCCCATGACTGAAACACGGCTGCGCACCCTCACCCATACCCTGGCCTACAGCCTGACCCTGCTGTTCATGATCGCGCTGGCCATCCAGAACCTGCGCTACGGTTTCTACGACCTGTTCTATCTGGCCATGGCGCTGGGCCTGGGCGCTGCCGGAGGCATTGCCTACACCCTGGTGAAACGCCGCCGGCAGTTGATGGCGCCGGGCCATACGGTGCTGCTCTCGATGATGAACCTGCTTGCGGTGCTGGCAGTCTTTGCGTCCCCCCAGCCCGATGTGTCCCACTGGACGCTGGCCCTGATCCTGCTCAACCTGCTGATCCTGCCGCTACGCACCGCGCTGGCCCTGACCCTGGCGCTGATTGCCTGCGTGGCCATCTGGCTGTTCATGACCACCACGGCCACCCAGGCACTGGTAACGCTGGGCGGTCTTCTGCTGCTGTTCGGCGCGGGCGTCTTCTACAGCTGGCACTATTCCAACATGGCCCAATCCGCCGAGGACCTTGCCATCACGGACAGCCAGACCGGCGCCCACAACGCGCGCTTTCTCGACGAAACCCTGCAGAAGGAAATCAGCCGGGCCCGGGCCACCGGTAACCCGCTGTCCGTGATCCAGCTGCACGTGGATCACCTCGATGAGATGACGGACCTGCACGGTCCGGACCGCGTGGCCCTGCTGATGCGGGAAGTGACGCAGACCCTGTTTGGCGTCATCCGGGCCGGCGATACGCTGTATGCCCTGGGTACCGGCGACTTCTTCCTGGTGCTGCCGTTCACGCCGGAAGAAGGCGTCAGGGTCATGGCGGAGCGGGTCCGCCGCACGCTGGGTGAAGCCGAATGGCCCGTGGCGGGTCGCCTAACCGTCAGTCTGGGCTGCACTGCCTGGGCCACCAGCGACACCACCAGCGACCACCTGAGGGATCGCGCCGGCGCGGCCCTGCAAGAGGCCCAGCAACGGGGAACGGACCGGGCCTGGTTCCTGCCAGGGCATCCCAACGCCGCATGATGGACACCCTGCATCAGATGGTTGCCTGGCTCGGCAACCACCCGGCCTGGCTGTCCGGAGCCATCTTTGCCACCGCCTTCGTCGAGTCCCTGGCCATCGCCGGAGTCGTGGTGCCCGGTGTTGCCATCCTGTTTGCCGTGGCCACGCTGGCCGGCCAGGTCCACATGCCACTGATCGAAGCCCTGGCCTGGGCCGCCGCCGGGGCCGTGGCCGGTGACGGTGTCAGCTTCTGGCTGGGTCGGCAGTTCCAGGGCCGCCTGCACAGACTGTGGCCATTTTCCCGCCACCCGACGATGATCGACCGGGGCGCCCGATTCTTCCACCAGCACGGCGGCAAGAGTGTGGTCCTGGGACGCTTCGTCGGCCCGTTGCGTCCGATCCTGCCGCTGATCGCCGGCGCTTTCCATATGCCGGCCCAGCGCTTTATCGCTTTCAATGTGGTGTCGGCGCTGGGCTGGGCTCCGGTGTATGTGATCCCGGGCTACCTGGTGGGCAGCGCCATGGCCCTGGACCTGAAGCTCCCACCCCATTTCTATCCAGTGCTGGGACTGAGCCTGGGATTGCTGGCGCTGATCTACCTGTTCATCTTCCGCCTGCAGATGGGCCTGGGCAGCGACGGCTACCTGTACCGGCGACTACAGACCCTGGCCCGCAGCCATCCGCTGGCCGAGCGTATCTGGCAAACGCTTTCCAGCGATCGGCCGCAGGGACCGGAATTCCCACTGGCTTCGATCATGCTGACCCTCGGCAGCCTCGCCCTGTTCACGCTCTGGTCGCTGCTGTGTCTTGAGACACACATGCTGTCGCCACTGGATCAGGCGACCGCCGCCTTCTTTGCGCCGTTGCGCAATCCCCTGTTCGACCCGGTCGCCGTATCCCTGACCTTGCTGGGGGACCCGGCCTTGCTGACCCTGCTCGGCCTGATTGCCGTGACGTTCTTCCTGCTGCGGGACATGCCCGCTGCGGCCCTGCACCTGCTCGCAGCGGGCGTTATGGTGACCGTTGTAACGACGCTGCTGAAAGCCGGCCTTGCCGTACCCAGGCCGGATGAAGTCAGTGTGCCGCCGGCCTCTTTCGCCTACCCCAGCGGTCACGCCAGTGGCGTCGCCGCCATGATCGGCCTTGCTGCCAGTTTCGTGGCCCACGAATGGCCGCGCCGCCGGCGCTGGATGATCTACGGCGCCTTCGGGGTGCCCATGCTGGTCATCGCCCTCAGCCGGCTGTACCTGGGCGTGCACTGGTTTACCGACGTGGTGGGCGGTTTGCTGCTGGGACTGAGCATTTGCGGGCTGATACGGGTAAGCTACAGCCGCTATGATCGCCATCGCCTGCGGCATGATGCGCTCAGCCTGGGCGCCCTGGCAGCCATGGCCATCACCGCAGCCTGCTACGTCTGGCTGGCATTACCGGCGGGCCTGTGGCGCTATGCGCCGGTCAGTTGAGGCGGCCGGGACTATTCCATGGCCTGGAGAAGGGCGTAGAGGTGATCGAGCCTTTCCAGCGGGTCCTGCAGTTCCAGCAAACGCTGCTTGTCGGTCTTGTCGATCGGCAACAACTCGGCCAGGCGCCAACCGACCTCCCGGGCACTCCCGAAATCGACCGTCATGCCCAGGTCCCGCACCACCGGGTGGCGTAACAGCGCCTTGAGAACGACCGCCAGTTCAGCCTGGTCATCCGGCACCGGCAGATCGCTTTCTTCCTCGAGCAACTCGACCTGCCCCATATGCAGCCCATCAGGTGCCTGCCAGTGGTCCAGCACCGCCACCTTGGCGTCCCCCTCCGCGGTAATCCCCAGCAGACCGTTCTCCAGTTGCTGGAAATCCACGATCCTCACCCGGGTCCCGAGATCGTAGAAGCGGGCCTGCGTATCGGTTTCCTCGCCCTCGCGCAAAAGCACAATCACGAATCCATTATCCTCTTTCAGACAACGGGTCAGCATATCGATATAGCGCGGCTCGAAAAGCTGCAACGGAATGCGTCCGCCGGGCAGGATTATGGAATTGAGCGGAAACAGCGGAATGTTCATGAACCGGCCGGCCTCGGAGTGCTCGTCAATACTCAGTGAATCGATAACAGCTTCTGGACTTCCTCGATGCGCGCCTGCGCCAGGTTGAGGATTTCCAGGCTCCGGGAGGCGCTCAGCTTGAGCTCACCAAGCCTCGTGTAGGCCGGCACGCTCTCGAACCGGGGAAGATCCCCGCCTTGATGCTCCCGGATCATGGCATGGAGTTTAGCCAGTATCACCACATCGACAAGCTGGGGCTCTTCCTGCGGCGCCTCATAGCTCCAGTCCTCGGCATGGCGGGCGGCCGTCACAAAGCTCTCGGGAAACTCCCACCGCTCCAGCACGGCAGCCCCGGTGTCCGCCTTGAGCTCGCTGACGACCTGCTCCAACAGCTTGGGATCGGCAAACACGTTGACGTGGTGCTCGGCATGGACGATGACGGGAATGGCACCGATATCATGCAGCAGCCCCGCCAGCAGGGCTTCTTCCGGGTCCAGGTTGGTGACCGCATCGGCCAGCACCCAGCACAGCGCGGCCACTTCCCGCGAATGCCGCCACAACTGCTCCATCGCGGCCTGCAGTTCCTTGCGCTGGGTCTTGAAGACTTCGCGCATGGAGAAGACCGTCACCAGTTGGCGTGTGGTGTGGGTCCCCAGGCGGACGACGGCTTCACGTACGGTGCGGACATCGTTGAATCCACGATACAGGGGACTGTTGCAGGCCCTCACCAGTTTGGCCGAGATCGACGGATCCACCGTAATGACCCGGGCAATCTCCTCGGCGGTGGACTCTTCGCGCTCGGTGGCACGACGCACCTTCCAGGCCACATCCGGCACGCTCGGCAAGGTCAGCGTGTTGGCGCGGAGATCGGCGTAGAACTCCATCAGCAGATCATGCGCCTCATCATCGCCATGATCATCGGCCATCTCGGTAACGCCGTCGTCGCTGACCGGTGCCGCCCGCAGCAACTGATTGAGCGTATCCTGCCCGACCACCAGGAACTGGCTGGCGACCGATGCCGTCACCGTGTACATCCGTGGCTGGAGTCGGGCAATGGGATTCTTTCCCGTCGGACTGCCGGCGGCGATCGCCGTCGTGCGGCCGTCCACGGCCTCGAGCTCGACTTCCCCCTCGATCAGGAAATACTCCAGACCATCCCGGGAACCCCGTTCGAGCACCTTCTGGCCCGCTCCCAACCGGCGGGTTTCGGCCCGTGAGGCCAGCAGGATCAATTGTTCATCGGCAAGGCGGTCAAGCGGCTGGAACTCCCGCAGCCGGCGAATGGGTATGGGTTCCCGAGTTGACATCGTCTCTCCTCAAGCTGGAGGGCACATCACCTCCAAGGGTGGCGCGCTTTTCACACAACATTGTGACCAATTGTAAGCGGTACGGCCAGAAAAGCCTGAATCAAGTGCCATAACCGCATCCCGCCAACATCTGTTATTCTCTGCGTTTTCCAAGACACGGGCCCCATTGACGGGCCCTTCCTGCAACAACGAGAGATGACCATGCCCCAGTACCGCTCCAGGACCTCCACCGCAGGTCGCAACATGGCCGGTGCCCGCGCCCTCTGGCGTGCCACCGGGATGAAGAACGATGACTTCGGCAAGCCGATCATCGCGGTCGCCAACTCCTTCACCCAGTTCGTGCCCGGCCACGTCCACCTCAAGGACCTGGGGCAACTGGTCTGTCGCGAAATCGAGGCGGCCGGCGGCGTTGCCAAGGAATTCAATACGATTGCGGTGGATGACGGGATCGCTATGGGGCACGACGGCATGCTGTACTCCCTGCCGTCCCGGGAAATCATCGCCGATTCGGTGGAATACATGGTGAACGCCCACTGCGCCGACGCGCTGGTGTGCATCTCCAACTGCGACAAGATCACGCCGGGCATGCTGATGGCCGCCATGCGCCTGAACATCCCGACCATCTTCGTCTCCGGCGGCCCGATGGAGGCCGGCAAGACCAAGCTATCCGAGCACAAGCTGGACCTGGTGGACGCCATGGTCATCGCTGCCGACCCCAACGCCACCGACGAGCAGGTCGAGGAATACGAGCGCAGCGCCTGTCCGACCTGCGGCTCCTGCTCCGGCATGTTCACCGCCAATTCCATGAACTGCCTGACCGAGGCCATCGGCCTGTCGTTACCGGGCAACGGTTCCATGCTGGCCACCCACGCCGACCGGGAACAGCTGTTCCTGAAGGCCGGTCGCCAGATTGTGGAGAATGCCCGCCGTTACTACGAGCAGGAAGACGCCAGCGTACTGCCCCTGAACATCGCCTCCCTGGATGCCTTCTACAACGCGATGACGCTGGACATCGCCATGGGCGGATCCACCAACACCATCCTGCACCTGCTGGCCGCCGCCCAGGAAGGCCAGGTGCCGTTTACCCTGGCGGAAATCGACCAGCTCTCGCGCAAGGTGCCACAGCTGTGCAAAGTGGCCCCCAACTCGCCCAAATACCACATGGAAGACGTTCATCGCGCCGGCGGCATCATGGGCATCCTCGGTGAGCTGGACCGGGCTGGCCTGATCAAGACGGACATCCCGACCGTCCACAGCCCGACCCTGGCCGACGCCCTGAACGACTGGGACATCATGCGCCAGCCCGCACCGGAGGTAGTGGAATTCTACCGGGCGGGCCCGGCCGGCATCCCGACCCAGCAGGCGTTCAGCCAGAGTACCCGCTGGCCGTCACTCGACGGTGACCGGGAGAACGGCTGCATCCGTTCGCTGGACAACGCCTACTCCAGCGAAGGTGGCCTGGCCATCCTCTACGGCAACATTGCCCTGGACGGTTGCGTGGTGAAAACCGCCGGCGTGGACGAAAGCATCTACGTGTTCGAAGGCCGGGCCCGCGTCTTCGAAAGCCAGGACAGCGCCGTCGCCGGCATCCTCAACGACGAGGTCAAAGCGGGCGATGTGGTCATCATTCGCTACGAAGGCCCCAAGGGCGGCCCGGGCATGCAGGAAATGCTTTACCCGACCAGCTACCTGAAATCCAAGGGGCTGGGCAAAGAGTGCGCGCTGCTCACCGATGGCCGCTTCTCCGGCGGCACCTCCGGCCTGTCCATTGGCCACGCCTCGCCGGAAGCGGCCGCGGGTGGTGCCATCGGCCTGATCGAGAATGGCGATACGATCGTGATCAACATCCCCGAGCGCAGCATCAACATGATGGTGGATCAGGCGGAACTGGACAGGCGCCGCGCCGACCGCGACGAGCGAGGCTGGAAACCGGAGGCGCCGCGCACCCGCAAGGTGTCAGCCGCGCTTAAAGCCTACGCCCTGCTGGCCACCAGCGCCGACAAAGGCGGTGTCCGGGATCTGGAAAAACTGGACTGACCCTCGCTGCCCGCCACCTGCACCGCTCACCCGAGTGAGTGCAGGTAGGCCGCAGCCTCCTCCAGCTCGTGCTGGTTGAACACGGGAATACCGGCGGCCGCCAATCGTGCGGCTGCCGTTCCCTGCCCCGCGACCAGCCGGCCCGAAAAACGCCCGTCGTAAATCTCACGGTTCCCGCAACTGGGGCTTCGCGCCGCCATGATCGCCATGACACAACGCCGATCCCGAGCCGTTTCCAGGGCGGTATCGGCGCCCGCCACAAAAGCGGACGTCACGTCGTCACCGTCCCGGGCGATGACCCGCGCCTGACCCGCCAGCACAGCGCGGCCGTCACCGCCGTGGGTTTCGGCAGCGGGTCGGGGGACGGGCAAACCACCCGCCATTTCCGGACAGACGGATACCAGGCGTCCTTCACGACGCCATTGCCGGATCAGCGAGTGATCGGTAAATAGGTTGCCCCCGTCGTACCGCACGTTCTCGCCCATCAGGCAGGCACTGACCAGGATGCGGCGAAGCGGGGGCCGGAAGGTGTGATCAGAAGAAGAGCCAGCCACCATCGTCATCTTCTTCGACGGCGTCCCCGGATTCGTCGTCGGTTGCGGCGGGTTTCGGCTCATCGGCCTTTTTGGCCTGCTTGGCCGGAGCCGGTGTGGGTTTGGCAACGTCCGCCTTGGCCACCTGTACCGACACCATGCCCAGGGCTTCCTTGGTGGCCTGGTCCAGCTTGCCGGTGACTTTCAGCCCGGCGTGGTCTTTCTGGAAGGCCTCCAGTGCGGACTGGGTCGACGGGCCCATCTGGCCATCCGCACTGTCAATCCTGTAACCCGCCCCATAAAGGGCGTTCTGCAGGGCAAAAACATCGTCTGCGGCATGGGCCGGCGCGCCCCCAAACGTCACCAGGGCTGCCAGAGCCCCTGTCGCCAGCCATTTCTTGCTCGGGATTGTTTTATTCATCTTATTCTCCTGAGAGTACGGATCCGGAGGGCCAAGCGCTTGCTTTGCCGCTCCAGACGCCATGCTAACCCATTTTGCCGACCCGGGTCAGCTCTCGCCACACCCATCCGCCCCCTCTACCGCCTCTTCCAGGGCCGCGCGGGCCGGGTCATTGAATTCACGAATAAAAATCCCCCAGAAGGCCACGAACAGAGCCGCGACCAGGGGGCCCATCACGAAGCCGTTTATGCCAAACATGACAATGCCGCCCAGCGTCGACAGCAATACCATGTAGTCGGGCAGCTTGGTATCACGTCCGACCAGAATCGGCCGCAGCAGGTTGTCCGCCAGTCCAATCACCAGTACGCCGAAGGCCGTGAGGATGGCTGCGTGCACGTAATCGCCGATCGCCGCCAGGTACAGCGCCGCCGGCACCCAGACCAGCGCCGCCCCCACCGCAGGGATCAGCGAGGCGATGGCCATCACCACCCCCCAAAGCAACGCGCCGCCGATACCCAGCACCCAGAAGATAAAGCCACCCAGCGCGCCCTGGGCGGCCGCAACCAGAAGATTGCCCTTGACCGTTGCCCGGGTCACTTCCGCGAACTTGGCGAACAGCAGGCGCTCGCGCTCGTCGCCCAGAGGCAGAGCGCGGATCAGCAGATCGATCAGCCGCGACCCATCACGCAACAGGAAGAACGCCAGGTAAACCATCAGTGAGAAGGACAGGAAGAACTGGAAAGTGTTCTGGCCAATACCCAACGCCTGCTTCGCGACCAGTTTACTGCCCCCAACGAAGGTGGACACGGCGCCCTCACGCAGTTTGTTCAGATCCACATCAAACCGGTCCAGAAAAGACTGGATGGCCGGAAATGCCTGGTTGATCTGATCGATGTACTGTCCCGGGTTGAGTTCTCCGGACTGGACCCGCTGATACAGTCCGACGCCCTCCGTAATCAGCGACGAAATCAACGCCAGGCTGGGCAGGATCACAATCACCAGACACAGAATCAGCGAGAGAAACGCCACCAGGTTGTGGCGGCCCGGCAGGCGGCGGAGCAGCCAGAGCTGGACAGGATTGAAGATGACCGCAATGGCCACCGCCCAGAATATCGGCCCGGTGAAGGGTTTGATCAGGAACAGGAACGCCAGCGACACCACCAGCAACATGGCAAGGAACGAGCGTCGCTCGAGAATATCGTACATATCGGTCAAGACTCCCTGGTCAGATCCCTTTGCCGCACCCGAGTGCCCCGTAGGCATTCTTGCCCATGGCAAGCCGGCATCCGGTGAGGCTATAGTACATTATGGCCTGTTGCAGCCCGATTTTATGTCATCTTCAGTTGCAACCGGCAACGAATTCGACCGGAACAGACACCTGTCTGACGGAAACAGCACTTTGGATACGATCGATTTTTCCATAGAAACCGCCATCGAAGCGGCCGAAGCCCTGCAGCGAACCCTGGCCCGTCGCACCCATCGCAAGAAGGTCATGGGCCAGGAGGTCATCCGCCCCGGCCAACTGGGCGAAGCCCTGCGCCTGCCCTCCATTCTTGCCAAGCTGCGCAGCAAGCAGGCGCGGCGCCGCGAAGAGGGCCTGGAGGATTTCCAGACCCTGTGGCCGACGCTTTCGTCCGCGACACACGAAAAGGTCCTCGACGAGATGGAGTGGTACGACCCACGCTCCCTCGACTGGGACGATCCACGCTCCAACCGGCGCCCCGCACCACCGGAAAACTGACTGCCGACACCGATATGACCGACCTTCATGACCTGACCCGGATCCGCCGGGAACTGCACCGCCATCCCGAGCTCTCCGGTCACGAACAGGCCACGGCCGAGCGCATCCGGACGCTGTTGGAACCGTGCGGGCCGGATGCCATCGTCACCGGCCTGGGCGGCACCGGCCTGCTGGCCGTCTTCAACGGCGCCGATGAAGGGCCGACGACGCTGGTTCGCTGCGAACTGGATGCCCTGCCCATTCACGAGCATGGCAATCACGAACACCGCTCCGGGATCAGCGGCTGCGCCCACGCCTGCGGCCATGACGGCCATATGAGCATCGTCCTGGGTCTTGCCCGGGAGTTGCAGCACCAGCGTCCGCGGCAGGGCCGGGTAATCCTGCTGTTCCAGCCGGCCGAGGAGGATGGCCAGGGCGCCCGGCGCGTGTTCCACGACCCGCGTTTCGCACCCTACCAACCGGACTTCGCGTTTGCCCTGCATAACGTACCCGGGCTTCCGCTGGGCGAAGTTTTTACACGGCCGGGCCCGTTCAACTGCGCATCCCGCGGAATGATCATCCGACTCACCGGCAAGACATCCCACGCAGCCCATCCGGAAGACGGCATCAGCCCGGCGCCAGCCCTGGCCCACCTCATGCAGGTATTGCCGACGCTGCCCCGGCAGTTCACCGAGTCGGCCTGGGTGACCCTGGTCCATGCCCGACTGGGCGAGAAAGGCTTCGGTACCGCACCGGGCGAGGCCGTCTTGATGGCCACCCTGCGCAGTGAGACCGACGACGTCATGGCGGCACTGTCGGAGGCCGCCTGCGAGCTGGCGCGGGACGCCGCCGCCCAGGCCGACCTTGAAGTGACCTTCGAATGGGAGGACGACTTTCTCGCCAGCGTCAATGGCGAGGCCGGCTTCGAGCATGTGGCACAGGCCTGCCGGGAGGCCGGCGTCCCCTTCCACCGGATGCCCGAGGGGTTTCGCTGGTCCGAGGATTTCGGCGTCTTCACGCTGCACGCCGAGGGCGCCATGTTTGGTCTCGGGGCCGGCGACGGGCACCCTCAACTGCATAATCCCGATTACGATTTCCCGGACGAGCTGATTCCGGTAGGCCTGGACCTGTTCCTGACAATCATCCGCAGAATCAACGATCTCCGCCCAACGACGTGAGAGCATTGATCGAGGGTCTCGTTTTCTACGTATCTCCAGCGGTCAAAATTGACTTGGAAATGTCATGAAAGGCCCTTAGGTTAGACAAATGGGCTGTGAAACGGAGAACACTTCCAGGACACGACCAACAAGGAGATACCATGACTCAACAAGAACATTATATTGCCAAGCTGGCCGAAGGCAGTGTGATTCCCACGTTCCAGTGTGGCCATTGCGGTTCCATCCTGCCCAAGGCACGTATATTTCCCAACGAACGTGACAACCGCCAGGATCTGGCCTGTCACACCATCGGTCTGTGCTCGGCGGACGACTGCGGCGCCGTCAATTGCATGGACGAAGCCTTTCGCCAACTCGAAAAGCAGAATCAGGATCAGCAGGCGGCCGGTTAATACCGGAACCGCTCTGCCGGGGATGTGATCCCGGTACCCGCACCCTGACGCCATTCCGCGCTACCCTTTCCTCAGAGTCTGAATCAATCAGGCCAAATCCGTGCTTTAGACAGGATGCGTATTCTTCGAACCGAGGAACAGCGCTTCGCGCAGTTGCCCGACTTTCCCTTTTCACCCCATTACGTCGACGTCGCCCCCAATCTGCATATGCATTACGTGGATGAAGGGCCAGGCGACGGCGAAACCGTCGTCATGCTGCATGGCGAGCCATCGTGGAGCTACCTCTACCGTCACATGATCCCACCGGTGGCCCGGGCTGGCCTGCGCGTGCTGGGCTGCGCCTGACGGCGTTCCGGTGCCGCCTGAGGCGACATTATCCGAAGACCGTGACCGTCTGGCGGCTCAGCGCCACCAGTTCACCCTGACCATTCCAGATGGTGGCGTGGGTGTGCCCGTAGCCACCACCGGCCTGGTCGATCACGGCACGGTACAGCAGGGGCTCGTCCGCCTTCATCTCCGGGCGGGGGTGGACGATTTCCAGGGACCAGCTCATGGAACTGGCCGGTGCCGGCTGTTTCAGGTGTTGCAGCACGGCTGGCGGCCAGGCGTCGACCAGTGCGATGACATGCGCGTCGCCCATGGCCTCGCCGGCTTCCCGGAACCGCATCCAGCCCCCCATTTCCCGGACCGGCCTGCCCGCGAACGGGAAGTGACCGAACGCCCACCGCATCTCGATATGCCGGGTAAATTCCGGCGTCATACCGGCGATGTAGCCCAACTCCGGACACTGCTCGGGGGCCGGCGCTTCGGGTGCCGGATCGGGCGAGACCTGCACGGAGGATTCCCGATCACCGCCAAAACTGGCCAGCGCCGACAGGCGGACCTCGCCCCCCTGCACCAGGCGCCCCTGCACCTGGCTGGCAGCCCGGCCTTCCCGCAGCAGCTCAACCTCGAAAGACACCGGCTCGTCGACCGTTACCGGACCGACAAAGGCCACCTGCAACGCACGCAGCGGACGACCCGGCTGGACGGCCGCCTGCATTTTCAGGAAGGTCAGCGCAGCCACCAGGCCGCCAAAGGTGGCCCGCCCCTGTCCCCAACTGGCCGGAATCACCAGGCTGTCGTTTTCCACCCCGGCCAGCAGTTCATCAAAATGCATGTCTGTCACCCCACGGCGCCGATTGATCGAAAGGAATGTATCCTGCCCCGGGCCCGGTTCCAGCGCAATGGCTGCGGGCGTACATTTACCTACCCGACCGACTATCACACACATATCTATAACGATCGTAAACAGCTATAATGCCCCTCATATGGCTCCCTCTGTCTCGTTTTGGACGCAGTTCCGGGAGCGTCGCTCACCTCCCCGAATCCTGAGTTTCCTGAATGCAAACAAAAACCTTTGCCGAACTTGGCCTCCACCCGGCGGTCCTTGATGCGGTCTCGTCCGTGGGTTATGAAACCCCGTCGCCTATCCAGGCGCAGTCCATCCCTATCCTGCTGGCCGGTCGCAACCTGCTGGGTATGGCCCAGACCGGCACCGGCAAGACAGCGGCATTTGCCCTGCCGCTGCTGAGCGCCATCGATCCGACGCTGCAGGCGCCCCAGATCCTGGTGCTGGCACCCACCCGCGAACTGGCCATCCAGGTCGCGGAGGCGTTCACCACCTATTCCTCCAGCATCAAGGGCCTGCAAGTCCTGCCGATTTACGGCGGCCAGGATTTCCGGCCCCAACTGAAAGCACTGCAGCGCGGCACCCAGGTCATCGTGGGTACCCCGGGCCGCCTGCTGGATCACCTGCGCCGCGGCACCCTCAAGCTGGACCAACTGCGCTCTGTCGTCCTCGATGAAGCGGACGAGATGCTGCGGATGGGCTTTATCGACGATATCGAAGCGATCCTGGCCAAAACCCCGGAGAACTGCCAGCGGGCCCTGTTCTCCGCCACCATGCCCGGACCGATTCGTAAGGTCGCCCAGACCTACCTGGCCAACGCCGAAGAAGTGAAGATCGAGAGCCAGACCCGGACCGTCTCGCGGATCGCCCAGTTTGTCCTCCCGGTGTTTGCCGAGCGCAAGCTGGATGCCCTCACCCGCATCCTGGAAGTGGAGCCGGTGGACGCCACCATCATCTTCGTGCGCACCAAGGCGGAAACCACGCTGCTGGCCGACAAGCTCTCCGCCCGCGGCCACGCGGTCGCACCGCTGAATGGCGACATCAACCAGCGCCAGCGCGAGCAGGCGGTGGAAGACCTGCGCCGGGGCAAACTGGACGTTGTGGTGGCGACCGACGTCGCGGCCCGCGGCCTGGATGTGCCCCGTATCACCCACGTCATCAACTATGACGTGCCCTACGACAGCGAAGCCTATATCCACCGGGTGGGTCGTACCGGCCGTGCCGGCCGCGAAGGCAAGGCCATCCTGCTGGTGACCCCGCGTGAGCGCAGTTGGCTGCGGACCCTGGAGCGGGCCACCAACTCGCCGATGAGCGACTATCAGTTGCCGCCTCCGGCAGAGCTGCAGAAACTGCGTGAGAAGCAGTTCGAGGAACAGTTGCTGGGCTTCGCCGAGGATGGTCGCCTGGCCAAGGCAATGGCCCTGCTGGATGGAATCGCCGAGCGCAACGATATGGACCCGGCAATGATGGCCGGCGCCCTGGCCTGTTGGCTGGAGTCCGCTCAACCGGGTGCCATGCCACTGGAAGCCCCGACGGATCTGCCGATCCCGCCGGCGCGCAGCAACCGCCCCTTCAAGGGCGACCGGCGCGGCGGCAAACCCGGCCAAAAGCCGGGCTTCAGGAAAGGCCCGCGCAACGGCAAGCCCGGCTCCGGCGGCAAACCCAAGGGCAAGCCGCCCCGTCGTCAGTCATCCGAGCGACGCTGATAGACGATGAAGCTGTAGTCGTACGGATTGTTCTCGGACGCGGAGAAGTCCTCCCGTCCGAGTTCCTCCCACCGGTCCCAGTCCACTTCCGGGAACCAGGCGTCCCCGTCCACCTCGGCATGGACCTGGGTCACGTACATACGATCGATATCCGGCAGGGCTTCGGCGTAGATCTGCCCCCCGCCGATAATCATGATCTCATCCCCGCCTTCCAGCTCCGCCTGGGCCTCCGCGCGGCGATAGGCCTCCGCCAGCGCATGCTCGACCGCGACACCGGTGGGCGCCGACCAGCTCTGGTCCCGGGTAATCACGACGTTCAAACGACCCGGCAGGGGACGGCCGATGGACTCGAAGGTCTTGCGCCCCATCAGGATCGGTTTGCCCATCGTGGCCTGCTTGAAATAACGCAGGTCGCCGGGCAGATGCCAGGGCAACGCGTTATTCCGGCCGATGACCCGGTTCCGTGACATGGCGACAATCAACGCCTTGCGCATCGTCTCAACTCCTCAGATGGCAATCGGGGCCTTGATGACCGGCAGCGGGTCATAGTCCTCGAATTCAAAGTCTTCCAGCTCATAGTCGAACAGGCTGGCCGGCTTGCGCCGGATGTTCAGCTTCGGCCGCGGGCGCGGCTCGCGCTTGAGCTGTTCGAACACGATGTCGTCCGTCAGGTGGTTCTGGTACAGGTGACAGTCACCAAAGGTATGCACGAACTCACCCACATCCAGATCGCACTGCTGGGCAATCATATGGGTCAGCAGGCTGTAGGACGCGATATTGAACGGCACCCCCAGGAACAGGTCGGCGCTGCGCTGGTAGAGCTGGCAGGATAGCTTGCCGTTGGCCACGTAGAACTGGAACAGGCAATGACACGGGGCCAGCGCCATGCGGCCCTGTTCGACGTTGCCCTGCGGGCTGACGGACTCGTCCGGCAGTTCCGCCGGGTTCCATGCCGACACGATCAGGCGACGGGAGGTGGGCTTGACCCGGATCTGCTGCACCACGTCACTGATCTGGTCCACCACCTCGCCGTTCGGACACCGCCAACTGCGCCACTGCTTGCCATAGATCGGCCCCAGGTCGCCGTTCTCCAGCGCCCACTCATTCCAGATACTGACCTTGCGCTCGCGCAGCCAGTTGTTGTCGGTGGAGCCGTTCAGGAACCAGAGCAACTCGTAGATGATGCTGCGCAGGTGCACCTTCTTGGTGGTGACCAGCGGAAAGCCCTCACCCAGGTCGAAACGTATCTGGCGGCCAAATACCGAGCGCGTGCCCACGCCGGTCCGGTCGCCCCGGTCGGTGCCGTTCTCGACCACGTCACGCATCAGGTCCAGGTAGGCTTTCATCGCGTTTTGCTCCTGTATGCCCAAATCATCAATACAACACCGGCCAGCAGCATCGGCAGGGACAGGATCTGCCCCATCGTCACCCAGTCGAAGGCCAGGAACCCGAGCTGGGCATCCGGCTGCCGGAAGAATTCCGCCAGGATGCGGAAGCAGGCGTAGCCAACCAGGAAAAGGCCGGACACCGCCATACGCGGGCGCTGCTTGCTGGAGAACACCCACAGGATGATAAACAGCAGCACCCCTTCCATGGCAAATTCGTAGAGCTGGGACGGGTGGCGGGGCAGCGCGTCCGGCGCCGTCGGGAAAACCATGGCCCAGGGCACGTCCGTCGGCCGCCCCCAGAGCTCGCCGTTGATAAAGTTGCCGATCCTACCGGCTCCCAATCCCACAGGCACCAGTGGCGCGACGAAATCGGCAATCCTGAAGAAACCGCAGTTCATCTTGCGGCCGAACCACCACATCGCCAGCATGACGCCGACCAGTCCACCGTGGAAGGACATGCCGCCCTCCCAGACCCGGAACAGCCACAGCGGATCGGCCAGGAAGGTATCGAAGTTGTAGAAGATCACATAGCCGAAGCGTCCGCCCAACACCACACCCAGCGCAATGTAGAACAGCAGGTCCCCCATCTGTTCCTCGTTGACGGGCGACCAGGGTTTACGGGTGCGGAGGCGACCCAGCCACCAGCCCACCACGAAGCCCACCAGGTAGGTCAGGCCATACCAGTGAATCTTCAACGGGCCGATGGAGACAGCAATCGGGTCAATCTGTGGATAACGCAGCATGCAGTTTCTCTCGTTAATGGAAGCCGGTCAGATCAGGAAGCGGACGCCCACTACCAGCAGGACCATGGCAAAAATCCGTTTCAGTAACATGGCATCCAGCCGATGGGCCAGTGCCGCACCCACCCGGGCAAACAGGACACTGGTGGCCACAATGCCGATCAATGCCGGCAGGTAGATAAAGCCCAGGCTGTATTCGGGCAACGTCGGCACCCGCCAGCCGGTGGCGATGTTGGTCAGCGCGCCGGCTACGGCGATGGGTAGCCCGCAGGCGGACGACGTCCCCACCGCACGCTGCATGCGCACGTTGCACCAGCTCAGGAACGGCACCGTGAGTGTTCCGCCGCCGATCCCGAAGATTGCGGAAACCCAGCCGATCCCGCTGCCGGCAGCCACCAGGCCCGGCTTGCCCGGCACGGCACGTCCCGGTTTGGGTTTGACGTCGAACAGCATCTTGAGCCCGACCAGAATGACAAAGACGCCGATGATCAGTTCCAGTGCGGCACCGGATAACAGCGACGCGGTCCAGGCGCCGACCATGGCTCCGATCACGATCCCCACCGCCATCGACCGGAAGACCGGCCAGTCCACCGCACTGCGCCGGTGATGGGAGCGAACGGAACTGATGGACGTAAAGACGATGGTGGCCAGGGACGTCCCGACCGCCAGGTGAGCAGCAATCGCCGGATCGAGCCCCTGCAACCCAAAGCTGAAGATCAGCACCGGCACGATCACCAGGCCGCCACCGATGCCGAACAGACCGGCCAATGCACCTGCGAAGGCACCCAGTACCAGGTAGATTGCAAACAGTATGGCCAGGCTCATGATGCCATCGCTCCGATAGCCAGCATAAAGGCCCGTATGATACACAGGGGAGACTTCGGGTTCACTGCACCGTCCCCAGAAACCAACCGGAAATCACGATGTGCCTCATCCTGTTTGCCATTGGCCAGCACCCTGACCTGCCGCTGGTGGTCGCCGCCAACCGCGACGAATTCTACCAGCGCCCGACCCGCGCCATGCACTGGTGGTCCTCTCCGGAGATGCTGGCCGGTCGCGACGAACAATCCGGCGGTACCTGGCTGGGCGTGACCCGGGACGGTCGGGTGGCCGCAGTGACCAATTTCCGTGACGGGCAGCCGGAGCGGGGCGACTGGTCCCGGGGACAGTTGCCAATCCAGGCGCTGACGGAGGACGTCGACTCACTGGACCAGCACCTGCGGGACAGCACCGACCGTTTCGCGGGCTACAACCTGATCCGCGTGGACGATCGCCAGGGCTGGTATTTCAGTAACCGGGACAGTCATCCCGGCCGCGCCCTGCACCGCGGCGTCTACGGCCTGAGCAACCACCTGCTGCAGAGCCCATGGCCGAAACTGGTGCGGTTACGCAGGACCCTGCATGATCGTCTGCACGACACGCCACGGGAACAGCTGCATCCGGTCCTGATCGAGGCCCTCATGGATACCACGCCGGCACCGGACGACTTCCTGCCGGATACCGGGATCGGTCTTGAGCGGGAACGTTTCCTGTCGTCGCCGTTCATTCGCAGCCAGACCTATGGCACACGGGCCACCACCATCGTCTCGGTGCACCGGGACGGGACCGTGGCGGTCACCGAACAGGAATGGTTACGCGGCGGCGAGCCGGGCGGACGTCAGACGTTCAACTGGCAGCGGGATGCCGTTCACTCATCCGGCTCGGACTGAGACGCCCCGTCGCGCTGGCGCAAACGGGCACTCTGCAAGCGCAGGATGTGGCTCATGAGCAACTCCTGGTCCGCCTCGGTGATGCGTTCGATATCGAGGCGCAGGTAGCCGGCGTCCGGGCCGTCGGAGGCCACCACCCGGGTTAACGCGCGAATGGTCCGTCGCTCCGGATGGAACAGCAGGTCCACCAGCACCATTTCGCCCACCGCCAATGTCTCCCCGACGGCAAAGGCAAAGCCGCTGCCGGAAAGACTGACGTCCCGGGTCACCAGGGTCGCCGGGCGCTCGCCGTCCAGCCCCAGTCCGGCACCTTCCAGCGCCAGGTCCAGTTTGCGGTTGAGCAGATCCGCCACCTCCAGGACCTCCGGCGCGGCGACCGCCAGCTTGGCCAGGGCCTGGTCCAGCATCAGTTCCAGATCCGCCAGCCGCGAGCGCAGTGACAGATCCGATAACTCACCGGCCACCGACCCGCCGTCGGACAACCGCATGTAACGCAGCGCGACCCGGTCATCGACCCGGTAGTACCGCCTGCGCTCCTCGCCCTGCCACATAGCCTGCTCCAACCGATATTTTCCATAGAGGATAGCCGTCTCCGCCGCTATAGGAAACGCAAACCGGTCGCGCTCTGGTATACTCCGCCGCAAACAGACCTGCCGCGGAGAACCCCCGTCATGACTGACGAAACCGGCGTCACCATTGCCGACTTCGAAAAATCCCTCAATGAGCTTGAAGCCCTGGTCCGCGACCTGGAGCAGGGGGACCTGCCCCTGGAGAAATCCCTGGCGGCGTTCGAGCGCGGCGTCCGGTTGACCCGCGAGTGTCAGCAGGCGCTGCGACAGGCGGAACAGCGGGTGGAAAAGCTGGTCAAGGCCGACGGTGACGAATTCGTCACCCAACCGTTCCATGAGGACGACGACGGGCAATGAGCAGCCAACCGATGAGCGAACTGCAGGTCCAGTGGCGCACCGTCATCGAAGCCACCCTGGACCGCTGGCTGGATGATCCCGAGGGCCCCGCCCCCCGCCTGCAGGAAGCAATGCGTTACGCGGTCCTGGGCGGCGGCAAGCGGATCCGTCCCATCCTGGCCATGGCCTCGGCAATGACCATCGGCCACCCTCCGGATACCGCCCTTGTGCCTGGCTGCGCCGTTGAACTGATCCACGCCTATTCACTGATCCACGATGATTTGCCGGCCATGGACGACGACGCCCTGCGCCGCGGCAAACCCACGGTTCACGTCGCCTACGACGAAGCCACCGCGATTCTGGCCGGCGACGCCCTGCAAACCCTCGCGTTTGAAGTGATCGGCTCCGAGGGTGATTACAGCGCGCCCACACGCGTGCGGATGTTGCAGATCCTCAGCCGGGCCAGCGGCCAGGCGGGCATGGTCGGCGGGCAGGCCATCGACCTGGGTTCGGTGGGCCAGTCCCTGTCACTGGAGGATCTGCAGCGCATGCATCGCTGCAAGACCGGCGCCCTGATTGAAGCCAGCATCAGCCTGGGGGCGCTGGCCGCCGAAAGCGCCGACGAAGCCCAGATCGCTGCCCTGCGCAGCTACGGCCGGGCACTGGGTCTGGCGTTCCAGGTTCAGGACGACCTGCTGGATATCGAAGGCGCCACCGACACCATCGGCAAGCCCCAGGGATCGGATGCCGCGCGCAACAAGCCCACCTATCCGGCGTGCCTGGGTATTGACGGCACCCGCGATCATCTTCGATCCTTGCAGGAACAAGCCGTCTCGGCGCTCGCAGTATTTGGTCGCAGCGCCGATCCGCTGCGCCAGATCGCCGATTTCGTCGTCACGCGGACGCATTGAGCGACATTTCCAAACGGAAATGTGAAAGTCCGGTGACCGATCCCGTATAATCGCCCCATATCGATTCAGAAGATCAGAGCGGATGCAGGACACAACCACATTTAAGGAGATTCCATCTCGCCAGCCCAACACGCCACTGTTGGACCGGGTCAACACACCCGATGAGCTGCGTGAGCTGAGCGAGGACCAGTTGCCACAACTGGCCCGCGAGCTCCGCGCGTTCCTGCTGTGGAGCGTGGGGCAGTCCGGCGGCCACTTTGGCGCGGGGCTGGGTGTGCTGGAATTGACCGTTGCCCTGCATTACGTCTTTAACACTCCGGACGACCGTCTGGTGTGGGACGTGGGCCACCAGGCCTATCCCCACAAGATCCTCACCGGTCGTCGCGCCCGCATGGGCACCATCCGCAAGAAGGACGGCCTGGCCGGTTTCCCCAAGCGCGGCGAGAGCGATTACGACACCTTCGGCGTGGGTCACTCCAGCACCTCCATCAGTGCGGCACTCGGCATGGCGATTGCGGCCCGTATGCAGCAGTCCCGGCGCAAGAGTATCGCCGTGATCGGCGATGGTGCGATGACCGCGGGCATGGCCTTCGAGGCCCTGACCCACGCCGGTCACCTGCGCACCAACATGCTGGTGATCCTCAACGACAACGATATGTCGATCTCCCAGAACGTGGGCGGCCTCTCCAGCTATTTTGCCAAGCTGCTGGCGAGCCGGACCTACAACCAAGTCCGCGATGGCAGCAAGAAATTCCTGCAGGGGGCGCCCAACCTGATGGCGCTGGCGCGCAAGACCGAGGAGCATTTCAAGGGCCTGATCTCCGGCGGCACCTTCTTCGAGGAACTGGGCTTCAACTACATCGGCCCGATCGACGGTCATGACCTGCCGCTGCTGATCGACACGCTG
Organism: Marinobacter halodurans; assembly: GCF_004327985.1. Classification (GTDB taxonomy): domain Bacteria; phylum Pseudomonadota; class Gammaproteobacteria; order Pseudomonadales; family Oleiphilaceae; genus Marinobacter_A; species Marinobacter_A halodurans. Next base: position 93,605 of record NZ_SJDL01000012.1, read on the forward strand.
CAGAACATCCGCGACCTGGACGGCCCGCAGTTCCTGCATGTGGTCACCAAGAAGGGCAAGGGCTTTGCCCCGGCCGAAGCGGATCCCATTGGCTACCATGCCATCAACAAGATCGAGCCGAAGCCACCGGTCAAACCGGCGGACAGCAAGCCGGCGCCGAAACTGCCGAAGTACGCCAATGTATTTGGCCAGTGGCTGTGCGACACGGCGGAGCAGGACGAACGCGTGGTGGGCATTACGCCGGCCATGTGCGAAGGCTCTGACCTGGTCAGGTTCAGCCAACGCTTTCCCGAGCGCTATTACGACGTCGCCATCGCCGAGCAGCACGCGGTCACCCTGGCGGCCGGCCTGGCCTGCGACGGCGCCAAACCGGTGGTAGCCATCTATTCCACCTTCCTGCAACGCGCCTACGACCAGTTGATCCATGACGTCGCGATCCAGAACCTGGACGTCCTGTTCGCCATCGACCGCGCCGGTCTGGTGGGCGAAGACGGCCCCACGCACGGCGGGGCTTTCGACATCAGCTACCTGCGCTGTATTCCCAACATGGTGGTGATGGCGCCCTCGGACGAAAACGAGACCCGCCTGCTGCTGCAGACCGGTCTGGCCCATCGAGGCCCGGCGTCGGTTCGTTATCCCCGCGGTACCGGTCCCGGCGCGGTGATCGATACCGCCTTGCAAACGGCGCCCATTGGCAAGGGCCGGATCGTCCGCGAGGGCAAGCGCATTGCGCTCCTCAACTTCGGCACCCTGCTCTCAACCGCGCTGCCGGCCGCTGAAGCGCTGGACGCCACGGTTGCGGACATGCGATTCGTAAAACCCCTGGATACCGACCTGATCCGGGATCTCGTGGAAAAACACGACCTGATCGTGACGCTGGAAGAAAACGTAGTAGCCGGCGGTGCCGGCAGTGCCGTGTCCGAATACCTCAACGGGGAAGGCATCGAAGCGTCACTGCTGCAAATCGGCCTGCCGGACCAGTTCATCGAACACGGCAAGCACGGCGAACAGCTTGAGGAATGCGGCCTGACCACCCAGTCCATCCAGGCACGGATCGAGGATCGCCTGACCCAGATGAGCGATCTGAAGGCGTTGCGGGCGGTTAAATAGCCCGGAGCTTCAGATCGTAGGCTGACGCAGGAAGCCCAACAGGCCGGGTTTGCGGCCAATCTCATCCCATCCAATGGTTGCCAAGCCGGTTTTTGAGAACCCGTGTTCCAAGCATGCCCACGATAACGGGAACGTCCGGTGCCCGCTTATTGTTGGGCGTCCTGCGTCAGCTCAACCTACGTGACTATCCCGCCCTTTAAGCATTTCATTCGGGGCACCTTCGGTGCCTAAGAAGCTGAAGCTTCTGCTACATGCTTGAGCTGGCCCTGAAATGTAGCCGAAGCTTCAGAGGGTGTTGTAAAAGCTTTCGGGTAAAAGCCTCTCTCCCCTGGCGGGGTGCAGGCGGAAACAGCGAAGCATCGCTTCGCCCGCCGGAACGCCCACAGCCTCTGGATTTGGGCCGGGGCGCGGAGCGGAGGTTTGGAGAGAGGGGGTCGAGGCGAAAGCCTCGCCGGACATAATCGCCTGCGATAGAAGGGCGCCTGGACGGCGCCCCCCTCTCCCTCGAGGGGAGAGGGAGTGTACGACGCAACTTTTGGAATACTGGGGCTTTTGCAACACCCTCTTCAGCTTTGGAGCAGCCCGCCGGGGCTGCCCTTCTTCCCTGTATCGCTGATCACTCAGGGCTCATCGTCCTGATGCGTCTCCAGCCAGTGGCCCAGCTTGCTCTGCTTGGTGTCGAGGTAATTCTCGTTGTGGGGATTGCGGCCGACATGCAGCGGCACCCGTTCGACGATGTCAATGCCCAGGCCGCGCAGGGCGTTGACCTTGCGGGGGTTGTTGGTCATCAGCTTGAGGCGGGCGATGCCCAGGTGATCCAACATGTCCTTGCACATGCTGTAGTCCCGCAGATCCGCCGCAAAGCCCAGTTGCTCATTGGCCTCGACGGTATCGGCGCCCTGGTCCTGCAGGTGATAGGCGCGGATCTTGTTCAGTAGGCCAATGCCGCGGCCTTCCTGGCGCAGGTACATGAGGATCCCCCGCCCCTCCCGGGCAATACTGCGTAACGCTTCTTCCAGTTGATAACCACAGTCACAGCGCATGCTGTACAGCGCGTCGCCGGTGAGGCATTCAGAGTGGGTGCGGGCCAACACGGGTGCATCCCCGTCGACAGACCCGAGGGTCAGGGCGACGTGCTCCTTGCCGGTGTCCGGTTCCTCGAACCCATGCATGTCGAAAACGCCGAAAGGCGTCGGGAGTCGGCAGCTCTGGACATAGCGAACGGCCACGGCGGTACCTCACTCAGATTAACAGGCGGCGCATTTTAGCAGAATGGGCGGGGTCGGCGTACCCTGAATGGTACGTAGTGTGCCGTGCGGTGGATTCGCTGATCGACTGCGCGGCACACCGAACGCAGGCGACGCGTATCAACCGCCCGTGGCGTTCATGAAACGCAGGATCTGGGGCTCGGCGTCGTGGGAGAAGTAATGCCGTTCGGGCTTGAGTGTCATGGCCTCGTGCAGCGCTCTCTGAACCGCCAGGTCGTCCCCCGGCCGCGACCGGATAATCTCCCGCAGGTCCATGGAGTGTTCATTGCCCAGACACAGCAACAGGCGCCCCTCCGTGGTCAGCCGCACCCGGTTGCAGTCGCCACAGAAATTATGACTGTGTGGCGAGATAAAGCCGATCCGGTTGGCGTGGCCCTCCACCTGCCAGTAGCGGGACGGCCCTCCGGTGTCATCGCCGACCGGTTGCAGGTCAAAGACCTGGCCCAGCGTCTCGCGAATCTCGTCACTGGAGCAGAATGCCTCGGCCCGGTCATGCTCGGTGATCACGCCCAGCGGCATCTCCTCGATAAAACTGATGTCGAGCCCCTTGTCCAGCGCAAAGCGTACCAGCGGCACCACTTCGTCGGCGTTACGCCCCTTGAGGACGACGGCGTTCAGCTTGGTGTGCTCGAACCCCGCCTGTTGGGCGGCATCAATACCGGCCAGCACCCGCTCCAGTTTGCCGATACGGGTCAGTTCCCGGAATCGCTCCGGGTCCAGGCTGTCGAGACTGATGTTGAGCCGGTCCACACCGGCCGCCTTGAGCGGTTCGGCAAACTCCTCCAGGCGGCCACCGTTAGTGGTCATGCACAGTTCACGCAGCCCCGGCAGCGCCTTCAGGCGTTCGGCCAGCCCGACCACACCGGGGCGCACCAGCGGTTCGCCACCGGTCAGACGAATCTTGCTGACGCCACAGGCCACCAGGTTGCGGGCAATGACTTCGATTTCCTCGAGGGACAGGATCTGGGACTTGGGCAGGAAGGTCATGTCCTCGGACATGCAGTACACGCAACGAAAATCGCAACGGTCCGTGACGGAAATGCGGACGTAGGTGACCTCCCGTCCGAAATTGTCCACCAGCGCTGCGGTCATGCCGTTACCCCCTTTTCCAATGGCCGGAGCGCCCGCCCTGTTTCTCAAGCAGACGCACATCCCGTATAACCATACCCCGGTCCACGGCCTTGCACATGTCGTAAAGCGTCAAAGCGGCGATGCTAACCGCCGTCAGCGCTTCCATTTCGACCCCGGTCTGCCCCGTCAGCCGGCACACGGCTTCCAGATGCACCCCGGTCTCGCCGTCACTCACCGGCGTCAGATGCACCTTCACCGACGTCAGGTTCAGGGCATGGCACAGCGGAATCAGTTCGTGGGTTTTCTTGGCCGCCATGATTCCGGCTATGCGGGCAGTGGCCAGAACGTCCCCCTTGGGGTGCTCGCCATCGACGATCATGGCGACCGTCTCCGGCCGCATCGCGATAAATCCTTCGGCACGTGCTTCACGGCTGGTGACGGCCTTATCCGTCACATCCACCATGCGTGCGGCGCCGGTCTCGTCCAGATGGGTCAGTTCACTCAATGGTTGCTCTCCCGGGTTCAACAATTCGACCACCAGGTGCCGATACCGGCGACACCCTGGGCCCCCGCCTCACGGGCCCTCTCCACATCCTCAAGGGACAGTCCGCCCAGCGCATAGACCGGCACCGTTGCCCTGGCCGCCAGTTCGGTGAAGCGCGGCCATCCCATGGGCACCGCATCCGGATGACTGGCGGTTTCGGCAACCGGTCCCAAGGTCACGAAATCGGCACCCAGATGCGCAGCGTGCGCCAGTTCGTCCTCCTGGTGACAGGATACGCCCAACACCCCGGAACTGGCCAACGGTCGGGTGTCCAGTCGCCGCGCCACATGCCAGGGCAGGTGAATGCCGGCCGCGGGAATCGACGCCAGGAGTGCCGGATCGCCATGCAGCATCAAACGGATCGAACGGGCCGAGCACCAGTCCAGCAACTGACCGGCCGCATCAAGATACGCGTCCCGGGATAACCAGGGAGCTCGAAACAGGCAGATCGACGGCCGCAGGGCCGCCAGGCGCCGGCAAGTGTGATCCACCAGCGCCGCCCCATCCATGCCGGCGTCCCCGGTGATCGGATACTGATGGGGCAATCGAAGCGCCCGGATAATCGGCCGGTTCGCCGCCGGGAAATCATCGTCATGCAGGGCGTCGACCGCCAGCCACTGCACCGGCTGCCCTTCCCGACCGTGGGGCTCGCCCTCGAACCGGTCGGTCTCCCACACGTCGAGAAAAACACGCTTGTCACCGTAGTCGTGGCGAATGCCGATCACCGGTCGCAGGTTCCGGGGATCGATACGGAGGCCGACTTCCTCGTCCAACTCCCGTACCAGGGCCTGCTGCACACGCTCTTCCGGCTCGACCTTGCCGCCGGGAAACTCCAGCAGCCCACCCTGATGCGCGTCATCAGGACGCCGGGCGATCAGGATGCGATCCCCCTGGCGCACCACACCGACCGCAACGTGCACTTCTTTCATATCAGGTCCGGTACTCGGCGTTGATGGTGACGTAGTCGTGGGACAGATCGCAGGTCCAGACCGTTTCACTCACATCGCCTCGCCCCAGGGCAATCCGGATGCCGATGTCGGATTGATCCATGATAGCCTGGCCCCGGGCCTCCGTGTAATCCGCGGCGCGACCTCCGTTACGCACCAGGGCCACGTCGCCCAGGTCGATTTCGATTCCGGTGAGATCCAGGTCCGGCACCCCGGCACGGCCGACGGCCGCGAGTATACGGCCCCAGTTCGGATCCGACGCGAACAGCGCCGTCTTCACCAGCGGGGAATGCGCCAGGGTGTAGGCCACATCCAGGGCTTCCTGCTGGTTCGCGGCCGTCTCCACCCGGATGGTGATGAACTTGGTCGCGCCTTCGCCATCCCGCACGATCGCGTGGGCCAGGGTCATGAAGATGTCTCGCAGGGCTTCGCGGAAGGCCGGCAGGTGTGGGCTGTCGGCAGTCAACTCGGGGGCCTGGCTCTTGCCGGTGGCCACCAGCATGCAACAGTCGTTGGTCGACGTATCGCCATCGATGGTGATGCGGTTGAACGACTGCTCCCCCAGTTCCGAGACCAGTGCCTGGAGCAGCGCCGGTTCGATGGCGATGTCGGTGGCGATAAAGCCCAGCATGGTCGCCATGTTGGGACGGATCATGCCGGCGCCTTTGCTGATCCCCGAGATGTGGACCGGCTGACCGTCAATCTCCAGACGACGGGTGGCTCCCTTGGGCAGGGTGTCCGTGGTCATGATGCCCTCGGCCGCTTCGGCCCAGCGGGTTTCCGACAGGCTGTCCAGCGCCTCCGGCAGGCCATTGCGGATTTTTTCAACCGGCAGCGGTTCGCCGATGACACCGGTTGAGAACGGCAGGACCTGCTGGGCCGTCACGCCGGACAGTTCCGCCAGCGCCGAACAGCATGCCTCGGCGTCCACCCGGCCCTGTTCGCCGTTTCCGGCGTTGGCGTTGCCGGTATTGATCATCAGGAAACGCGGCGCGGCCTGCCCCAGGTGATCCCGGGTCACCAGGACCGGCGCGGCACAGAACCGGTTACGCGTGAAGATACCGGCCACGCGGGCCCCCTCATCCAGTGCCATCAGGACCAGATCGCGGCGCCCCGGCTTCCTGATCCCGGCACGGGCAACCCCCAATCGCAGGCCCGCTACGGGGTAGAAATCCGGCAAAGGCCCCAAACCAACCGCCATGCTCAATCTCCTTGCTCGGGGATCCCTGGATCAATCCCGGCTGCCCTCGCGGGTCCGGAATGATTCAGGGGGTCCCTGGATACGAAAAACGTCCGCCATCCCGGTCCCGCCCCAGCGGTTCCGATTCAGCGGACGTCACCTGTTTCAGGGCGCCGCCCGAAGAACCGGGCCGCGCTTTTCCATACGCCTGTCAGGCCACCCGACCGTGACACTGCTTGTATTTCTTGCCCGACCCACACGGACAGGGCTCGTTGCGTCCCACCTTGCGCTCGCTGCGCACGTAGGTTTCCGGCTGCCCCTGGGCCTGCGGTTGCTGCCCATCGTCACCCTCTCCGGATGCCGACCGGGCGGTAGCCGTGGCGCTGGCCTGTTCGTGCTTCAGGTTGGCCGCCGCCATCTGGCGTTCCAGCTCTTCCCGGCGGCGCCGTTCGATCTCTTCCATTTCGGCCTCACCCTGCACCCGCACGTGGCAGAGAATCCGGGTCACGTCGCGCTTCATGGCATCCAGCATGCTCTCAAACAGGTTGAAGGCCTCACGCTTGTATTCCTGCTTCGGATTCTTCTGGGCATAGCCGCGCAGGTGAATACCTCGACGCAGATGATCCATGTTGGACAGGTGTTCCTTCCAAAGCGTATCCAGCACCTGCAGGAAAACCTGCTTCTCGAAGTTGCGCATGGCTTCGGCGCCGGCAATCTCTTCCTTCTCCCGGTAGACCTTGATGATCTCCTCGAGAATACGCTCCCGCAGATTCTCTTCGTACAGGCTCTGGTCTTCATCCAGCCACTTCTGGACCGGCAGGTCGACGGCCAACTCGGACTGCAGTTGGGCCTCGAGACCGGCGATGTCCCACTGCTCCGGCATACTTTGCGGCGGGATGTACTCGCTGATCACGCTATCGACGACATCGGCGCGAACGGTATCCACCAGTTCACTGATGTCTTCCGAGGCCATGACTTCATTGCGCTGTTCATAGATGACGCTACGCTGGTCGTTGGCAACGTCGTCGTATTCCAGCAGCGTCTTCCGCATGTCGAAGTTGCGACCCTCAACCTTGCGCTGGGACTTCTCGATGGCGTTGGTGACCATGCGGTGCTCGATGGCCTCACCTTTCTTCATGCCCATCGCCTGCATGATGTTCTTCACCCGGTCCGGGGCGAAGATACGCATCAGGTTGTCCTCCAGCGACAGGAAGAAGCGGGAGGAGCCCGGATCCCCCTGACGGCCGGCACGGCCACGGAGCTGGTTGTCGATGCGGCGGGATTCGTGACGCTCGGTGCCCACGATATGCAGACCGCCCGCTTCCAGCACCTTGTTGTGGGTCTCGGTCCATTCGGCCTTGACCCGGGCCACCTGCTCTTCGGTCGGATCCTCCAACTGGGCCACTTCCTCTTCCCAGTTGCCGCCGAGCACGATATCCGTACCCCGGCCCGCCATGTTGGTGGCGATGGTCACGGCGCCCGGCCGACCGGCCTGCGCAATCACATGGGCTTCCTTCTCGTGCTGCTTGGCGTTGAGCACCTGGTGCTCGATCTTGGCCTTGCGCAACAGCATCGACAGCAGTTCGGACGCTTCGATGGAGCCGGTTCCCACCAACACCGGACGGCCTTCGCTGGTGACGTCCTTGATCTCGTCGATGATCGCCTGGTACTTCTCTTCCTGGGTCAGGTAGACCAGATCGTTGTAGTCAATGCGCTGGATCGGCCGGTTGGGCGGGATAACCACCACATCCAGGCCATAGATCTGGCGGAACTCGAACGCTTCCGTATCCGCGGTACCGGTCATGCCGGCCAGCTTATTGTAGAGGCGGAAGTAGTTCTGGAAAGTGGTGGAAGCCAGGGTCTGGCTCTCGGCCTGGATGTTGACGCCCTCTTTTGCCTCGATCGCCTGGTGCAGCCCCTCACTCCAGCGACGGCCGGGCATGGTCCGACCGGTGTGCTCGTCAACGATGACGACCTGGCCACCCTGGACGATGTAGTCCACGTCCCGCTGGAACAGGTGATGCGCCCGCAACGCGGAATGGACGTGGTGAAGGAGGCTCAGGTTGGACGCCGAATAGAGGCTCTCTTCTTCACCCAGCAGCCCCTTCTCGATCAGCAGGTCCTCGACTTTCTCGTGACCGGCTTCGGTCAGTTCCACCTGGCGACTCTTCTCGTCGATGGTGAAATCACCGGAAGGCTCGCCCTCTTCCACCGGTTCGCCCTGCTCCAGGCTCGGCACCAGGGTGTTGACGGCCAGATAGATTTTGGAGCTGTCTTCCGCCGCACCGGAAATGATGAGTGGGGTACGGGCTTCGTCGATCAGGATGGAGTCGACCTCATCCACGATGGCGTAGTTCAGGCCGCGCTGTACCTTGTCAGCCGTGCTGAACGCCATGTTGTCGCGCAGGTAGTCGAAACCGAATTCGTTGTTGGTGCCATAGGTAATGTCGGCGGCATAGGCTTCCCGCTTGGCGGCGCTGTCCTGGCCCGCCACGATAACGCCCACCTGTAGCCCCAGGAAACGATAGAGCTTGCCCATCCACTCCGCATCCCGGGAGGCCAGGTAGTCGTTGACGGTCACGACATGGACGCCCTCTCCGGGCAAGGCGTTCAGGTAAACCGCCGCAGTAGCCACCAGCGTCTTACCCTCACCGGTCTTCATCTCGGCGATGCGGCCTTCGTGCAGCGTCATGGCCCCGATCATCTGGACATCGAAGTGACGCATGCCCAGCACCCGCTTGCCGGCTTCCCGTGCGGTAGCAAAGGCCTCGGGCAACAGCTGGTCCAGGGTTTCGCCTTCATCCAGCCGGCGACGGAACTCGGCCGTCTTGCCTTGCAGCTCAGTATCCGACAGCGCCCCGAAGGACTCTTCCAGTTCGTTGATCCTGGAGACGGTCTTCCGCATCCGCTTGATTTCTCGGGCGTTTTTACTGCCGAACAACTTCGTTGCGACCTTCGTGAACATAGACCACTGCTTCTTTGATTAACGAAATGCACCCAGCGACCCGGTCGGTCACAGGCACCTGCCAATTCAGGACCCCGTGCGGGGGAAGGCATCGTAGAGGACACCGCACCGAGGCACGATGGGACAAGGGGCTCCATCCCGGGAATGCCTTGAGAACCGCTGGAAAAACCGACTCGCGGACGTGAACCGGAAGGCCGCTTTTCCAGAAGTCCCCCTACAGAGACGGCATTCTAACCTTATTTCTTTTGTGGGCGAAAGGTAGGGCCATGTCCCCGGGCGATCGGTCACATTACAGGGTATTCGTGAGCCGCGAAACCGGCCGTTGCCCACAAAAAAGCCACTGGGGGCGAACCCGCAGTGGCTTTTACCGGTGACCGGCCATTCAGCGGCTGGCGCGCTGGATATAATCCTCGGGATCGAGCGCTTTACCGTTGCGCCGCACTTCGAAATGCACGTGCGGACCGGTTGAACGGCCCGTGCTGCCCATCTGCGCAACGACCTGCCCCTTCTCGACCACGTCACCGACGGACACATCCACCCTCTTGCAGTGTGCATAGCGGGTGCGCAGGCCATTGCCGTGATCGACCTCCACCAGGTTACCGTATCCGTGACGGTCGCCGGCCCAGGTCACCACACCGGCTGCCACGGCAATAATGTCACTGCCTTCCTTGCCGGCCAGGTCAACACCACTGTGCCAGGCACGCTTGCCAGTAAAGGGATCGGTACGATAACCATAGTGGGAGGATAACCAACCCCACTTGATCGGACGTCCCGCCACGAAACGCTCTTCCTCGATGCGCTCCCGGGACAACAGCTGATCGAGCAGGCGCAGTTGCTGCTCGCGGTTGCTGATGCGGGCATCGAGCTGGTCGATCATTGCACTCAGCTCCGGCGTCTGGAAGGACTCGCCACCACCGGGATCCTCCGGACCGCCGACCGCCGGCGCCTGGTCGAAATCGAACTCGCCGTTATCCAGGTGCGCGGATTCCACCAGACGCTGCCCCAGTGCATCAAGGCGCAACAAGCGCCCCTGCATCTGACCCAGGCGAAGCGTCAGGGCGTCCACCTGCTGACCGGTGGTTTCGCGCACATGCTGCAATTGCGCTTTCTGGTCGCTCAGTCGGGACTCCCAGCTTTTCACCAGTGACGCCGATGCCCCATAGGCAACCGGCTCCGGCGCCTTGGAGGCCATCCGGTAACCAATCCACCCTGCGCCACCGATCACCACCGCGCCCGCAAAGAGAGTGCAGGCGGCGACGGCAAAACCGACGTGCAGCGACCGGGACTTTCCGGGATTCTTGCCAACGAAAATAATGTTCATAGTTATTTGATCACATTCCCTGAACGCGACTGGTCTTGTCACCGCCAGCTAACGTCAAACACAACGCGCCTGACTGGCACCCGGGCCGGACCTTCCCACGCGGGACGACTCCGATACGGATACGATCAAGGCCCCCGACGTCTACCTTGAAACTGAGCTGGACAGGGACCATTTCAAGAGGGTAAAACCAGTCTAATACAGGCCACATCCACAAACCGTGCCAAATAGTAACCAATCGTAACGGGTACCGTCGAGTCCCGGCACGGCGCAGGGCACTGAATTCCGTGAGAATCCGATGAAACGCAAAACCCAACTGACACTGGATCCCAGCGACTCCCGGCATGAACCCAACCTGCGCCGGTTACTCGCGCACGCCGAGATCCACCGCAAGGCGGAGCGCGTCGTGCTGGATGCCATTCCAGCCAATCTGCGCGGGCATTGCCGCTTTCTCAGCTACCATGACGGGGATCTGGCCGTCTCTGCGGACGGCAGCGTCGTGGCCAGCCAGGTGCGACTGCGGCAACGGGAAATTCTGGCAGAGCTTAGAAAGGAGCCGGATTTCCAGTATGCCTGGCGCTTGAAGGTCAAGGTGGCGCCGCCGCGCCCCAAGGAACAGCCGGTCGTCACAAAGGAACCGCTGAGTGAGGAAAATGCCCGGCTCCTCGAGGAGGAAGCCGGGCATACGAAGGACGAAGGTTTACGCGAAGTTCTCGAAAAACTCTCCCGCCACGTCAAGGACGGGAAGGACTGAGCTTCCTGTCTCAGGCCTGGGACGCGAGAACGGGCTTGAGATACGAGATCGGAGCCGTGGCCTCATTCTCGAAGGTCACCACTTCCCACGCATCTTCTTCAGCCAGCAGCTTGCGCAGCAGCTTGTTGTTCAGGTCATGACCTGACTTCACGCCGCGGAATTCGCCGATCAGGCTGTTGCCCAACAGGTAAAGGTCGCCGATGGCGTCCAGTACCTTGTGTTTGACGAACTCATCTTCGTAGCGCAGGCCGTCTTCGTTGAGGATTTTGTAGTCGTCAACGACGATGGCGTTGTCCACACTGCCGCCCAGGGCCAGGTTCATGGAGCGCAACTTCTCGATATCGCGCATGAACCCGAAGGTGCGGGCCCGGCTGACTTCCTTCACGAACGACGTGCTGGAAAAGTCCACCGTGGCGTTCTGGGCACGGCCCTTGAAGACCGGATGGTCAAAATCGATACCGAAGCTGACCTTGAAGCCTTCGAAAGGCAGGAACGTCGCCTTCTTGTCGCCTTCTTCCAGCGCCACTTCCCGCTTGATGCGGATGAAACGCTTGGCTGCGTCCTGCTCGGCAATGCCCGCCGACTGCAGGAGGAAGACGAAAGGACCGGCACTGCCGTCCATGATGGGCACCTCGGCCGCACTCAGCTCCACGAAGCAATTGTCGATACCCAGTCCCGCCATGGCGGAGAGAAGATGCTCGACCGTTGCCACGCGAACGCCGTTCTTGACCAGGGTCGTGGACAGCATGGTTTCGCCGACGTTCTCAGCACACGCCTTGATCTCGACAACCGGATCCAGGTCCGTCCGCCGAAACACAATCCCTGTCTCGACCGGCGCAGGCTTGAGCGTCAGATAGACTTTCTCACCCGAGTGCAAACCGACACCGGTCGCACGGATGGTGTTTTTGAGCGTACGTTGTCTGATCATCGTACAAAAATCCGTCACAAATGTTAGATATTATTCGGGCAAAAACTGCGCGAAGCTTATCAGAAAGTCATACTGAACACCATTTAACCAATCGGTAATGTCCGAAGGCTATGACTATGGCCTTTCTAGCTTCTTTCTATTCTATCCCGAGTCCCTATTGAGACAGCTTATCAATCAGCCTGACGGCGCAGGAATGCGGGAATATCGAGATAATCCACGCTCTGCTCGTCGCCATCACGTTCCTGATCGATCGCCACATTACCGTTGGCCACAGCGCGACGACGCAGGACGGCCGGACGATCCAGCTGGTGATAGTCGGTCTTGCCGTCCAGGGTGCGCGTGTTGTCGACCACCTTGGTCGGCTTGTCGCGCTCGCCACCCAGACCGGTTGCAACCACGGTCACCTTCAGTTCGTCGGTCATTTCCGGATCGATCACGGTACCCACAACCACGGTCGCGGCATCAGAGGCAAATTCGCGAACGATATCGCCCACCTCGGAGAACTCGCCCAGGTTGAGATCCATACCAGCGGTGATGTTGACCAGGATGCCTTTTGCACCCTGCAGGTTGATGTCTTCCAGCAGCGGGCTGCGCACGGCGGCTTCGGCGGCTTCGCGGGCACGGTTCTCGCCAGTGGCGCGGGCGGTACCCATCATCGCCATGCCCATCTCGGACATCACGGTTTTCACGTCGGCAAAGTCGACGTTGATCATGCCGTTGCGGGTAATCAGGTCGGCAATGCCCTGTACCGCACCCAACAGCACGTCGTTGGCCGCGGCGAAGGCATCCAGCAGACTAGTCTTCTTACCCATTACTGCAAGCAGTTTTTCGTTAGGAATCGTAATCAGCGAGTCGACGCTGTCTTCCAGATCCTTCAGGCCGGACTCGGCCACGGTCATCCGCTTGCCGCCTTCGAAATTGAACGGCTTGGTGACCACCGCTACGGTCAGGATGCCCAGTTCACGGGCCACTTCCGCCACGATCGGCGCTGCACCGGTACCGGTACCGCCGCCCATGCCAGCGGTGATGAACACCATATCGGCACCCTGGAGGGCCTCGGCGATACGGTCACGGTCTTCCAGGGCAGCCTGGCGGCCGACTTCCGGATTGGCACCGGCGCCCAGCCCCTTGGTGATGTTGCCACCGAGCTGGATCACCTGCTTGGCTCCCATATCCGCCAGTGCCTGGGCGTCTGTGTTGGCGCAGATGAAATCCACACCTTCGATGTCGCTGGTGAGCATGTGACGAACGGCATTACCGCCACCACCACCGACGCCAATAACCTTGATGACTGCGTTCTGTTGAACGTTATCGACCAGTTCGAACATTTCCCCTACTCCTTCGTTATCTTTCCGGCCTTCGGTGACCGATATTTTTTCGAGAGACCTTCGTTTCTACTGCTCCGGCGATGCCGGTCATGCCACGTTTACCGGGTTCGTCAGAAATTCCCTGTGAACCAGGCTTTCATGCGCTCCAGCAGAGAGGGGGCATCCTCCTGCCTGAGCACCGGCCCCTTACCCAGATCCATCTGGCGGAACCCGTAGATCAACAACCCGACACCCGTGGCGTAGATCGGGTTATTGACTACATCTGTCATGCCGGATACCGCCTGCGGTGACGCCAGGCGCACCGGCATGTGGAAAATTTCCTCGGCCAACTCCACCACGCCTTCCATCGTGGAGGAGCCGCCGGTGATCACGACCCCGGCCGGGATCAGATCCTCGAACCCCGAGCGCCGCAGCTCCGCCTGAACCAGGGTGAACAGCTCCTCGTAGCGGGGTTCCACCACTTCGGCCAGGGCCTGGCGGGAGAGATCCCGCGGCGCACGCTCGCCCACGCTCGGCACCTTGATGGTTTCATCGGCGCCGGCAAGCTGGGTCAGCGCGCAGGCGTACTTGATCTTGATTTCCTCGGCGTTCTGGGTCGGCGTGCGCAACGCCATGGCGATGTCGTTGGTCACCTGATCACCGGCGATCGGGATCACCGCCGTGTGACGGATGGCGCCGCCGGTGAACACCGCGATGTCGGTCGTACCGCCGCCGACATCCACCACACACACGCCCAGTTCCTTCTCGTCCTCGGTCAGTACGGCATAGCTGGAGGCCAGTTGCTCGAGGATGATGTCGTCCACGTCCAGGCCGCAGCGGCGCACACACTTCTCAATGTTCTGCGACGCGTTCACCGCACAGGTGACCAGGTGCACCTTGGCCTCCAGGCGCACACCCGACATACCCAGCGGCTCCTTGATGCCCTCCTGGTTATCGATCACGAACTCCTGGGGCAGGATATGGAGCACTTTCTGGTCCGCGGGGATGGCCACCGCCTGGGCCGCGTCGATCACCCGGTCGATGTCCGCCTGGGTCACCTCCCGGTCCCGGATGGCAACGATGCCGTGGGAGTTGAGGCTGCGGATATGACTGCCCGCAATGCCGGCGTAGACCGAATGGATACGGCATCCGGCCATCAGCTCGGCTTCCTCGACCGCACGCTGGATCGCATGCACCGTGGTTTCGATGTTCACCACGACGCCGCGCTTGAGACCGCGGGACGGATGGGACCCGATCCCGACGATCTCGATCGTGCCATCGAGCTTGCGCTTGCCGACAATGGCCACCACCTTGGAGGTGCCAATATCCAGGCCGACAATCATGTTTTCCGTTTCATCCCCTGACATGTGCTCACCAATTGAATGGTCTATGAATTTTTCTCAGGCGCTTTCTCAAGCGTCTTCCAGCGCACCGCCACACCGTTGGTGTAACGGGCATCGATACGTTCCACTTCGTCGGCCCGGGAAGCCAACCGCTGTTGATAGACCGTCATGAAGCGGTCGAAGCGGCTCTCCACCTGGTCGCGTCCCAGCGCCACCTCAATGCCGTTGGCCAGCTTCAGCGTCCAGGCCCCCCTTTTTTCCAGGGTCAGGCCGGCAAAGCCGATGTTCCTGTCATGCAGCTTGTCGGCCATTTTCCGGGCCACCGACACAACCTCCTCGGCCCGCCCTTCAGGCCCGGAAAGGTGCGGCAGACTGCCGGCCACTTCCGGGTTGGCCGGCCGGAACACATGGCCGGAGCGGCCGATCAGCTCACCGTCGTTCCAATAGGCCAACGGCCGTTCCTCCCGGATATCGATCGCAAGACGGTCCGGCCAGACCCGGCGGACCGCGGCCGACTCCACCCAGGGCTCCCGTTCCACCTGGTGCTTCACGTCTTCCAGGTCCGTGGCAAAGAAACTGCGTCCCACCAGGTTGCCCAGGTCCGCGCGCAGCTGCTTTTTATCCAGGCCCTTGAGATCGCCTTTCACCTCCACATCGACAATCGGCCGGTCCAGCGCGTTCAGCGCCGACCCGGTTGCCCAGGGCACCAGCCCCGCCAGGACCAGCACCGCCAGTCCCAGGGTCACCTGCAGCCATGGCAGCGTCAGCAACCAGCCCCAGATCACGCCCAGCGGGTTAAACGGCTGGCGATCCGGTTCCAGAGACGTGGCCCCTCGCCGCCGCGGCGGTTCCGGGGGCTGGCGCATACGCAGGCTCAACAGGTCACGCATCGGCGTTCTCCAGGGTGTCCTCCAGGATCCGGACCACCAGTTCTTCGAAGCTCATGCCCGCCGCGCGGGCCGCCATGGGCACCAAGCTGTGGTCCGTCATGCCGGGCGCGGTGTTGACCTCCAGCAACCAGAATTCGCCATCCGCGTCCTGCATGACGTCGACCCGCCCCCAGGAGCGGCAGCCCACGACGCGGAAAGCCTCCTGGGCCAGTTGCTGCAATCGCAATTCGTCATCCGGCGCCAACCCGCACGGCACCTGATAGCGGGTGTCGTCACTCAGGTACTTGGCGTCGTAGTCGTAGAACACATGATCGGTACTCAGACCAATCGCCGGCAGCGCATGCTCCTGCAGGATGCTGACCGTGAATTCCGGGCCTTCGACCCACTCCTCGATCAGCACCAGCGGGTCGTGTTCGCTGGCCGCCTCGTAGGCGTCCACCAGTTCCTCGCGGCTGCCGACCTTGCGGATGCCGATGCTCGATCCTTCCCGGGCCGGTTTGACGCCCAGCGGCATCCGCAGCGCTGCCACGATGTCGTCCGCATCTTCCACCGAGGTCATGGTGCGGAACTTCGGTGTTTTCAGACCACAGCCCTCAAACACGTACTTGGTGCGCAACTTGTCCATCGCCAGCGCCGAGGCCAGTACGTCACTCCCGGTGTAGGGAATGCCGGATTCGGCGAGGATCGCCTGAATGGTGCCGTCCTCGCCGCCGCGACCGTGCAGCGCGATGAAGACCCGATCGCAATCCGCCGGGCTGACTGCATTGAGCAGGTTGCCCTGCACGTCGATGCCGAAAGCGTCCACGCCGGCGGCGATCAGGGCATTCAGCACGGCTTCCCCGCTCTTCAGCGACACCGCCCGCTCTGCAGAATTCCCTCCCATCAGGACCGCCACGCGACCCAGGGCTTTGACCAGATCCGGATCTGCACGATAGATCGGGGCCGTCATGCGTCACCTCCCCCCTTCAGTCCAGAGGCCGCCAGCCGGGCGGCCACACCGCCGATATCACCCGCGCCCTGGGTAAAAAGAACGTCGCCATCCTGCAGGGTGCGTGACAGAAGCTTGCGGATGTCGTCGTCTTTCTCCACAAAAATCGGCTCGATGTTGCCGCGCTGGCGGATACTGCGGCACAGGCTGCGCCCGTCCGCACCCGGGATGACCGGTTCGCCGGCAGCGTAGACGTCCATCAGCAACAGCGCGTCCACATCGGACAGCACCTTCACGAAGTCTTCGTACAGGTCGCGGGTCCGGCTGTAACGGTGCGGCTGGTACAGCATCACCAGACGACGCTCGGGCCAGGCCTCACGGGCGGCGCGGATCACGGCGGCCACTTCGGTCGGGTGATGGCCGTAGTCGTCCACCAGCGTGACCGTACCGCCTTCGATGGGATAGTCGCCGTAGACCTGGAAGCGCCGTCCGACACCGGCAAAACCGGCGAGGCCTCGGACGATCGCATCGTCATCCACACCCTCGTCGCTCGCCACGGCGATCGCCGCCAGCGCGTTGAGTACGTTGTGTCGACCGGGCATGCGCAGGGACACGTTCAGATCCGACCGACCGCCAGGGCGCGTGACCACAAAGTGGGTCTGCAGGCCATCGGACTGGATCTTGGTGGCGCGGTAGTCCGCGTCCTCGTCGTCGATGCCGTAGGTAATGATGGCCCGTGAAATCCGCGGGGTGATCTCGCGCACGTAGGCGTCGTCGCTGCACATCACGGCCACGCCGTAGAACGGCAGGTTGTGGAGGAAGTCGACAAACGTCTGCTTGAGCTTCTCCAGGTCGTTGCCGTAGGTGTGCATGTGATCCGCTTCGATGTTGGTCACCACGGAAATCACCGGCGTCAGGTGCAGGAACGACGCATCGCTTTCGTCGGCCTCGGCCACCAGGTAGCGGGAGCCACCCAGTTGGGCGTTGGTGCCGGCGCTGTTGAGTTTGCCGCCGATGACGAAGGTCGGGTCCAGACCCGCTTCGCCCAGGACCGAAGCAATCAGGCTGGTGGTGGTGGTTTTGCCGTGAGTCCCGGCCACCGCGATGCCGTGGCGGTAACGCATGATCTCCGCCAGCATTTCCGCCCGCGGTACAATAGGGACACGACGATCTCGGGCCGCTTTGACTTCCGGGTTTTCCGCACTGACCGCCGTCGATACCACGACCACATCGGCATCGGCACTGTTCTCTTCACGGTGGCCGATAAAGATCTGCACACCCAGGCCTTTCAGGCGGTCGGTCACGGCGCCGGCCTTCAGGTCGGAACCGGATACCTCATAACCCTGGTTATGCAGGACCTCGGCGATACCACACATACCGGCACCGCCAATGCCGACGAAATGGATCCGGCGGATCCGGCGCATTTCCGGGACCTGGTACACCAGCGGCGGATTGGTTGATTCAGCCATGGGCCGCCTCCAGACAATAATTCACAACACGCTCCGTAGCGTCGGCCCGGGCCAGTGAGCGCGCCGCATCCGCTAACGCCGCCACTTTCTCGCGGTCGCTACAGAGGGTGCTCAGGGTTTCGGCCAACACGTTATCTGTCAGTTTGCTCTGCGGGATCAGGATGGCTGCCCCCGCCTGTACCATTTGCTGCCCGTTCCGGGTCTGGTGGTCGTCCACCGCGTGCGGGAACGGCACCAGGATGGCGCCCAGTCCCACCGCACAGAGTTCGGCAATCGTCAAAGCCCCGGCCCGGCACAGTACGATGTCAGCCCAGTTGTACGCCTCGGCCATATCGCTGATGAACGGCTCCAGCTTCGCCGTCACCCCGGCCTCTTCATAGGCTGCCTCGGTGGCCTCCAGGTTGCGCGTTCCGCACTGGTGGCGCACCGTGGGGCGCTGATCTTCCGGCATCAGTGCCAGTGCCCGGGGCAGGGTCGTATTGATCGCCTGCGCCCCAAGGCTCCCGCCGAGAACCAGCAGCCGCACCGGTCCGCTGCGCTCGGCAAAACGGGCCGCTGGCGCCGCCATCGTTGCCAGGTCACCGCGCACCGGGTTGCCGGTGTAGCGGGTAACGACTGCCTGGCCAAAGCTTCCGGGGAAGGCCTCCATGACCGTTTCGGCGAAGCGGGCCAGGATCCGGTTGGTCATGCCGGCGATGGCGTTCTGTTCGTGAACCAGCAACGGTGTCCGTGTCAGCCAGGCCGCCACGCCACCGGGACCGGTCACGAAGCCGCCCATGCCGATCACGCAGTGCGGTTTGATCCGGCGCATCACACCCAGCGCCTGGATCAGCGCCCGCGCCAGCCTGAACGGCGCCAGTAGCAGCGCCAACCGGCCCTTGCCGCGCAGGCCGGAAACGGTAATCGTTGCCATCGGGATACCCGTCTCGCCGATCAGCCGTTCTTCCATACCCCCGCGGGAGCCCAGCCAGTACACCTCGTGCCCCTGCTCCTGCAGATGGCGGGCCGTGGCCAGCGCCGGGAACACATGGCCTCCGGTGCCACCGGCCATGATCAGGAAGCGCCTAGTCGTCATAACTGGCCCCTCCTTTTGTTTTCGCCTTGCCTTTACCGCCCTCGCTGGCCTGTTCCAGCTTGTCCAGCCGTTCCATCTCGATACGCGCCAGTACGCCGATGCACACGCAGGTGGCCAGCAGACTACTGCCGCCATAACTCACCAACGGCAATGTCAGCCCCTTGGTGGGCAGCAGGCCGGTATTCACGGCAATATTGATGGCCGCCTGGAGCCCGATCAGCAGCGTCAGGCCGTAACCAAAACAGGAGGCAAACGGCATCCCCGCCTGTTCGGCGCGACGTGAAATCACCAGGCCCACCCACACCAGCAGCCCGAACAACAGCAGGATGCAGAGCGAGCCGATCAGTCCGAATTCCTCGGCGATGATCGCGAAGATAAAGTCGGTATGGGCCTCTGGCAGGTAGAACAGCTTCTGCACCGAATTGCCGAGCCCCACGCCGAACCACTCGCCTCGACCGAAGGCAATCAGCGACTGGGTCAGCTGGTAGCCGGTATCGAACTGGTCCTGCCAGGGGTCGAGATAGGACACCACCCGCTTCAGCCGGTACGGCTGGAACACCACCAGTGCCACACCCAGAGCCAAGCAAGCGGCAATCAGGGGCAGGAACCGGCTCAGGCGCACACCGGACAGGAAGATCATGCCCAGCGCCGCCGTCATCAACACCACTGTGGCGCCGAAGTCCGGCTCAATGACCATCAGCATCGAAGCAAACCCCAATACCAGCACCGGCTTGAGGAAGCCGAACCAGGTATTCACCAACTCGTCACGACGACGCACGACATAGCCGGCGAGGTACGCGATCAGACAGATCTTGGCCACTTCGGACACCTGCACATTGAACAGGCCCAGCGGAATCCAGCGGGTGGAGCCGTTGACTGAACGGCCCAGCGGGGTCAACACCAGCGCCAGGATCAGCAGCGCAATGCCCAACAGCAGCCAGCCGCTGCGCTCCCACCAGCTCAGGGGAACGTTGGCGACCACCAGGCACAGCACGGCGCCCATAAAGGCATACACAAACTGGCGACTGATGTAGTAGTAGGCGTTACCCATGTTCTGCGCTGCGGTATCCATGGACGCGGAGCCAATCATGACCACGCCGATCAGCAGCAGGGTCACGGCGCTGAAGATCAGCAGCGGCAGCGGTTGCAGGCCGCCGGTGCGGGACAGCTTCATGGCCAGCGTTGCGTTCATGACAACGCCTCCACCTGCTCGATAAAGGCCGCACCGCGCGCCTCGTAATGGCTGAACATATCCAGGCTCGCGCAGGCCGGGGACAACAGCACACGGTCCCCGGGTACGGCCACTGCGGCGGCCTCGCGGACCGCCCCGGCGAGATCTGCAACCCGACGCACCTCGGCCTCGCCGGACAGGGTATCCTGCAACCGGCCAGCGTCCTTGCCGAAGACGATCACCGAACGGCAACTCTGGCGCACCGGGGCTTTCAGCGGCTCAAAATCGGCGCCTTTGCCATCACCGCCGGCAATCAGCACCAACCGGCCCTGCTTCGGACGCAGGCTGTCCAGTGCCGCCACCGTGGCTCCGACGTTGGTGCCCTTGGAGTCATTGACGTAGTCGACGCCATTCACGGTGCGCACGAACTGGCAGCGGTGCGGCAGCCCCTCGAACGTCCGGGCCACCTCCAGCATTTTCTCCATAGGCAGTCCCACGCAGTCCCCCAGCGCCAGCGCCGCCATCACGTTCAACAGGTTATGGCGACCGATCAGCCGCAGCTCGTCGGCACGGATCAGGTTGTCGAAGCCGTAGGTGATCCAGAGGTGACCTTCGTCCTCGCGCAGGCTGAAGGTGTCCGGATTGATGCGGTGTTCGCCATAGCAGCGGAACGTCAGGTTGTCCCTGGCCATGGGCTGGCTCAGCGCGTCGTCCAGATTGATAACCGCCTTCTCGCACCCGTTGTAGATGCGCTGCTTGGCCTGGAAGTACGCCATCCTGGTGGGGTAGCGGTCCATATGGTCATCGGTCACGTTGAGAATGGTGGCCGCCTTGGCCCCCAACTCCTCCGTGGTTTCCAGCTGGAAACTGGACAACTCAAGCACGTACAACTCCACATCATCCGCCAGCAGATCCAGCGCCGGCGTGCCGATGTTGCCACCGACAGCCACACGCACACCCGCACCGCGCGCCATTTCGCCCACCAGCGTGGTCACCGTGGTCTTGCCGTTGGAACCGGTAATCGCCACGATCGGTGCTTTTGCCGCTTCGCTGAACAGGTCGATGTCGCCGCGGATATGCGCGCCCTTTTCCCGGGCCTGTTTGATCGCCGGTGTGGCAATACTGATACCGGGGCTGACCACCAGCTCGTTGAAGCCGGCAAACAGGTCCGCGTCGAATTCGCCCAGATGGACCGGCACGTCCGGCCACTGCCTGCGCAGCTCGTCCAGGCCCGGCGGTTGCTGCCGGGAATCCGCCACGGCAACAGACCGCCCCTGCCCACACAGGTAGCGCACGCACGAGAGCCCGGTCTTGCCGAGCCCTACAATCAATGTGCGACGATCTGAAACAATGACACTCATCGACGATCCAACCGCTTAACGAATCTTCAACGTGGCCAGTCCAACCAGGACCAGGACCACCGTAACGACCCAGAACCGCACGATGACACGCGGCTCGGGCCAGCCTTTCAATTCAAAATGGTGATGCAGCGGCGCCATCCGGAAGATGCGCCGTCCCGTCAGTCGATAGGAGGCCACCTGCAGGATCACGGAAATCGTTTCCATCACGAACACCCCGCCCATGATGAACAGCACCAGTTCCTGACGGACAATCACCGCCACCACACCCAGCGCTGCACCCAGCGCCAACGCACCCACGTCACCCATGAAAACCTGGGCGGGATAGGTGTTGAACCAGAGGAATCCCAGCCCGGCCCCCACCAGTGCGCCGCAGAACACAATCAACTCGCCGGCCCCCGGCAAGTGGGGAATCAGCAGGTAAGAGGCGAACTGGGCGTGGCCGGACAGGTAACAGAAAATCGCCAGTGCCGCGGCCACCATGACCGTCGGCATGATGGCCAGTCCATCCAGGCCGTCCGTGAGGTTAACCGCGTTACTGCTGCCGACAATCACCAAATAGGTCAGCAGGATAAAGGCAACGGGGCCCATCACGATGCTGACGTTCTTGAAGAACGGCAGGAACAGCGACGTTTCCTGGGGCAGACTGGACGAATAGAACAAGGCAATGGCCGCGCCGGCACCGATTACCGACTGCCAGAAGTATTTCCAGCGCGCCGGTAGCCCCCGGGGATTGCGCTCGACAACCTTGCGGTAGTCGTCCACCCAGCCGATGGCGCCGAACAGCAGTGTCACCAGCAGGGTGATCCAGACGTAACGGTTGGTCAGGTCCGCCCACAGCAATGTGCTGACGGCGATCGCCACGAGGATCAGCGAACCGCCCATGGTGGGCGTGCCGGCCTTGCTCAGGTGCGTTTGTGGCCCATCGTCACGCACCGCCTGGCCGATCTGGTACTGGCCCAGCTTGCGGATCATGTAAGGCCCGATAATCAGGGCGATCAGCAGCGCCGTCAGCACGCCGAGGATGCCGCGCAGGGTGAGGTAACGGAAAACCGTCAGCTCATCGAAATACTGCGCGAGGAAGTCTGCCAGCCAGAGCAACATCAGTTATTCACCTTCTTGATCAATGCCCTGACCACGTTATCCATGGCAGAACTGCGAGAACCTTTTACGAGAATCGTCATGGGCGCTGCCTGGTGTGCGATCAGCCAGTCCACCGCTTCTTCGTGGGTGGCGAATGCCAGTCCACCGTCGCCAAAACCGGTCAGATAGCCTCCGGCACTGGGACCTACCGCCAACAGGTGGGCCACCCCCTTGTCGCGGGCAAACGCACCGACCTCGGCATGCAGCTTGTCGGCGTCCGCCCCCAGCTCGGCCATACTCCCCAGCACGGCAACCCCCATACCCGGTTGCCGGGACAGGACATCCACCGCCGCTTTCATGGACGTGGGGTTGGCGTTATAGCTGTCGTCGATGAGATTGACGCCGGACTGTAACGCAATCTGCTCAAGGCGACCTTTAACGGGTTTTAATTCATCCAGCCCGCGATAGATGGCATCGTCGGTCGCGCCCAACTCGCGGGTCGCTGCGATCGCCATCAACGCATTCAGTAAGTTGTGCTTTCCCGGGAGATTGAGACGCACCGGGGCGATCCAGCCACCGGGGCCCACCGCCTCGAAGGTGACCTGACCGTTTTCTGAGCGAACATTACGATAGTGATAATCCGCGCCCTTATCGTCTGTCGTCGCCACCGTGAGCACCCGGCGCTCACCGGCGCGCTTGCGCCATATGGGACACGCCGGATCGTCGGCGTTGAGAATCACCGCGCCGTCCAGATCGACGCCCTCGACAATCTCGCCCTTGCCTTCGACGATATTCTCGTAGCTGCCGAAACCCTCCAGGTGGGCTTCGCCGGCATTGGTAATCATCGCCACTTCCGGTCGGGCCAGATTGACGGTGTAGGCGATCTCGCCGACTCCACTCGCGCCCAGCTCGATCACGGCGTATTGATGGTCCGGCGCCAACCGGAACAGGGTCAGCGGCACGCCGATGTGGTTGTTCAGGTTGCCCTGGGTGGCCAGGGTTTCCCCCTGGTGGCATAGGATGCTGGCCAGCATTTCCTTGACGGTGGTCTTGCCGCTGCTCCCGGTCACCGCAACGCAACGCGCCGGGCTGGCCAGGCGATTCCCCAGGGCCAGACGCCCCAGCGCCTTGAGGGTGTCGTCCACCACCAGTTGGGGTATCGCGACTCCGTCAACCGGATGATCCACCACAGCAGCCACAGCCCCGGCCTGGGCCGCATCCAGGACATAGCGATGGCCATCGAAACGTTCGCCGCGCAGGGCAACGAACAGGTCGCCCGGATTGATCGTCCGGGTGTCGGTGGACACGCCGGTGAACCCGACCGTCGGCGACTGTGGGCTGGCGCCGGCCATTTCGGCCGCGTCCTGGAGGGTGAATCGCTGCATCATTGTTCCGCCTCCCTGTCCACCAGCGCCTGGCGAACGACGCCGGCATCGCTGAAGTCGTGTCGCTCGCCCTGGATTTCCTGGTAGGTTTCATGGCCTTTACCGGCCACCAGCACCACATCGCCCGGCAGCGCTTCAAACACCGCCTGACGGATCGCCGCTTCCCGATCGTGAATCACCTCAACCCGACCCTCGTCGGTGAATCCGGCCAGAATCTGTTTGACGATGACTCCGGCATCCTCCGTACGCGGATTGTCATCCGTCATAATGACGCGATCAGCCAGCTTTTCAGCCACAGCAGCCATTTCCGGACGCTTGCCCGTATCGCGGTCACCGCCACACCCGAAGACGCACCACAACTGCCCCTCCACGTGCGGCTTCAACGCCTGCAGGGCGTTCTGCAAGGCATCCGGCGTATGGGCGTAATCCACCACCACCCGGATACCCGCAGCCCCGGCGAACACCTCCAGCCGACCAGGCGGCGGCAACAATTTCTTCGCCGCCGATGCCACATCATCCCGCGAGGCCCCCAGTTGCAGCGCCGTCGCCATGGCAGCCATCACATTGCTGACGTTGAACGTGCCCAGCAGCGGCGCGGACATCGAAAATTCGCCCCAAGCACCGTCAAATGTGGCGTCGAAACCATCCGCGTGGGCGGTCAACGACTTCAGCCAGAGCTCGGTCTGGGATTCGTGCAGGCTGTAACGAATGCGGTCGCATTGACCCTCCAGTTGGCCATGGAGCTGGCGACCGAAGGGATCGTCGAAATTGATCACCGCGAATTCCAGCCCGTCGCGGCGGAACAGGAGACTCTTGGCCTCGGCATACGCTTCCATGCTGCCGTGGTAATCGAGATGGTCGCGGGTCAGGTTGGTGAAGATGGCGCCGCGGATACGCACGTCGTTCACCCGACCCTGGTCGAGGGCATGAGACGAGACTTCCATCGCCACGGCCTTACCGCCGGATACGCGAATCCTGCGCAGCGCCCGGTTGATCGTGATCACATCCGGGGTGGTATGGGTTGCCGGCGTCATCTGGCCACCCACGCCATAGCCGAGTGTGCCGATAATGCCGCAACTGTGTCCGACCGAGCTCAGGAGCTGGCTCACGAAATAGGTGACGGACGTCTTGCCGTTGGTGCCGGTCACACCGATGACATCCAGCTCGCGGGAAGGAGACCCATAGAAGCGGTCTGCGATCATCCCCATCCGCTGCTTCAACGAGGGCACGGCCACGACCAGGGCGCCAGACCGCTCATAGCAGGCCGGATCGCCATCCCCCACATCAATCATGACAACGACAGCACCGGACTCGATGGCATCGGTCACATATCGATCCGCCGGCGTACTGGCCCCTGCGATGGCCACAAAGGCATCGCCAGAGCGAACCTCGCGGCTATCCGCAGTCAGTCCGTGAATGGTGACGTCGAACACCGACGGTACGTCGACGATGCCGGCCAGTAGATGATTCAGGGATGTCATGCCCATGGCTTACCCCCTGCCCCCGGAGTGGTCCCGTGACTGGGATGCCACCGGACTGTCATCGAGATCCGGGCGCACATTCAGCAAGCGGAGGGCGTCGCCCATGACCCGGGAAAACACGGGAGCAGCAACTTCCCCTCCATAATACTCTCCGCCTTTCGGCGCATCGACAGCGACAACACAGACGATCCTCGGGTTGTCCACGGGCGCCATGCCGGCGAATATGGCCTTGTACTCGCTGTCTTCATAACCGTGCTGGCCCACCAGATGGACAGTGCCGGTCTTGCCGCCCGCCTCGTAGAAACCGATCTGTGCCCGTTTACCGGTGCCATCTTCAATGACGGCCCGGAGCATATCGCGGACCTGGGCCGTGATATGCTCCGGAATCACACGCTGTCCCTGGGGCGGCTCGTCGCGCTTGATCAGGCTCAGCGGGTAGCGGATACCGCCATTGGCCAGAACCATGTAGGCTTCAGCCAGTTGCAGGGCATTGATACTCAGACCGTAGCCGTAGGACAAGGTTGCCACTTCGACCGGGTGCCACCGGGTGGGCGCCGGCAACACACCCACGGCCTCGCCCGGGAACCCGATGCCGGTCGCCTGCCCCAAACCGACGCTGAGGAACATGTTGCGGATCGGATCGCCGCCCATCTTCGCGGCAATCTTGCTCATCCCCACGTTGCTCGACTTGGCAATGATGCCCTTGAGATCGAGTACACCATGGTCGCTGGTATCCCGGATCGTGTAGCGTCCAAAACGCAGATAACCCGGATTCGTGTCGATCCGGGTCTTCGGGGTCACCACTCCGGCTTCCAACGCAGCCGCCATCGTAATGGGTTTTATCGTCGACCCGGGCTCGAACAGATCCGTGATCGCCTTGTTCCTGAGATTGGCGGGATCGAGCTGACTCCTGTCGTTGGGGTTGTAGGACCCCTGATTCACCATGGCCAGCACTTCGCCGGTGTCCACGTCCAGCATGACCAGCGTTCCGCCCCGGGCATGATGGGCCTGGACAACCGCCTTGAGTTCCCGGTACGCCAGGTACTGCAGCCGCAGATCCAGGCTGAGCTCCAGGTTGCGCCCTGAGCGGGCATCCTTGACGAGACTCAGGTCCTTGATGACATGGCCACGACGATCCTTGAGGACCCGCTTGCTGCCGCGCTCGCCCGACAACCAGTCGTTGTAGGCCAGTTCCATGCCTTCCTGGCCATGCTCGTCGATGTTGGTGAAACCGACGACGTGGGCGGCCACTTCACCCGTGGGATAGTAACGACGGTATTCCCGGCGGCTGTAGATACCCGGAATGTCCAGTGCCATGGCCTTGCGCGCCAGGCCCGGCTGGATCTTGCGGCTGACATAGATGAATTCGCGGGTGGCGTACTGTTTCAGGCGCGACCGCAGGCTGCCCTCGCTGATACCGAGCATCCGGGCCAACGGCGTAATGCGCGGATCGTTGGGGTCCATTTCGCTGGGATTGGCCCAGATGGTCTGGACCGGCGTACTGACCGCCAACGGCTCTCCGTGGCGATCGGTAATCATGCCGCGGTGGGCGTCGATGGTTTCCGTGCGAACGGTGCGCACTTCACCCTGGCGCCGCAGGAAATCCTGGTCGACAACGTGCAGCTGCACCAGCCGTGCCGCCAGGGCCACCATGACAAGCACGAACGCGCCCAGCACGGTGGCATGGCGCCAACCGGCCAGCCGCGCTTTCAGCTTCTGCATGGTGTTCTGTGTCGACTGCTTTGTAGACACGATCCCTACCCTGACGACTCGCTCATCATTGTTGTTAAGGCTGTGCCTGTACCAGAACAATGTCCTGCTTGCCGGGCACGACCATATTCATTCCCTGAGAAGCGCGGGCCTCGACACGGCTATGGGCACTCAGGGCGCTCTGTTCCAGCAGCAATTGGCTCCACTCCCGCTGGTAGCCATCCCGCTGGGCCTGGAGCTGGGCCAGGTCGTTGAACAGCACCCGGTTTTCATGGGCGCTATAGACGACGCCGATGGCCGAAAAGACCAGTACACTGGCCAGCCCCGCCGAAATCAGCACATGGCGCTGGCACAGCCCGGCAAAAATCCGGCGTGACAGTCGCATGGCCGTGTTGACGCCGGCCTTCATGGTGTCCGGGTGCAGGCGCTTGCGCGTCTGGACCTGGGGCCGCTCAATCGTTACCGCTGCCATTGTTATACCTCGCTCTTCCCTGACCGACGCTCGAGGACGCGCATGACGGCGCTCCGGGCACGAACGTTATCGGTCACTTCGTCTGTTTCCGCCTTGACGGCCTTGCCGATCAGGTGAAAGTCCGACTCCGCCTGATCCGCCGTCACCGGCAACCTGCGGGGCAGTTGAGGCCCTCGCGCCAGATCCCGCATGAACCGCTTGACGATGCGGTCTTCCAGTGAGTGGAAGCTGATTACCACCAGGCGACCACCCGGCTCGAGGTGCTCGACCGCGGTCTTGAGGCCGGCTTCCAGATCTTCCAGCTCCCGGTTGATAAAAATGCGCACGGCCTGGAACGTCCGTGTCGCCGGGTGTTTGTGCTTTTCTTTCCTTGGCACGGCACCGGCGATCAGCTCGGCAAACTCACGCGTGGTTGCCAGCGGCTCTTCCGCCCGCCGGGTCACGACGGCCCGGGCAATGCGGCGCGAGAAACGCTCTTCGCCGTAGCGCCAGATGACATCGGCAATCTCGGCTTCCGGCGCGCTGTTCAGCCACTCCGCTGCGCTCGGCGACTGCTCGGGGTTCATGCGCATGTCCAGCGGGCCTTCCCGCATGAAGCTGAAGCCGCGCGCGGCATCGTCCAACTGCGGCGACGACACGCCGAGATCCATCAGCATGCCGCTGATGGTCTGCCAGCCGCTTTCCGCCAGAAACCGTTCAAGCTCCGCAAAGGAGCCGTGGCCAATATGAAAACGGGAGTCGGCTTGCGCCAACTCCCTGCCTGCCGCGATGGCCTCGGGGTCCTTGTCCACCCCGAGCAGCCTGCCGCTGTCGGACAGCCGCTCCAGAATAAGGCGGCTGTGCCCGCCACGCCCGAATGTCCCATCGATATAGCGCCCGTCAGAACGGATCACCAACGCGTCGACAGCCTCACTCAAGAGCACCGAAAGGTGCTTGGGTGAGGCGCTCTTTGGCGCGGTCATAGGGAAAGTGACTCCATCTCCGGCGGCATATCGTCGTCATCCTCCGACTCATCCAGCCAAGCGAACCAGCGCTCTTCGCTCCACAGTTCCAGCTTCTTGCCCTGCCCAACCAGCATCAGTTTCTTTTCCAGGCGCGCATAGCTGCGCAACGTCGGCGGCACCAGCACCCGGCCGGCACCATCCAGCTCCAGCGGAGTGGCATGACCCAGCATCTTGCGCTGGAGCCGGCGCGCCGCCTTGTTCATGTTCGGCAAAGCTTCAATCTGCGGACGGATCTCGTCCCACTGCGGCTCCGGGTAGACCAGCAGGCAACGTTCCTCGTCGGCATTAGCCGTCAACACGATGCGGCCGCCGCAGACTTCGGCGAGCTCCTCGCGCACGCGGGTCGGGATCGCAATACGCCCCTTCGCGTCCATGTTGATGGCATGACTGCCGAGAAAGTTGCTCATAAATGCTGCCAGTCGCAGGCCTCAAACCGGCTCGATCGCCGGGGCCGAAATCAAGAGCGGGCAATTTTCCCACTCCCGCCCTCCAAAAACCACAAAAAACCACTTCTATCCACTTTTTCCCACTTCTGCACACTATAGAAACACGGAAAATACAATGCAAGCGCCGTCAGAGGCGGCTCACCCGAAAAACTTCCTGTTATGACAAGGGTTTAGAGAGAGAAAAAGAGAAGCTACCCGGAAATGGAGACAATAACCCTCGACAAATCAAGTAGCTGAAGCGTTATTTATACAAAAAACCTGAGGAGTAAGAATTTTTCGCTATATTCAGGAGGGGAATCTGCACAACGGAGATCACAGGGAAGAAAAGAAAAGCGAGCTCGCCTGTAAGCCGGGTTCTGTCGAGAACAGTCATTCATCTAGGATTTGCGTCACCGCAAACCTCAAGCAACCTACCCGAGTCCAGCGCGGGCCACGCCAACGGACTCCTATTTGGTCTTGCTCCAGGTGGGGTTTACCATCGCCGTGAACTGTTGCCAGTCACGCGGTGCGCTCTTACCGCACCTTTTCACCCTTACCGGCGCCCGAAGGCGCTTAGGCGGTTTCCTTTCTGCTGCACTTTCCGTCGGCTCACGCCGCCCAGGCGTTACCTGGCACCTTGCCCTATGGAGCCCGGACTTTCCTCCCCCTTCCGTCAGTGACGGCAGGCGGCGACTGCCCAGCGAGCTCAGGCGAGACAATACGCCCCCGCCCCCGAGCGTGCAAGCGAAAAAGGCCGTGACGTTACGGCTTCAGAGACAGAGCCCGCTGATACAACTCGTTGCGGGACAGTCCGGTCAGCTCGGACGCCATTTTTGCCGCCACCTTGACCGGTACCTCGCGCAACAACACCGTCAACAGATCATCAGGATCAATCCCGGTTGCACTGGCACCGGACGATTCAGGCGCGCCCGCGACCATCACCACATATTCCCCTTTTTCGGCGTAGTCATCCCCGGCCAGCTGCTCGACCACAGCCTCGGCGGTACCGCTGTAGAAGGTCTCGAACGCCTTGGTGAGCTCCCGCGCAAGGACCGTCGCCCGCTCCGACCCAAAGACCTCGACCATCGCCGCGACCGTTTCCCGGATGCGGTGCGGGGCTTCATAGAAGACGAGGGTCCGCGTTTCATGCCGTAACGCCTTGAGTACCTCCAGCCGCGCCTTGCGCTTGGCCGGCAGAAAACCTTCAAACGTAAACCGGTCGGTGGGCAGGCCGGCTGCGCTCAGCGCGGCCGTAATGGCGCAGGGCCCGGGGATCGGCACCACGGCCAGTCCCTGCTCGCGCGCTGCGCGGACCAGGATGAACCCGGGATCGGAGATCAGCGGTGTGCCGGCATCGGAAACCAGGGCCACGGACTGCCCCTGACGCAGGCGCTGCAGGACCGATTCATGGCGTTCACGCTCGTTGTGCTCATGCAGGGCCACCAGCGGTTTGTGGATGCCGAGTACCTGCAGGAGCCGCTGGGTATGGCGCGTATCCTCTGCTGCGATACAATCCACCCGGGCCAGGATGTCAGCCGCTCGCTGACTGATATCGCCAAGGTTGCCGATGGGGGTTGCCACGATATAGAGAAGGCCGTGGTCGGCAGCGCTGTCGGGCATGTTGTCGTTCCTGGGGTTGCGCGATAAGGGCCGGTTATCCGGATGACAGCGACGTCATGAGAATTCCCCGGCGAACTGGTAAACTCGCTTCTTGGCAAATTTCCGGCATGATGCCCATGTTCCGCCGGCACCACAAGCGACGGCATGGCTGGACGCGCCGCGCGATCGGTTGCGGCCGCGGAATTCTGAACCCTTCGCCCTACTGTGAGCATTGCATGACGATGAGAAATTTTCTTCGCATTCGCCCTGCGTTTTTCCTGGCCCTGGTCGTCCTGATGGCCGGTTGTACACCGATGGGCATCCAGCCCGATCAGGCCGACACCCCCGAGGGGGCGCTGGCGATTGCCGAATCGTCCGGTTATTCCGACACGGCCCTGCGCGGCCTGTTGGGCACCGCGTCCCGCTACCAGGACGCGGGACGACACAAGGACGCGCGCACCATCCTGCGCAGTGACGCCTTCGACAAGGCCCAGGGCGAGACGCTCAACCAGTACCGCCTGCTGGCCATGGGCAGCATTCTCGCGCTCGACGACCGGACCTGGGCCGCAGACTTCTCTGACGCGCTGCCGGTGGATCAGTTCTCGAAATATCCCGACAACCGCCAGTCCCAGGCTGCCCGCCTGCAAGCCAACACGTTTGAACTGGCCAGGCAGTACCTGAAGGCCGCACAAACGCTGATCGCCTCCACCCCGATTCGCCCGGATGGTGGCACCCTCGCCGACAATGATCGGATCTGGCAGTTGCTCAAGCGCGCCCCGGACAGCCGGCTGACCCAGGCGGCGCAAACCGCCATCGGCTACGAGCAGCAGGGCTGGCTGGAGCTGGCGCTGTCCCTGCGCCAGCCCGGCGTCACACTGGACACCCAGGGCCGGACGATTCGCCAGTGGCAAAAGAACTGGCCCGATCATCCGGCCGCTAACCCACTTCCCAGTGAACTGCGCCTGATCATCACGCTCTCCGAGGAACGCCCCGGGCATATCGCTCTGGCCCTGCCCCTGAGCGGCCCGCTGGCGGAAGCCGGCCAGGCGATCCGCGATGGCTTCTTTGCCGCCTTCTACGAAGACGACCAGCGCAATGGGGATACAAAAACCCGCGTCCAGGTCTACGACACCAACGACCAGCCCTTCGACGCACTCTACGATAAGATCCAGGCCTCAAAGCCCGATCTGGTCGTCGGACCGCTCGACAAGTCGGCCCTGGCCAAGGTCGCCGACCGCGCTTCCCTGCCGACGCCGGTACTGGCCCTGAATTATCTGGAAGACGGCCAGGCACATCCCGATCAGCTGTATCAGTACGGCCTTTCCGCTGAAGACGAAGCCCGCCAGATTGCCGACCGGCTGGTGGCGGACAAGCGGACGCAGGCCGTCGCCCTGATTCCCTGGGGCGACTGGGGCGACCGCGTGGAAAGCGCCCTGATCCAGCGCATGAACGAGGATGGCGGCCGGATCCTGAACGCCGTCCGCTATGATCCGAACGAAAACCTGCGCAAGACAGTGGCGGATCTGTTCGGCATCGACCAGAGCCGTCAACGGGCCATCACCATTGAACGCACCATTGGCCTGAACGTGGAGTTCGAGCCCCGTCGCCGGCAGGACATCGACGCCATTGTCCTCGTTGCCTCACCGACCATTGGCCGCCAGCTCAATCCGTTGTTTGCCTTTTATTTCGGTGGAGACCTCCCGGTCTATGCACCCTCCACAATCTACACCGGTCAGCCCGATGCCAGCCGGGACAGTGACCTGGAGCGAGTGCGGTTTACCGACATCCCCTGGATGCTGAATCCGGACAGCAAACGGCGCCAGAGAGCCCAGGCCGCACTGCCCAACGTGACCCAGCGGTATGGTCGTCTGTTTGCCATGGGTATGGACGCCTATGCCCTGTCATCCAAACTGCAGCTGCTGTCGCAAGTCCAGGGCAGCGATGTCGACGGGCTGACGGGCACGCTAAGCATGACATCGGACGGCCTCGTCCGCCGGGAACAGGGCTGGGCCATATTCCAGCAGGGCGTGCCGGTACCGCTGGACGAACCGGTCACAGAAGGTGTGACGGACGACGGGGCGCAGGAATCACCCGCCGACACCTCCGCCCTAACCGGCGAGTAATCCAATGCGCGGGGCCAGGGACGGTCGGCGTAAACAGGGCGAGCACGCCGAAGAGGCCGCTGCTCGCTACCTGGCGCGCAAGGGCCTGCACGTCATTGGACGCAACTTTCATTGCCGGGGTGGCGAGCTGGATATTATCGCCCGGGATGGTCAGACACTGGTTTTCGTTGAGGTCCGCTACCGCGGGACGAGCAGTTACGAAAACCCCATGGAATCCGTCACCCCACGCAAACAGCAACGCCTGATTCGCGCCGCGAATTTCTACCTGCAGCGGCACCAACTGTGGCAGTACCCCTGTCGCTTCGACGTCATCGCCATCGAGCCGGGACGGCTACGCCGCTATCGGGCCCATTGGATCAAGAATGCTTTTGATGCCTCAACATGACTGAACAATCTGCCGATTCCCTGATCAACGCCATGTTTGCCGAGCACATGGAGAACGCCGCGCATGCCGCCGCCGAAGTCGGTCCGGCGCTGGACGCCGTTGCCGACACGCTCGTGGCCTCCCTGTTGACCGATGCCAAGATCCTGATGTGCGCCAACGGTGCGGCCAACTGCCTGACGCAGTATTTCTGCACCAATCTGCTGAATCGCTTCGATCAGGACAGACCGGCGCTGCCAGCCATCAACCTGGGCGCCGACGCCACCACCTTTTCCGCGATTTGCCGGGACAACCGCTTCAACGAGACCTTCTCGCGCCAGGTCCGCGCTTTGGGCAAAGACGGCGATACACTGTTCGTGCTGGTCGACGACGGCCATAAGGCCAACCTGATTCAGGCGATCCAGGCGGCCCACGACCGGGGTATGAAAGTGGTGGTCCTGAGCGCCCGGGAAAAAACCGATGTCACGTCGCTGCTGCACCCGGACGACCACGAACTGGCCCTGCACGACCTGGGCAATGCCCAGGCTATCGGCGTGTTCGTCCTGATCATGAATGCCCTCTGCGCGCTGGTGGACCAGAAAATCTTCGGCGGCTGATCGGGAGCCGGACGTCCCAACCAGCCACAAAAAAGCCGACCCGCGGGTCGGCTTGCTTCCATTCATCCTGCGCCATCGCTGGCGTTTATTTCACAACCTTGAGACTGGGCTTGCCGGAGGGGCGCTCAGGCTGACTCTGCCCATCGCCGGAATCCGTACCCGGACCATCCGGGTCCGGCGTGCCTGGCTCGCTGCCAAAGACCATGCCCTCTCCGTTTTCCCGGGCATAAATGGCGAGCACAGCAACCATCGGCACCGATACCTGCATGGGCACCCCGCCGAAACGTGCGTTGAACTCAAGGGCACTGTTCCCAATCATCAACCCCTTGACGGCACTGGGACTGATGTTGAGGACAATCTGGCCGTTGGCCACGTGCTCCGCGGGCACCTGAACCCCCTGCACCCCCGCATCCACCAGGATATAGGGCGTACAGTGGTTGTCCAGAATCCACTCGTTGAAAGCGCGCACCAGATAAGGCCGGCTTGCTGTCATTCTGAATGCCTTCTCAGACATAGCGCCTCCCGCTCAGGCTCGAAAATACATGGATCCGACTTAGCTGCGAATGTCTTCTTCGAGATCAGACAGGCTCGCCTTGAATCCCTCGCGCTGGAACAGACGCTCCATGTACTTGATCAGCGGTTTGGCCTGCTTTTCAGAAAGTTCGATACCCAGGGCCGGCAGGCGCCAGAGGATCGGTCCAATACAGCAGTCAACGATCGTAAACTCCTCGGAGAGGAAGAATGGCATCTCGCCAAACAGCGGCGCGGTGGCCAGCAGGCTTTCACGCAGTTCCTTGCGAGCGGCCTCGGACGCCTTGGCATTCGGCTGCGCCAGGATCTGGTCGACCAGGCCGCACCAGTCCTTCTGGATCCGGTGGATCATCAGGCGGCTGTTGGCCCGGGCAACCGGATAGACTGGCAGCAACGGCGGATGCGGGAAACGCTCATCCAGGTACTCCATCATGATGTTGGGCTCGTAGAGCACCAGGTCACGATCAACCAGTGTGGGCAGCGCGTTGTATGGATTCAGGTCGGAGAGTTCCTCCGGCGGGTTATCGGGATCCACGTCGACAACGTCCACCGTGACGCCCTTCTCAGCAAGTACGATACGCACCCGGTGGCTGTAGTGGCTCGCCGGATCGGAAAAAAACGTCATTGATGACCGCTTGGTCACAACGCCCATAGAACTACTCCACGATTGCAGATACACAGAGATGAAATGGCTAAACGCAAAATTCCAGCAGGGTGGCTTGCGCCCCGCTGGAATTCATGCAAAGCGGGATTATACCTGATTCTTTAGTGTACGTCTTTCCAGTACTCCCGATTGAGCAGGAAAGCAAACACAAAGAAGATGGCGATAAAGATCAGGACAAACATCCCGAGCCGCTCCCGTTCGTGCTTGACCGGGTCGGCCATATAGGCCAGGAAATTGGTCAGATCGTACATCGCTGCATCGAAGTCGGCCGGATCCATCGAGCCTTCCATCGCCCACTCCGGGCAGATCGTGTCATTGACGACGTTGCCGCTGAGCGGATCGACGCCGGCCTGATGGCCGATTTTCGGCGCGACGGCGCACAGCCCCTGCATGTTTACCAGCACATGCGGCATGCCCACATTCGAGAACACGACATTGTTGACACCCATCGGGCGGGAATCGTCCTTGTAGAATCCACGCAGGTAGGAGTATATCCAGTCCGTGCCGCGCAGGCGCGCTTCCAGTGTCAAATCAGGTGGCGGATTACCGAACCAGGCCTCGGCCTGTTTTGTATCCATGCTGTTCTTCATCAGCTCGCCAATCTTGGCGCCGGTAAAGATCAGGTTATCCTCGTAAAGCTCCTCGGGAATGCCGATGTCGTTCGCCACGCGCTTGTAGCGTGCGTATTCCATCGAGTGGCAGCCCATGCAGTAGTTGGTGAACAACGCCGCGCCCCGCTGCAATGACGCCTTGTTGGAAAGGTCGGGCTCCATATGATCGAGCGGAACGCCTCCCCCGCCGGCGGCCATACCCAGAACCGGCAGACAAACCAGGAAGAGACCAGCAATTATTTTTCTCATCAGCCTGTCACCCTCTCCGGAACCGGTTTTGTGTCTTCCATCCTTGTATAGAACGGCATGAGGATAAAGTAGAGGAAATAGAGCACCGTCAACACCTGTGCCAGACTGGTGCGCAGGGTACTTGGTGGCTTGATACCCAGGTAGCCCAGGATGATAAAGCTGATCGCAAAGACGGCCAAAGCCACCTTGCTCATCCAGCCCTTGTAGCGCATCGATCTGACCGGACTCCGGTCCAGCCACGGCAATACGAACAGTATGGCAATCGCGGCGCCCATCACGACGACACCCCAGAATTTCGCCGGCAGACCGAACAGGTCTATGGTCACCGAACGCAACATCGCGTAGAAGGGCGTGAAGTACCAGACCGGCGCAATATGCTCAGGGGTCTTCAGTTGATTGGCCGGCTCGAAGTTCGGCTTCTCCAGGAACAAACCGCCCATTTCCGGAAAAAAGAACACCACGACGCAGAAGATAAACAGGAACACCGCCACACCGACGATGTCGTGCACCGTGTAGTAGGGGTGGAACGGGATGCCATCTTTGGGAATGCCGTTCTCGTCCTTGTTCTTCTTGATGTCGATACCGTCCGGATTGTTCGACCCCACCTCGTGCAACGCCAGGATGTGCAGCACCACCAACCCGAGCAGCACGATAGGCAAGGCAATCACGTGCAGCGCAAAGAAACGGTTAAGCGTAATCCCGGAAATCAGGTAGTCACCTCGAATCCAAAGCGAAAGATCGTCGCCGATAACCGGGATAGCGCCAAACAGGTTGACGATTACCTGCGCGCCCCAGTAGGACATCTGTCCCCACGGAAGCAGGTAGCCCATGAACGCTTCCGCCATCAGCACCAGGTAGATCAACATCCCGAAAATCCAGATCAGCTCGCGCGGCTTCTGGTAGGAGCCGTACATCAGGCCCCGGAACATGTGCAGGTAGACGACGATGAAGAAGGCGGAGGCGCCGGTTGAGTGCATATAGCGCAGCAACCAGCCCCACTTCACATCGCGCATGATGTACTCCACGGACGCGAAGGCACCTTCCGCGGTGGGGTTGTAGCTCATGGTCAGCCAGATTCCGGTCACCAACTGGTTGACCAGTACCAACATCGCCAGCGAGCCAAAGAAGTACCAGACATTGAAGTTCTTGGGCGCGTAATACTGGGCCAGGTGCTTGTTGTATGCGTCGACAATCGGCAGTCGGGCATCAATCCATTGAATGAGTTTTTGCATCACGCGGCCTCCGGATCAAGACCAATGGTCAGAGTCGTCTCAGAGTCGTAACGATACGGGGGGACTTCCAGGTTCAGGGGCGCCGGCTGGCTCTGGTAGACGCGGCCGGCAAGATCGTAATGCGACCCATGACACGGACAGAAAAAACCGCCCAGCCAGTCCGGCCCCAGATCGGGGGGCGCGACTTCCGGCCGGTAGGTCGGCACACAGCCCAGATGAGTGCAGATCCCCACCAGGACGGCAATTTCAGGCTTGAGGGAGCGGTAGATGCCGTCTATGTATTCCGGTTGCTGGGAGGCTTCCTTGGACTGGGGGTCTTTGACCGTATCATTCAGCTTCTTGATATTCTCGAGCATTTCGTCGGTCCGGCGCACAATCCAGACCGGCTTACCACGCCATTCCACGGTTACCTGCTGCCCGGGCTCGATCTTGTCAATGCTGACCGATACCGGGGCACCCGCCGCCTCGGCCTTTGCGCTGGGATTCCAGGATGCTACAAAGGGAACGGCTGCCCCGACGACACCCACCCCCCCAACGACAGACGTAGCACCAATCAGGAAGCGGCGCCGGCTTCGGCTCACGTCGCCATTATTCATTATGGTTATCTCCCACCAGGCGATGCGAAGCTGTCCGTACAGGCCGCACATCGTAAGACTTCACAACCCGAAATTTAGTTGTTGAAAATAGTAGTTAAATACCCAGACCCTTACAAGTTGGCAATCCGTCCCGCGCATCGATAGCGACGCCGTCCAGATGGCTTTCCTGAATTCCAGCCAAAAAAAAGCCCGGCAGAGCCGGGCTTTTCGACAAGAGCGCCAATTAACGCTTGGAGTACTGAGGACGCTTACGCGCTTTCCGCAGACCCACTTTCTTACGCTCAACGCTACGC
Organism: Marinobacter halodurans; assembly: GCF_004327985.1. Lineage (GTDB taxonomy): Bacteria > Pseudomonadota > Gammaproteobacteria > Pseudomonadales > Oleiphilaceae > Marinobacter_A > Marinobacter_A halodurans. The sequence continues at coordinate 131,667 of NZ_SJDL01000012.1, forward strand.
GCGTCACGAGTCACGTAACCCGCCTGACGCAGCGTCGGGCGCAGGGTTTCGTCGTAGTCCATCAGAGCGCGGGTCAGGCCGTGACGGATCGCGCCCGCCTGGCCACTGGTACCACCGCCTTCAACGGTGATCTTGATGTCAAAACGCTCTTCAGATTCTGTCAGGGCCAGCGGCTGGCGCACGATCATCTGCAGGGTCTTGCGACCGAAGAACTGCTCGATGGTGCGATTGTTGATGGTGATGTTACCGCTACCCGGCTTGATAAATACGCGCGCCGTAGAAGTTTTGCGGCGACCAGTACCGTAATTTTGTGCTACAGACATATCCGCCTTCCGTTAGATGTCGAGTTCTTTGGGCTGCTGGGCTGCGTGCGGGTGCTCAGCGCCGGCATAGATTTTCAGCTTCTTGAACATGGCGCGACCCAGCGGGCCTTTCGGCAGCATGCCCTTTACGGAATGCGCAATCACCTGTTCAGGCGCTTTGTCGATCAGCTTCTCAAAGTTGATCTCGCGAATACCACCCGGGAACCCCGTGTGGTGATAATACATTTTGGCGCCGGCCTTCTTGCCTGTGACACGCACCTGCTCTGCGTTGATCACAACAATATAGTCACCCGTGTCGACGTGAGGGGTATATTCCGGCTTATGCTTGCCCCGCAGACGAAGGGCGATTTCGGTTGACAGACGACCCAGCGTCTTGCCGGCTGCGTCTACAACGTACCAGTCACGCTTTACGCTTTCTGGTTTCGCACTCAGAGTCTTCATTGATTCCGCCTTTGTAACGCGTATAACAAACGTTAAAGGCCACCGCTAACCAGCGCATTCCACGCTCAACGGAGACCTTCGACCTAATAATCTTGCAGCGTTGCATCATTCGGGGCTGAGATGAATACATCGCCTTGAAAAGCCAGGGCGCGCAGTATATAGAAATCGGCCGCACATGCCAAGCCCTGCTAGCTTTTTTGCATCTCCCAGGAGGTTCCGTAGAGCGCCCCCACGTTGGCCAGCAGTTGCGCGCGCAGGTTCGCTTCCGTCTCCCGGCGCAACTCACATAACGCCTTGAATATAAGGGGCAGGCACGTTGGCCGGTTGTCGCCCTTGGGGACACCTTCGGGCGGCATGTCGGGAGCATCGGTTTCCAGGACCAGACGCTCCAGCGGCACCGCGGCAACCGCTCTCCGGGTTTTGCTCGCCCGAGGGTAGGTAATTACCCCACCCACTCCCAGGTAGCAGCCTATTTCCGTCAGCGCCCGGGCCTGCTCCGGGCTGCCGGAAAAGGCATGTACCAGCACCGGCGCCGTGAGGGTACGGCGCCGCAGCGTGGCGGCCACTTCATCATGGGTTCGCACCGAGTGAATCACCAGCGGCAAGCCCAGCTCAACGGCCAGATCCACCTGTGCCTCAAACCAGGGTTGCTGAGCCGCCAGATCCCCTTGCAGCCGGTCCAGCCCGCATTCACCCAGCCCCACACAGCCGGTGGGCCGGCTGGTCAGCATCGACTTCAAACGCTCCAGGTCCGCCTCGCTGTGCTGATCGACAAACCAGGGGTGGATCCCCAGGCAATAACGCATCATCGGATCTTCAGTCGCAATGGCCTGGACCCGGGACCAGGTCGCGGCTTCCACTCCGGGGATGACCAGACCGATGCCCTGCCGGGCCCGGAAGTCGCGGAGTATGGTCTCCCGCTGCCCGTCGAAACAGGGAAAATCGAAGTGGCAATGGGCATCGACCAGCATGGCTGTGCTCCCGTCCCGGGCTTCAGTGTTCCCGCGTTTTGTTGAAGCGGATATCCGGATGCCGCTCCTGGGCCAACTGCAGGTTGACCATGGTCGGCGCGATATACGCCAGGCGATCGCTGCCGTCGAGTGCCAGATTGTCATAGGCCTTGCGCTCAAACTCATCCAGCTTGCGTTCGTCGTCGCAGGTTACCCAGCGGGCCGTGGCCACATTGATGGGCTCATAGACCGCCTCGACCTTGTACTCGCTCTTGAGACGCGCAACCACGACATCGAACTGCAGGACGCCAACCGCACCCACGATCAGATCGTTATTCTTCATCGGGCGGAAGACCTGCACCGCCCCTTCCTCGGACAACTGGATCAGCCCTTTTTGCAGCTGCTTTGCTTTCAGGGGGTCTTTCAGTCGGATACGGCGGAACAGCTCCGGAGCAAAGTTCGGGATGCCGGTGAACTTCATATCCTCGCCGGTGGTGAAAGTGTCCCCCAGCTGGATCGTGCCGTGGTTATGCAAGCCGATAATATCGCCGGCGAAGGCCTCGTCGGCATGCTCCCGGTCGCCGGCCATGAAGGTCAACGCATCCGCCAGGCGCACGTCCTTGCCGATCCGCACGTGGCGGGCCTTCATGCCCTGGCTGTAGCGGCCGGAGACAATCCGCAGGAACGCTACCCGATCCCGGTGCTGGGGATCCATGTTCGCCTGGATCTTGAACACGAAGCCGGAGAAGCCGTCTTCAACGGGCTCCACGGTGCGGGTGTCTGTCGCCCGCCCCTGTGGCGCCGGCGCCCATTCGACCAGGCCGTCGAGCATGTGATCGACGCCGAAGTTACCCAGGGCCGTACCGAAGAAAACCGGTGTCAGCTCGCCCCGCAGGAAGGCATCAAGGTCGAAATCGTGGGATGCACCCTTGACCAGTTCAATTTCATCGCGCAGGTCCTGGGCATACGCTCCGATGGCTTCGTCCAGCTCGGGGTTATCCAGGCCGCTGATGATGCGACGTTCCTGGATGGTATGACCCTGGCCACTCCGATACAGGATGACTTCGTCCCGCAGCAGGTGGTAGACACCCTTGAAGTTCTTGCCCATACCAATCGGCCAGGTAATGGGAGCGCAGGCAATCTTCAGGACGTCTTCCACTTCGTCCATCAGTTCGATGGGATCCCGGGTATCACGGTCCAGCTTGTTCATGAACGTCAGGATCGGGGTATCCCTCAACCGCGTGACCTCCATGAGTTTGATGGTCCGCTCCTCGACCCCCTTGGCGCTGTCGATAACCATCAGGCAGGCATCCACAGCCGTCAGGGTCCGGTATGTATCCTCGGAGAAGTCCTCGTGGCCCGGCGTGTCCAGCAGGTTGACCAGCTTGTCCGCGTAGGGAAACTGCATGACGGATGTGGTTACGGAGATCCCCCGCTCTTTCTCCATCTCCATCCAGTCGGACTTGGCGTGCTGGCCGGATTTCTTTCCCTTGACGGTACCGGCGGTTTGCAGGGCCTTGCCGAACAGCAGGACTTTTTCGGTGATGGTGGTCTTACCGGCGTCCGGATGCGAGATGATCGCAAACGTTCGCCGCTTGGCGATTTCCGCGGAAAGCGAAGTCATAGTGTAAATAGCCTGAATTGACGGAAATGGAATGGAAAGCCCGACATTATAAATTCTGAACAGCCCGGACGCGAACCCGGACTACTCCCTACAGGTAGCGACTCTCTTCCAGCGTCACCAGACGCTGGGGATGAAAGACCATCAGGCTTGCAACGACCACGCCATTGACGAAGGCTTCCGGAATCACGAGCAAGGGCATGTAGCGGAGATACTCGGTGTAGAGAACATGCCAGTCGTAAACATCGGCGAGGCCGAGGATACCAACCATGACCGTGCCGGATACCGCAGCAGCGATCGCGGCGCCAAAGTAGCCACAGAAGAACAGGTAGGCAAAGAACAGGCGAAAACCGCATCGCCGCTCCCAGAGCACGATGCCGTAGGTCACGATCACCGGCAGGACGACGGTGACCACCCCATCAAGCCCAATTGCCGACCAGGGCTCGTGACCAATGAGGGCCATAACGGCCAGCGCCGCCACGCCAGCCAGCATCGCAAAGGCCCACCCCAAGGCCAGCGTGACTGCCGTCAATCCCAGCACGTGGATGCTCAAACCCGGGGATAGGCCGGCCCGCACCAACCACAACAGGACCAGCAGGATCACACTGGCAAAGACGGTATGCTGGTAGAGTCGTTCGACAGCGAGTTGGTCCCAGTCGGCGGACCAGGCCGCAAGCGCCAGTACTCCGAGCAGGACGGCGTCCATGAGCCAAAGCCATCCTGCGCCAAGCAGGTCCGGCGTCAGGCCCACTCAGCCGGCCTCCGGCCCTTCCAGCGCAAGGACCAGGGCATCCTCCCTGACCGGCGATGCGGGATAGTAGCCCGGGCGCTCCCCGATCTGAACAAACCCCTCAGTCTTGTATAGGTCGATGGCGATGGCATTGGAGCGCCGGACTTCCAGCAGCACCCGCTGCATATGCTCCCGGAAGGACTCCCGGATCAGGTGGCGAAGCAGCAGGCGCCCCGCTCCCGATCCGCGCCAACGGGCACCCACGCACAAGTTGAGAAGATGCGCCTCGTCAAAGAGATAGGCAACGACGGCGTACCCCTGCAGCCCGTCCCCGTCGGCCAGCCCCCAGAGCCGATAGTCTGGCCGAAAGCAGTCCCGGAAGATCGCCTCGCTCCAGGGATGGGAATAGCCGGTCAACTCGATAGAGAGAATGTCAGGAATATCGGTAGGGGCGAGCGACCGGATTCGGCGGGTTGCCGAAGCCACTTGCCGGTAAGATTGCTCCGGCTCCATCAGCGCGCTCCGGTCACGCGGTCCTGCAGCCGATGCCATAGGCTGCGCTTCTTCTCGTGGTCGCCCGCCAGGGCGGCGAGCGGATCGGGCGCGTCGAAAATCTTCCCGGACAGTCCCTCAACGAGGGCCCGGTGTTGCTCTGGGTCCTCACTCAGAACGCCGAGGCAGAGCAGCTGCCTCTCGCCCACTTGATCGGCCAGGGAACGCAGGATCATGCGAAGGTCCCGGTCCGCACTCTTCAGGACACGCGGGTTGTTGAAAACCGGCCAGACCAGACGTTTTTGCTCCACGTCAGTGTCGCCCAAAGCGCGAAGGATATTGGCTGCCAGCTTGGCCTGGAGATCCTCGCTAACGTCAGTCGACATGGGACTCACAAGAGCGATGCGCTGGCCCCACCAGATGCCCATATCGGTACGGATATTCGCCAACACGGACGATGCCTCATCGGCTTCAGGTACCGACTCCGGGCTACGCTCCGGCGCGGAATCCGGGGCGGGAACCTCCGGTTGCGGCGCGGCGACGTCCGCCTCCGCTGTGGTCGACGTTTTCGCCGGCCCAGAGTCAGAGGGATTGGGCCCATCACCAATGCTCTGGAGGAGTTCCTTAACACTTTTCCCTGGAGGAAGCGTGGCCTGGTCCGGACGATGACGAGAAGGGCGGGAAGCGCCGGCCTCCGCCGGGGAGGCACCCTCCGGGGTCTCCGGTTCGGAGAAATCGAAATCCGGACTCGGCGCGGCGCCTGGTAGGGGAGCACGCGCGTACCAGAGCTGAACGCCCATGCGGGAGAGATAGTACTGGCGTTCGGCTTCTGTGGCGGTCATGGAGCTGTGTGGCAATACCTGTCTGCGGAATTCGGAGACACCGAAGGGGTGTTTTCGTTGTGATGAGTATACGTTATTCGGGACCGGGTGTTGATGGTTGGGGTGGTTATGGTTGCTTTGGCAGGGCGCCTGCGGCTATCGGGTGTAGGCATGCTCCGCTCACGATGGGAGAGCGGTTCGGGAGCAGGCTGAGACCGGTTGTCCTGGGGTCGGGATGGATCGGGCGATCTGCCGCCCTGCGGGCCCCGGTTTGCCCCGCAGGTCACTTTTGTGGGGCCAATAAAAAACCCCGACACCTTCCGGTGACGGGGTTTTGTATTAGGAGCCTGACGATGACCTACTCTCGCATGGGCAAACGCCACACTACCATCGGCGCTGGTCCGTTTCACTGCTGAGTTCGGGATGGGATCAGGTGGTTCCGGACCGCTATGGTCGTCAGGCAAAA
>NZ_SJDL01000013.1 GCF_004327985.1 Marinobacter halodurans
CGGCTAGTAGTTCCCCTTACCGGGCCCACAGGGGACTTGCACCCCCAAGTCATCCGGCCAGCACCACCTGTACCAGAACAGCGCCCGTCAAGGCGCTACGCGCCATGCCTGGCGCACCAAAAAAAAACCGGCCCTAAAGGCCAGTCGAAGTGGAGACAAGCTATGAATTGAAAAGAAACTTAACGCTGGGCGCCCTGCTGAAGAAACGACGCCATCCAATGGGCCACCTGCAGTGAGTCGGTGTGGGCGGACTCGTCATTCAGCCCCACCAGCGCCTCGTCAGCCGCAGTCGGCGGGATCGGGTCGTCGCGACGCGACAACAGCAACTGGGTTTCAAACTCGACGTTGAATTCCGGATGCGCCTGCAACGTCAGGATGCGGTTGTCGTACTGCAGCGCCGCAAATGGGCAGAAGGACGAATAGGCGATCACCTCGGCTTGTTTCGGCTTGCTGAGCACCTGGTCCTGATGCACGGCACTCAATGTGAATTGCCCGCCAAGACCGTCCAGCTCCGGCACGTCTTTTTCGAGCTGATAGGTGTGCAGACCGACTCCCCAACCGTCCGGATACGGGTTCACGTCGGCGCCAAACGCTTCCGCCACAATCTGATGACCGAAGCAGATGCCGACCATCGGACGGCCGGTATCGTAAATCTCGAGGATCAGGTCTTTCAGGCGCATCATCCACGGTGTTTTTTCGTACACGTTGGATTTGGAACCGGTAATGATCCAGGCGTCGTGCGCATCCGCGGCGCCCGGGAAAATGTCGTCCCGGACATCGTAGGTGGTGAAGGTAAAATCGTAGCCGGCCTGACCGAACAGTTTTACGAACATGTCGGCGTAGGAGCCGTGCTTTTCGAGCAGGTCATCCGGGGTGATGCCCGTGGCTAGGATGCCGATTCTCAGACTCATTGGGTACTCCTGGCGTGCGGATCAGGCGCACGCGGTGTCTGGATAAAAAATTCAGAGCAGGCCCAGGTAGGCCTCGTACTCCACATCGGAAATGCGTTCGTTCAAGCGACGACGCTCCTGGCGCTTGGCTTCCGCGTAAACGCGGACAAATTCCTCGCCGAGGTATTCCCGCAGGATCTCGCTCTGGTCGAAACGATTGGTCGCGTCCTGCCATTCACAGGGCAGCGGGTATTCCGGGTTCTCTTCGGCGTAGGCGTCGCCTTCGACCGGTGCGTTAGGCTCGAGCTTATTGTCCATGCCGTAAAGTGCGCCTGCCAGCACGGAGGCCAGCACCAGATACGGGTTGGCATCGGCACCCGACACGCGGTGTTCGATCCGCCGCGCGACGTTGGGGCTTTCCGGTACACGTATCGCGACGGTCCGGTTCTCGTAGCCCCAACTGGCATGGGTCGGGGCATAGGCGCCGGGCATGAAGCGGCGATAGGAATTCAGGTGTGGCGCAAATACCAGCATGCTTTCAGGCATCAGTTGCATGAGGCCGGCGACAGCGTGGCGCAGCAGTTCGCTGCCCGCGTCCGTGCCGTTGTCGAAGACGTTGTTGCCGTCCTCGTCCAGCAGGCTGAAATGCACGTGGAAACCGTTGCCGCTTTCCTCGGCATAGGGCTTCGCCATGAAGGTGGCGGAATAGCCATGGCGACGGGACACACCGCGCACCAGGCGCTTGAACAGGATCGCCTGATCGCCGGCGTTCAACGGATCGGCCACGTGGTTGAGGTTCACCTCGAACTGGCCGGGGCCCATTTCGGCAATGATGGTGTCCGCGCCAATGCCCTGTGCCTGGCAGGCTGCCCGGACATCAGCGAAGAACGCCTCAAACCCGTCCATCTCCTCAACGGCGTAGCCCTCGGTATTGGCCAGACGCCGGCCTTTGCCATCCGCCAGGGCCGGTGGGATCGGGCGTTGGGTGCTTTCGGACTCCGCGTCCATCAGATAGAACTCGAGTTCGGTGGCCATGACCGGGGTCAGCCCTTTTTCCGCAAAGCGATCCACCATGCGCTTGAGCACCTGACGGGGATCGGCCTCGAACGGTGAGCCGTCCGGGTTGAACATCATCGCCAGCATCTGGTCGCGCGGCGCTTCCGACCAGGGCACCGGGATCGGGTCTTCGGTGACCGGCATGCAGACGCCATCGCTGTCACCGGTTTCAAACACCAGACCATTTTCCAGGACATCGGCCCCCCAGAAATCAAAGCCCACCACCGACCGCGGCAGTTTCAGACCTTCCTTGCGGGCCTTTTTCAGGCCACTGGCGGGCATGCGCTTGCCGCGCAGATTCCCGTTCAGATCCGTGATGAAGAGGTCCAGATCGCGGTTCCTGTCCTGATTCTTGTTTGTCGTCATACGCATCACTCTTGAATGCTTCTCTAAAGTCAGGATTCCACGATATCCCATCCCCAGTGGCGTGTATCTATCACCCGGGGGGTATCTTGGGCCCGTCATGGCCGTTCCCGACCCGGATCGAACATATACCCGCAGGGGTATATCTCCCCGCCGTCGACATTCCCTATGGTTAACCTGGAACCCGACCCCGCTGCGTCCAGACCGGCGCAGCTGGCCCCATAACCCTCAGGAGGCTGTGATGCCCGACACAACAACAACGCCCACTCCCGGAAACGCCATACGCGACATGGACGCCCGCCACCACCTGCATCCTTTTAGCGATACCCGGGCCCTGAACCAGAGAGGAGCCCGGGTGATTGCGCGCGCGGAAGGTGTCTATGTCTGGGATGCGGACGACAACCAACTGATTGATGGCATGGCCGGTCTCTGGTGCGTCAACATCGGCTATGGGCGCCAGGAACTGATCGACGCCGCCGTAGGGCAGATGCAGACGCTGCCCTACTACAACACCTTCTTCCAGAGCACCCACGCCCCGGTCACCCGACTGGCGAAGGCCATCGCCGGGATCACGCCCGGCGACCTGGACCGGGTGTTCTTCGCCAATTCCGGGTCGGAGGCCATCGATACGGTGATCCGGATGGTTCGCCACTACTGGACGCTGAAGGGCAAGCCCTACCGCAAGCTGCTGATTGCCCGCGAGAACGCCTATCACGGCAGCACGCTGGCCGGCGCCAGTCTGGGAGGGATGGGACACATGCACCGCCAGTGCGATCCCATGCTGCCGGGCATCCATCGCATTGGTCAGCCCTACTGGTATGGTGAGGCCGACGGCCTGTCCGAGGAGGAATTCGGTCTGCAACGGGCCCGGGAACTGGAAGAGAAGATCCTGGAAGTGGGGCCGGATAACGTTGCGGCGTTTATCGGCGAGCCCATACAGGGTGCCGGCGGGGTGATCGTGCCGCCACGGACCTACTGGCCGGAGATCCAGCGCATCTGCCGCAAGTACGATGTGTTACTGGTGGCCGACGAAGTGATCTGCGGGTTTGGGCGTACCGGGCAATGGTTCGGATGTCAGACGTTCGATTTCCAGCCGGACATCCTCTCCATGGCCAAGGGGTTGTCGTCCGGCTACCTGCCCATCTCGGCAGTTGCCGTGGGCGACCGAATTGCGGACACCCTGACCGAGCACTGTGGCGACTTCAACCACGGTTTCACCTATTCCGGCCACCCGGCCGCCGCGGCGGTGGCGCTGGAGAACATCCGGCTGCTGCGGGACGAGGGCGTGATCGAGTCCGTCGCCACGGACACCGGCCCCTACCTGCAGTCACGCCTGCGGGGGGTCATTGGTGAGCATCCGCTTTGCGGTCATATCGAAGGTATCGGCCTGATCGCGGGCCTTGCGCTGGTGAAGGACCGCCAGAGTCGCACTTTCTTCGATGGAGATGTGGGCACCGTCTGCCGAGACGAATGCACCGCCGCCGGCCTGATCGCCCGGGCCTGCGGCAACCGCATTGTCCTGTCCCCCCCGTTGGTCATCAGCCGGGAGGAGATTGATGCCATGGTTGATCGCCTGCGCATCGCGCTGGACCGGACCTACGCCCGGGTCAGCGGACTGTCCGACGCATGACCCGGGAGGCGGACCGGACTGGTGCCGGTTCGCCAACTGGCTTAGCCTTAAGGGACCGGCTGATGCGCCCCAACCATGATTCGTGGCCGCCGTGAGCCCCATTTGAGCGGGCCATGCCGGCGCTTTCAATAGAATAACAAGGGCTGTGATGAGAGATCGCGTCAATCAGATACAGGCCAATGAGAGCTGGCAGAAAAACCTGGCGGTTCTCATCGAGCATCAACGCCTGCGCAGCTTCCCGCCGATGCTGGAGGCCTTCCTGTCGACCCTGTGTTTCTTCGACACGATCCTGCTCCTGACCTACAAGAAATCGCTACGGCCGATCCTGGTCCATCCTTCCGACCCGGAGGAACAGAGCGACACCCTGCGCCAGTACATCAACCATGCCTACGTGCTCGATCCCCTGTTCCATGCCATCAAGAACGGCGCGGCGCCGGGCATCGTGCGACTGGCCGAGATCATGCCGGATTCCTTCAAGAGCACGGAGTATTACCAGACCTGCTACCAGAATTTTGGATTGGTGGATGAGATCAATCTGCTGATCCGGTTGGATGACAAGGTGACCTGTGCGATCACCCTGGGGCGTAAGGCGTCGCTGGAGAGCATTTCCCGCACCGAACTGAATGCCCTGCATGAGTTCTATCCCATTATCAGCGCCCTGGTGCGTCAGTTCTGGCAGGCACAGTCCGGGGAATTCCTGCAGTACGGCCGCTCCGACGGGCCCATGAAACGGGCCCTGCGCACCTTTGCCAGCGGTGTCCTGACCCAGCGGGAACGGGAGATTACAGACCTGATCCTGCGGGGCTTTTCATCCCAGGCCATAGCCGATCGCCTGACCATCAGCGTCGGCACCGTGAAGGTGCATCGCAAGAACATCCATGCGCGATTGAACACCTCCACCCAGGCGGAAATCTTCACGCAGTTCATCAATCACCTGAGCCACCTCGAAGAAAACCCATAGACGCTACCGGTCCACCGCAACCGGCCGTCCGGATCAAAGGTTGATCCAGACGGTCTTGATATCGGTGTACTTCTCGAGGGAATGCAGGGACTTGTCCCGACCGTAGCCGGATGCTTTCATGCCGCCAAACGGCATAGTGCTGTCGCCACCGCCCCAGCCATTGACCCAGATCATGCCGCTCTGGATTTTCCGGCTCACACGGTGAGCCCGCGACAGGTTGCCGGTCCAGACCGAAGCGCCCAGCCCATAGCGGTTATCGTTGGCCAGGCGGATCGCCTCGGCCTCGTCGCTGAATTCACCGACGGCCAGCACCGGGCCGAAGATTTCCTCCTGGACGAAGCGCATACTGTTGCGGGCATCGCCAATGATGGTGGGTTCAACGAAATACCCCTGCCCGGCCACCGCCTCCGGGACGCCACCAGCCAACACCCGGCCGCCCTCATCGATGGCGGACTGGATGTAACGGGCCACGGTCTCCAGTTGGGTTTTATCGACCAGGGCGCCCATCCGGGTTTCCGGGTCAAGCGGATCCTGCGGCTGGTAGGTTTTGGCGGCTTCCAGCAGGGCCCCGGTGAAGCGCTCGCGGATGGACGACTGGACATAGAGCCGGGAACAGGCAATGCAGACTTCGCCCTGGTTGGAAAAGATAGCCGCCGCGGCGGTCGACGCCGCCTTTTCGATGTCCTCGCAGTCCTCGAAAACCAGCATCGGCGATTTACCGCCGGCTTCGATCCACACCCGCTTGAGGTTGGACTGCCCGGCGTATTCCATCAGCAGCCCGCCCACCCGGCTGGAGCCGGTAAACGCCAGGACACTCACCTCATTGTGCAGCGCCAACGCCTTGCCGGCGGTATGACCAAAGCCCGGCAGCACGTTAAAGACGCCATCGGGGATTCCCGCCTCTTTGGCCAGTCCTGCCAGTCGGAGAGCGCTCAGGGCACTTTTCTCGGACGGTTTGAGAACGACCGAGTTGCCCGCGGCCAGGGCGGGCGCGATTTTCCAGGTGGCCATCATCAGCGGGTAGTTCCAGGGCGTAATGGCGGCGACCACACCGACCGGTTCATGACGGATCAACCCCAGGGTGTCATGTCCGGTGGGCGCGATCTCGCCATACAGCTTGTCGATGGACTCCGCGGTCCAGCGCAGGCAGTCGATAGAGTCCGGCACATCGATGCTGACCATCTCGGCAATCGGCTTGCCCATATCCAGGCTGTCCAGCACGGCCAGCTCGTCAGCGTGCCTTTCAACCAGATCCGCCAGCCGCAGCAGCGCCCGTTTGCGATCGCCCGGCGACAGGTCCGACCATACGCCCGAGGCAAAGGCCTCCCGGGCGGCCTCAACGGCAAGATCCACGTCGGCCGCGTCACAGCTGGCGATATCCGCCAGTTTGGCTGCCGTGGCCGGATTGATCGCTGGAAAGGTCTCGCCGGATACGGCATCCTGGAATTGGCCCTTGATAAAGGCCTGCCCCTGCAAGGCTACCGACTCACTCAGGGCCTTCCATTCCGCACTGGTTTTCATGGTCTTCTCCCGACGTTGATTGACTTTGACTCAAGCCTAACCGGCCGGGCTGTCGGGGCTCTATATCCCCCAGTGGGTATACGGATCAGAGCCAGCCTTTCTTCTTGAAATACAGGTATGGGGCAATGCCCGCCATCACCATGAGGCCCAGCGCCCAGGGGTAGCCTCCAATCCAGTGCAGTTCAGGCATGACGTCGAAGTTCATGCCATAGATACTGGCCACCAGCGTCGGTGGCAGGAACACCACCGCGGCGATGGAGAAGATCTTGATGATCTGGTTCTGTTCAATGTTGATAAAGCCCTGGGTGGAGTCCATCAGGAAGTTGATCTTGTCGAACAGGAAGGTGGTGTGGGACATCAGGGTTTCGATGTCGCGCATGATCTCCCGCAGGGTGTCGGCGTGCTCCGAGGCGCTGCGCAGGTGGCGCAGCAGGAAAGAGATATCCCGCTGGGAATCCATCAGGCATAGGCGGATCTTGCCGTTGCTGTCTTCCAGGCGTGCCAGCTTGCCAATGGCCTCGTCCAGTTCCGCCTCCTCGTCCTCGAGCACCATATAGGACACGTCTTCCAATTGCCGGTGAAGATCTTCCAGGCTGTCGGCGTGGTTCTCCATTTTCTGTTCGAACAGCGTGACCAGCAGCTCGGCGGGCGAATTCGCCTCCACCTGACCGCGACGGGCCCGCATCCGGATGAGCCGGAAGTCGGCAACATCGTCCTCCCGGATCGTGATCAGCCGCCGGCTCTGGAGAATACAGGCCACTGAGATCGTGTCGTGGCGACCTTCGGTCTGGGTCAGGAACAGGGAATGCACATGGATGCCGGCCTGATCCACAAAACAGCGGGCGGAAGCCTCGATTTCCTCGACTTCGTCGAACTCGGGCACATCGGTGTGAAGGAGCTCCTGCAACAGCAGGCGCTCATCCTCATCCGGTGTATGCACGTCGATCCAGTCCGCATTTTCCAGCGCTGAATCCGTATCGGACGATTCCACGTCCATCTCCCGGATCAACCCGTTATCAATCCTGAAAAACCTCAGCATTCGACAGCTACCTCTCTGATGTTCCATTGGCGTCGAATTGAACGCGCCCGCATTTTCCCTGTCCGGTATCTTAGGACAAATCGCTAATAACCCAAGCACGGGATGCCGTGTAGGATGACTTTCAAAGGCTCGAAACAATGTATTAGCAAAGCCCCGGGAACCCATCACACATGACTTACGCTCGTATCACTGGCACCGGATCCTATCTGCCGGACAATGTTGTTACCAACAAAGACCTGGAACAGAAGGTCGACACCAGTGACCAGTGGATTCGTGAACGGACCGGCATCGAGCAGCGTCATATCGCGCCGGACCACCAGACCACGGTGGACCTGGCAGAGCAGGCATCGCTGCGTGCGATCGAAGCGGCGGCTATCGATCCCCAGGACATTGACCTGATCGTTTTTGCCACTTCCACCCCGGACAAGATCTTCCCCAGCAGCGCCTGTATCCTGCAGGCCCGCCTCGGCATCCAGGGCTGCCCGGCCTTCGATATCCAGGCGGTATGCAGCGGTTTCGTCTATGCCCTGGCCACCGCGGACAAGTTCATCAAAACCGGCGCCAGCAAGAAGGCACTGGTCATCGGTGCCGAAATCTTCTCCCGTATTATCGACTGGGATGATCGGGCCACCTGCGTGCTTTTCGGTGACGGTGCCGGTGCCGTGGTGCTCGAAGCAAGCGAAGAGACGGGCATTCTTTCCACGCACATCCATGCCGACGGCCGTTACGAGGAACTGCTGCACGTGCCCTGCGGCATTGCCTCCGACTTCGAACGGGTCAAGGCCGGCCGCGCCTTCGTCGAGATGAAGGGCAACGAAGTCTTCAAGATGGCAGTCAACACTCTCGGCAAGATCGTCGATGAGACGCTGGAAGCCAACCAGATGGAAAAATCGGACATTGACTGGCTGGTCCCCCATCAGGCCAACCTGCGAATCATCGCCGCCACCGCCAAGAAGCTGAACATGTCCATGGATCAGGTCGTGGTGACCGTCAATGAACATGGCAATACCTCCGCCGCGTCGATTCCGCTGGCGCTGGATGTGGCTGTCCGCGATGGCCGGATCAAGAAGAACGAAGTGGTTCTGCTGGAAGCCTTCGGCGGCGGATTTACCTGGGGCGCGGCACTCCTCCGGTTCTGACGATCACGTCACCCACACCGTTCTCCCCGGCTGGCAACACCTTCCGGACACAGAAAAGGGGCGCAACGATCGCGCCCCTTTATTGTCAGCGTCGCGGCCCGGAATGCATTCCGGCAACGTCGCCAACCGCAACGGGCGTCCCTGCCCGACCTCCAAGGCGAGGTTTAATGGGAATGGGACGGCACCTTGGCGCCGCGCCGCCCGACAAGAAAATCAAAGTCACAGCCTTCGTCCGCCTGCAGGACGTGGTCGATGTAGAGCTGCAGGTAGCCACCGTCGCTGGCCAGGACCCTGGATGTGCCGGGCCGGATGTCTTTCATGCGCTCCGCCAGCTCAGTTTCGCTGACATCCAGATGCAGGCGCCCTGATTCGCAATCCAGCTCGATCCAGTCACCCTCGCGTACGGCGGCCAACGGCCCGCCGTCAGCGGCTTCCGGCGCCACATGCAGTACCACCGTGCCATAGGCGGTACCGCTCATGCGCGCATCGGAGATACGCACCATGTCGGTGATGCCCTGCTCCAGCAGCTTGGCGGGCAGCCCCATGTTGCCAACCTCCGCCATGCCCGGATATCCCTTGGGGCCGCAGTTGCGCATCACCAGCACGCTGTTGGCATCCACCTCCAGCTCCGGATCGTTGATCCGCGCTTTGTAGTGATCGAAGTTGTCGAACACCACCGCCCGGCCCCGATGTTTCATCAACTCCGGCGTCGCCGCCGAGGGTTTCAGGACCGCCCCGCGGGGCGCCAGGTTTCCGCGCAGGACGCAGATACCCCCGTCCTCGCATAGCGGGCTATCCAGCGGGCGAATCACCTCATCGTTGTACAGGGGGGCGTCCTGGACGTTCTCCCACAGCGTTTTACCATTGGCCGTCAGTGCGTTCGGGTGCGGCAGGCGGTTGGCCTCGCCGAGTCGGCGCAGCACCGCCGGCAGGCCTCCGGCGTAATAGAACTCTTCCATCAGGAAACGTCCGGAGGGCTGCAAATCCACGATGGTCGGGGTGCCCCGGCCGATCCGGGTCCAGTCCTCCATCGAGAGATCGACGCCGATCCGGCCGGCAATGGCCTTGAGGTGCACCACCGCGTTGGTAGAGCCGCCAATGGCCGCCGTTACGCGGATGGCATTCTCGAAGGCTTCGCGGGTCAGGATCTTCGACAGCCGCAGGTCCTCGTTGACCATGTCCACGATCCGGTTTCCGGAGAGCTGGGCCAGGACATAGCGCCGGGAATCCACCGCTGGAATCGCCGCGTTGTGAGGCAACGAGGTGCCCAGGGACTCGGCGATGCTGGCCATGGTGGAGGCCGTCCCCATGGTGTTGCAGGTGCCGGCGGACCGGGACATGTCCGCCTCGGCCGACATGAAATCGTGGATCGAGATCCGGCCGGCCTTGACCTGCTCGGACAATTGCCAGACGGCGGTTCCGGACCCGATGTCCCGGCCCTTGTGTTTACCATTCAGCATCGGGCCGCCGCTGACGACGATGGTCGGCAGATCACAGCTGGCTGCCCCCATCAGCAGGGCCGGGGTCGTCTTGTCACAGCCCACCAGCAGCACCACGCCGTCTACCGGGTTGCCGCGCAGGGATTCTTCCACATCCATGCTGGCCAGGTTCCGGGTCAGCATGGCCGTCGGCCGCAGGTTGGACTCGCCGTTGGAGAACACCGGGAACTCCACCGGAAAGCCTCCGGCCTCCAGGATGCCCTGGCGCACCTTGTCGGCGATGCGACGGAAATGGGCATTGCAGGGGGTCAGTTCGGACCAGGTGTTGCAGATGCCGATCACCGGTCGGCCATCGAACATGTGCCCGGGAAAACCCTGGTTCTTCATCCAGCTTCGATACATGAAGCCGTTCTTGTCGGCCGTGCCGAACCACGCTTCCGAGCGGAGCGGGCGTTTCTTGTCGGACATCGGATAGTGCTCCTGAGTACAGATTCGGACCCCGTTAAGGACGTCAGTTTCGGATCAGACCCGGCTGCGGCGGGTCTGTTTCCAACGGTCGAACAGCACGGCCAGCAGCAGGATCGCGCCGCGGACCAGATATTGGTAGAACGTGGGTACGTTGAGCAGCCCCATGGCATTCTGCACGCTGCCCATGATCAGGACGCCAACCAGCACACCGGTAATGGATGCCACGCCGCCGGACAGGGACACACCACCCAATACACAGGCCGAGATCACCGCCAGCTCCAGTCCGATGGAGGTATTGGGATCGCCCAGTCCCATACGCGAGGTCAGCAGGACACCGGCGACGCCGGCCACCACGCCCTGCAGGGCGAACACGGTGATTTTCAGGCGGCGCACGTTAACGCCGGCCAGGTTGGCCGCCTCGGCGTTGCCGCCGGTGGCCAGCACGTTGCGGCCGAATGCGGTCATGTTCAGCAGCACGCCAAAGATGATGAAGCAGAAGATCATGGTCCAGACCGGCACCGTCAGCCCCAGGAACGAGGCACTGCCCAGGTCGAAGAAGGACGGGACGGTGATCATCACCGCGTCGCCGCCGGAAGTGATGTAGGCCAGGCCCCGTACGAACTCCATCGCCGCCAGGGTGGCAATCAGGGAGTTGACGCCGAACTGGGCCACCACGAAACCGTTGAAGGCGCCAACGGCGGCACCGGCCGCAACACCGGACATCACCCCGATAAAGACGCTACCGGAGGTGGAGGTCATGACCGCCGCCACCACGCCGGTAAACGCCACGATGGAGGCCACGGACAGGTCCACTTCGCCCAGTGCCAGTACCATCATCATGGTGGTTGCGATCGTGCCGATCAGGGTGACCGACAGCAGCAGGCCGACGATGTTCCGGCCGGTGAGAAAATCGGGCACCATAATGGACAGCCCGATAAAGAGCAGGATAAAGACGGCAATCAGTCCTGACGTGTCGAGCAGGTTGCGCACGATCCGGGACAGCCCGCCGCGGCTGGCCGAAAAGTCCGGAGCGGACTGTGCCTGAGCCAGTTTTTCCGTAGACATGGTTATTCTCTCTTCACTGTTGGGAATCAGGCTGGCAAAGCCAGGCCGAGCAAACGTTCAGGCGTGGCCTGATCGCGATGCACCACGTCGATCACGCGGCCATCCCGCATCACACCGATGCGATCGCAGATCGAACTGACCTCAGCCAGGTCACTGGAGATCACCACCACGCTCTTGCCCTGCTCGGCCAGGTCATACAGCAGCGAATAGATATCCCGCCGCGCCCCCACGTCGATGCCGCGGGTGGGTTCGTCCATGACGAACACATCGATGTCTTCCGCCAGCCAGCGGGCCAGGATGGTCTTCTGCTGGTTACCGCCGGACAGCGTTCCGATGCGGGTTTCCGGCCCGGGGGTCTTGATGCGCAGGCGCCGGATGTAATCCCGGGCATTACGGGTTTCCCGGGCGGTGTTGCGGAACAGCTTCCAGCGGGAGAAGAAGCGCCGGCAACTGATGTTGATGTTGTCGCCAACGCTGGCGATGGCAAAGATCCCCTGCGTCTTCCGGTCTTCCGGGCACATCGCAATGCCGGACTGGATCGCCTCCCGGGGGCTTGTAAAGAGGCCGTCACGCCCCTTGAAGCGCACCGAGCCGGCCTCGGCCTTCTCAGCACCGCACACCAGGCGCAGCAGTTCGCTGCGACCGGCCCCGACCAGCCCGAACAGGCCGAAGACCTCGCCCTGGCGCACGTCAAAACTGGCGGGTTCGGCAATCCCCGGTCCTTTCAGACCTTTCACTTCCAGTTGGACGGGACCATGCTGGCGCTCGCGATAGCCGTAGACATCCTCGATTTCGCGACCGACCATCTCGCTGACCAGCACATCGTGGTCGATATGCTCCAGCGTGGGATGGGTGCTGATGTGCTGGCCGTCCCGGAAGACGGTAATGGCGTCGCACATTTCAAAGACCTCATCCATCCGGTGGGTCACATAGAGCACCACCTTGCCCTCGTCCCGCAGGCGTTTAACGATGCGCTTGAGATTGCGAATCTCCTGGACAGACAGACTGCTGGTCGGCTCGTCGAAGGCAATGATCCGGGCATTGCGCAGCAGCGCGCGGCCAATCTCAATCATCTGCTGCTGGCCGATGGACAGGTCCCGCACCCGCGTGGCCGGGTCGATGCCCTCCTCACCCAGATCGCGCAATACACCGAGCGCGGTCTCCCTGAGGGCCCGGCGGTCGACAAACCCTTTGCGGACGGGAAGCTGGCCGAGCAGCAGGTTTTCCGCCACCGACAGGTTGGGCGACAGTGTCAGTTCCTGGTAGATGATGGCGATGCCCTGGTCCAGCGCTTCCCGTTCGTTGGCAAAGACATGGCGCTCGCCATCGATCCAGAGTGCGCCGGAGGTGACCCGGTTGACGCCGCTGAGTACCTTGAGCAGGGTCGATTTACCCGCCCCGTTCTCCCCCATCAACGCGTGGACCTCGCCGGCGTTGGCGCCGAAGGACACATGGTCGAGCGCCCGTACGCCGGGAAATTCCACGGAAATGTCGTCGAACCGGAGGTATGGATCAGACATGATTGAACTCCCGAAAGCCCTGAACGGCCGGGTGCCCCGATTGCATCGGACACCCGGCGCCCCTACCTACAGACCGAGCTCGTCGCGGACCTGTTGCCAGTTGTCCCGCGTCATCAGCTTGCCCGTCGTCTGGGTATCCGCCGGCGGCTTCTCGCCTTCGGTGACCCAGTTGTAGAGGTTCAGGGCACTCTGTCGGCCATGCATGGTGGAACTGACCGCGATGGTGCCGTAGAAGCCCGTCGGCTTTTCCCGTGAGAATTCGGCGAATGCGGCGCCGGAGCCGTTGATGCCCACGCCAATCACGTCATCGGCGGTCAGGCCATACTGCTCGCTGGCGCGAACCCCACCCAGCACGCTCTCCTCGTTCAGCGCGTAGATGACCCAGTGCTTGAACTTGCTTTGCTTGGAAAACACCGGCGAAGCGGCGGCGAAAGCGCTGCTGGTGTCCGTGTTCTGCTGGGGTGCGTCGAAGATGTTGTCCTTGTTGAAACCGGCTTTGACCAGGGCATCCGTCGCGCCATCCGTGCGCTCCTTGGCGGTGGGCAGCTCATAGTTGCTGATGCGCAACGCCGCCACGTCGTCCATGTCCCACCCGCGGGCCTTGATCTGTTCGGCTATGGTGTTGCCGACCTGCTGGCCGATCTTGTAGCCGGACATACCCAGGTGGGGAACGCCCTTCATCGGATCGCCGTCCGAATTGACGAAGCGGTCATCGACGGTGACCACCTTCATGTCGTACTGGTCCGCGCGACGCTTGATCACCGGCCCCAGGCGCACATCCGGCGGACAGATGACGAAGCCCTGGGCGCCCTGGGAGTGGAGGTTATCGATGGCGGAAAGGACTTCCTGGCCGTCGACACCCGACAGCTTCACCACTTCGAATCCGTCTTTCTTGCCGAGCTCGGTGGCCGCACGCTGTTCATTGATGAACCAGGCCTGTTCCGGCTTCTTGACGATAAATCCCAGGGTGATGTCCTCTTTCGCCGCGTGGGCGGACATCAGCGGGAGGCAGGCGACACTGGCACCAATAACCAGTGTCCGGAGCTTACTAAGAGATAGCATGAACGTCTCCTGAGTGCCTCTTGGGCACGGTTTGTTGTTGTTACGCACACGTCCTGTGTCCTGAAGACAGTCCCACCTTAGGGCGGCCAGGGATATCCTACAAATCCCAATTTTAGCCATTCTTGATATGCTTTTTGATATCAATACTTGCTTGACCGAAGTCGTTCTCAAGCCAGCGCCAACAGAGGCCGCATACAAAAAGGCCACCGACGGCCTGGTGCCGACGATGGCCTGAAACGGGTCTCGACGATCAACGCGCGGAGAAGGTATACACCGTGCGTGAGTGATAGGTATCGCCCGGTTCAAGGATGGTGGAAGGGAAGCCGTCCTGATTCGGCGAGTCCGGGAAGTGCTGGGTCTCCAATGCGAAACCGGTGCGATGCCCGTAAGCCCGGCCGGATTTTCCGGTCAGCGTGCCGTCCAGGAAATTCCCCGAATAGAACTGGATGCCCGGTTCTGTCGTGGCGATTTCCAGGATCCGGCCACTGTCCGGTTCGGTCACCCTTGCCGCCTGGACCAGTTCGCCTTTACTCCCGTCCGGGCGATTCAACACGAAATTGTGATCGTAGCCCGGACCGTATTCCAACTGGGTATTGTCCTCGTCAATCCGCTTACCAATCGCGGTGGCTTGACGAAAATCAAACGGCGTTCCCTCCACCGAACGGATTTCGCCGGTTGGGATCAAGGTGTCGTCCACCGGCGTGAACGCATCCGCATTGATCATCAGTCGATGGTCGAGGATGCTGCCGCTGCCCTCGCCTTCCAGGTTGAAATAGGAGTGTTGTGTGAGGTTAACCGGCGTTGCCTTCGTGGTCGTCGCGTTATACTCGACGGACAGCGTGTCCTGGTCACCCAACGTGTAGGTCACGGTGACATCCAGCTTGCCAGGGTAACCTTCCTCTCCGTCCGCACTGACGTACTTCAGGATAACCCCCGCCCCTTTATCGTTGGAGAAAGGCTTCGCGTTCCATAACACCTGGTTGAACCCCTTGTTCCCCCCGTGGAGGTGGTTGGGGCCGTTGTTCTTCGCGAGATTGTAGGTCTGGCCGTCGAGGGTGAACTGGCCGCCGGCAATCCGGTTGCCGTAGCGGCCGATCAGCGCGCCGAAATACGGATTCGATTTCCGGTAGGCATCGGACAGGTAGCCCTCCAGGGAGTCGAAGCCCAGCACAATGTCATCGACATCGCCGCTGCTGTCCGGCGTGCGTAGCGAGACGATGATACCGCCGTAATCGGTCACGGCCATCTCGATACCGTGCGCGTTGGAGAATCGATACAGCCTGGCCTGGCGGCCATCCGGCAGCGTCCCGAAGACTGACGTTGTGACGGCGCCTGTCGATGCCTTGGCGTTATCGGCGGCTGCGGCCTGGCCACTGACGGCGAGGGCCAGGACCAGGGGTGCGGACAGGGTTATCCATTTCATGGTTGTGCTCCTGCTTTTGGGTTTGTTGTTGTTTGAAGAAGTGGACGCGATGGCCCGATGTCACGTTAGACTAGGGTTTGATACACGACTAATACCGTTTTTCAGGAAAACCAATAACAAAATCAATATCCCCAAATACAGGACACGCCTATGGCCGCACTCGCCAGCGATTGGTTCCTCCGTGCACGACTGAAACTGCGCCACCTACAACTGTTCCTGGCGCTGGACGAACACCGCAACCTGCACCGGGCGGCGGAAAGCCTGTCCATGAACCAGCCCGCCGCATCGAAACTTCTCAATGACCTGGAAGAACAGCTCGGAGTGGTGTTGTTCGACCGGCATCCCCGCGGGATGACCCCCAACTGGTACGGCGAGATCATGATCCGCCACGCCCGCAGCATCGTCTCCCAGCTCACCCATACCGGCGAGGAAATCAACGCCATGCGGGAAGGCAACGCGGGTATGGTCGCCGTCGGCGCCGTCATGGCTCCGGCGGTCACCATCCTGACCAGTGCGGTGGAGCGGGTTCACCGGGCACTGCCCGGCCTCAAGGTCAGAATCGATGTGGATGTCAGCAAACGGCTGGTGCCACGGCTGATCGAAGGCGAATTCGATTTCGTCGTCAGCCGCATACCGGAAGGTTTCACGGCGGAACACTTCATCTTCGAGGAAATCGGGGAGGAGGATATCTGCATCGTCTGCCGCGAAGGGCACCCGGCAATGGGTGAGGCACCGGTTTCGCTGGAGGCGTTGACCGACTACCCCTGGTCCCTGCAACCACCGGGCGCCCTGCTCCGCCAGCGGGTCGACAACCTGTTCCTGCACTACGGCGTGCAACCCCCGAAATACATTGTCGACTCGCCGGACTTCCTGGTGTCCCTGGCCCTGGTGGACAAGTCCGATACGCTGACCGTAACCACCCGCCAAGTGGCTGAGATGCTGTGCGCTCCCCAGCGGTTCAGCATCCTGCCCTTTGGCGAGCCCATACGGGTCCAGCCCTACGGCCTAGTCAGCCTGCGGGACAAACGCCTGTCACCGGGGGCGTCGGCCCTGATGAAGACACTGCGTGACATCATTCGCGAGAAAGCCTGAGTCCCCTGTGGCTGGCCGAGTCAGTCCCGTTGCCAGTGAAACGGATCTACGATGACACGACGCCCCAGGAGGAAGGCATCGGCCACGTGCCGGAGGGGGCTGGCATCCACGTCATGCTCACCACGGCCGATCAGTTCGGCAAAGCGCTGGTAAAGCCCCGGATATTCCTGCTCCGGCGCCTCCAACTGGAGTTCACCGTCGACAAGGAGCTGGCTGCCCCCCTTGGACAGGGTCAGCTTCCCGCCATCCGTTTCGATATGGATATCCCAGATCTGGGGCCCTTGCTGGCGGAAGTCGAAAGCCGCGTTGACCGGGTAGCCGGCGGCACTGGCAAAGCCCAGGTCGGCGGCGATTGGCGCCTGCCGGTTATCCGGCACGGCCAGGACGCCCTCGCGGAAGAAAAACGGCTCGTCCAGAATTGCCGTGGCGATCGACAGCGCGTTGATCCCGGGGTCAAACACGCCCATCCCACCCGGTTCCCAGATCCAGTCCTGGCCGGGATGCCAGACGCAGACATCCTCTTTCCATTCGATATCGACGCCGATAATACGGCGCGACTTAAGCCACTCCCTTGCCGGCGCTACGGCCGGGGCATGACGGGAATGCCACGAGGCAAACAGCGTCCGGTCCGCAACGCGAGCCTGCCGCTCAAGCTCACCGACCTCTGCCAGGGTCGCCCCGGGCGGTTTTTCCAGCAGGACATGACAGCCCCGCGCCAGCGCCTCGCTGGCCAGTCCATAGCGCACCGCCGGCGGCACGCAGAGGGCCACGGCGTCCATCTCCGGCACCGCATCCAGCATGGCCGTCATGGAAGTATAGTGTGGCAGGGAGTCCGGCACCCTGGAGGGGCTGGCCACCGCCACCAACTCGTAGGCCGGGTTGTCATTGAGAGCGGGCAGGTGCTGATCGCGCGCAATCTTGCCGAAGCCCACGATTCCAATCCTGATAGCGGACATAGTGTTCTCATCTGATCGTTGAAAGACTGATGCCCTCACCTTAACGGGACTGACGAATATCTTCTAATAGCGATTCCCACCGGTTTCGATATGCATTCTGGTATAGCGGCCATCCTCAGCCCACAGGCTGCTTGAAGTATGGCAGCAGCCTTTTCTTCCAGAGGCGCTGCGGGACCTGGATCCAGCGCGGCTTCTGCTGGTAGAGGCGTCGAATAAGAAAGTCAGGATCAGACTACGCTGGCCGTAGGATTCAAGGACGTCTGGCGCTCACTCCGTAGCCGTTTTCTAGTCAGGAAAAACCGAGGTTATTCGCCTGTGTAATTCAGTTAACTGTTGTCATGCGGCTGCAACAGGTATCCTAGGGCACTTTAAAGCCGGCAACGCCCCAGGCCGGCAAACCAAATTCCTTACGATCCGGTAACTGCCTGACTGTACTGCTCCATGCCGAAATCATCTTTCCTTACCAGACGCTCCCGCCACGTCCTGCTGGCCATCGCGGTCATCTGCATTACGATCGGCCTGCTGTGGCAGTCCGAGCCTTCCAGCGCGGTTTCGATCCCCATCAAGCAGGTGGATCTGCCTGCCGGCAAGACCTCCGCTGCGCCGGAACCGGATGCGGCGGAAGAAGCCAAAGCCGCTGCCCAGGCGTCGACACAGGAGCCGGACGGCCCGTTGAGCGCTGCGACCGAACCCCAGCCAGTGGTTTACGAGATCCAACCGGGGGACACCCTGAGCGAAATCTTCGACGCTCACGGTATTTCCGCCAATACCCTGCACAAGCTGCTGGAAGCGGATGCCGAGTTCCTGTCGCTGGAGACCATCCAGCCCGGCACCACACTGACCTTCACGCTGGATGGAAAGAACCAGCCACAGAAGGTTGATTTACAACTGGATGTTGCCCGGACCGTCTCCTATTCCCGTACCGAAGACGGCGGCTTCGAACATCAGGAAATCACCAAGCCGCTCCACTGGGACCGCCAGCAGGTCAGCGGCGAAATCCACGGCAGCTTCTATGCCTCGGGGCTCAAGGCCGGACTGGACAAGGCACAGGTGGCCAAGGTGGGCCAACTGCTCAAGAGCAAGCTCAACTTCCGCCGGGACCTGCGTGCAGGCGATACCTTCTCGGTCATCGTCGGTCACGAGCACACCGATACCCAGGCCACGGGCAACACACGGATCGATGCAATCGAACTGCACCGGGGCTCCAAGACCTACTACGCCTTTCTCTATTCTGACGGCAACTACTACGACGAGACCGGCGACAGCGTGACACCCGCTTTCCTGCGCTGGCCCACCAAGCAGCACTATCGAATCACTTCGCCGTTCGACCCGAACCGCCTGCACCCGATCACAGGCCGTCGTGCCCCACACAATGGCGTGGATCTGGGCTCTCCGTCGGGCACTCCGGTCATGAGTACCGGTGACGGCATCGTTTCGCGGATCGGCAACCACCCATACGCCGGCAAATACGTTGAAATCGAACACAGCGGCACGTACAAGACCCGCTACCTCCACCTGAGCAAGATCCTGGTGCACCGGGGCGAGACCGTAAAGCGAGGCGAGAAAATTGCTCTATCAGGCGCCACCGGCCGTGTCACGGGTCCACACCTGCACTTCGAGCTGCATGTGAATCATCACCCGGTCAACCCGCTGACCGCCAAGATACCGACCTCCGCCCACGTACCGGCGGACCGGATCGCAGCGTTCCGCAAGCACATTCGCCCCTTGATGGCCCGCCTTAACGTGCCGAGCTATCTACCGGCCCGACAGGCGCGTGATAAGACCGGCGCCGAGAAGATACCCACCCAGGCCAGCAACAGCGACTGGACGCAGCAATGCCTGCGGCCCGGACAGTGCCGCTTCAATTGAATGGCCGGCAGACACAGAAATGAAAAGGGGCGTGAATTCACGCCCCTTTTTTGGTTCTAGCCGCCGTGTTTTGAGAGTGTGGTGTAGAGTGAATCCTTGAGCTGCGCCCGCTCCAGCTTCAGTTGATTGAAATGGGCGTCGTCCGTGGGAACCTCCCGGTATTCAAGCCCGCGTATGGACTTGTCCAACTTGTCGTAGTGGTCGCTCATTTCCTTGAACTTGACGTCTGACTTTCGTAATTCCCGGATCAATTCCCGAAATTCCGGGAAATCCTCGTGCAAAGCGTGATCACTAATCGACATGTTGACCCTCCTCTTCGAAGTGTGGGCGTGGTCCATACGACCGGAGAAAGCTCAAGCCGCCTGGCGTTTGAACCTGATCGGGTGGAGGAACGCCTTCCGGCTTGCGTATTCCGGGCTGATAACGGTTTCGTGAGGTATCGGCATCATCATCTATGCGGCCCATGATGCGGCAACGTTCCGTGCCGCCTGGGACAAATATAGCATTCCTCCTGAACAGCCGTCGCGTTGCCGTCACACGGGTTTTGACGATGGTATCGGCGTCGGAGTTCCTTGCACGCATGACTTGCAAAATACGGATTTTACGGCACGCTGAAAGACAGGGGGGCCTGCAAAGCATCCCCCGGGCGTTCCGGACGATTCGGCAGTCCACGGAGCGCCGCCCAACCACCACAAGGGAAGATCCGGCCTGATGCCCTGGTTCGAATACCTCCTGCCCTACGATTTCTCGCCGTTGACAGTGGCCGCCTACCTCGGCGCACTCGTGCTCTACGGCCGGGCCCTGCCGCGCCTGCCGAAAACCGAGCGCCCGGACGCCTGGCGTATCTCCGCCTTCGTGCTGGGGCTCGTTGCCTGTTACACGGTGATGCAGACCCGGTTCGACTACTACGCCCAGTACACGTTCTTCATTCACCGGGGCCAGCACCTGATCCTGCATCACATCGGCCCCTTCCTGATCGCCCTGTCCAATCCGCTGCCGGTCCTGCGTTACTGGCTCCAGCGCCTGCCACGGACCGCTCGGCGCCTCGGTGCGCCCCTGGGATGGATCTATCGGCTGCTCCAGCAACCCGCCGTGGCAGCGGTGCTGTTCGTGGGGCTGATCTACTTCTGGCTATGGCCGCCGGTCCACTTCGACGCGATGCTCAATCGCCAACTGTACTGGACCATGAACTGGAGCATGCTGCTCGACGGGCTGCTGTTCTGGTGGCTGATGCTGGATCCGCGGCCGCCGGTCCGGGGCCAGACCCTGGGCCACGGTCAACGCATCCTGATCCTGGCGCTGGTGGCGTTACCGCAACTGGTGTTGGGAGCGGTTATCGTCTTTGCCCATGAGTCGCTCTACGACATCTACGATGTCTGCGGTCGCGCCTGGCCGATTGCACCACGCACCGACCAGTTGCTGGGCGGTTTGCTGACCTGGATTCCACCAGCCATGATGAGCATTGTCGGCATCCTGCTGATGCTCCGGCGGATCATGAACGATGGCCGCCAGTACAGGCAGGCCAACGGGGGTATCGCATCATGAGCACCTATCGACGCACCACCACGGCCCTCCTGCTGGCCAGCAGTGTCCTCGCCTTGCTCATGGGCTGTTCTGACGGCAAGCGCCATTGGAACGGCAAGGACATCAGCGGCGTCATGCCGGATCTGGCCTTTACGCTGCGCGACGTCGATGGCCAGACGGTTCAACCGGACGACACGGCCGGCCAGGTCCGGGTGCTGTTCTTCGGCTATACGTCCTGCCCGGATGTCTGCCCGACCACCCTGGCCTATCTGCACAAGGTCATCGAAAAGATGCCCGCGGACACACGTGACGACATCACCGCCCTGTTCGTCAGCGTCGACCCCAGGCGCGACACGCCTGAACGGCTGGGGCGCTACGTGGCCCATTTCGACAGCCACATCGTCGGACTCACCGGTCCGGAAGACGCGTTGCGGGAACTGGCCAAGCGTTACCGCACCACCTTCGGATACGGCGATCCCGACAGTGACGGAAACTATGCCGTCTCACACAGCAGCGCCATCTACGTGTTCGACGGCAAAGGGAGGATTCGCCTGCTGCTGAAACAGGACATGCCCCAGCAGCAGGCAGCGGACGATCTGGCGCAACTGGTGCGTCAGGATCTCTCCTGAGCACACATGGACCGCAGGGCGTCGGCGGCAATGGCGAACGATTTCACCCGCGCGGCATGATCGTAGATCTGTCCGGTGACGATGACTTCGTCGACACCGGTGCGGGCGACAAACGCCTCAAGTCCTGCCGCAACGGTGGCAGGCGACCCGGCGGCCGACTCGGCCAGCGCATTCGCGACCTGCCTGCGCTCAAAAACACTGCCAACCTGTTCCGGATCGTCCACGGGCGGCTTCAGCGGCCCCGGCGTTCCTCGACGCAGGGCTATGAACTGCTGCTCCATCGACGTCATCAGGCGGCGCCCATCATCGTCGGTGTCGCCGGCAAACACGTTGAAACCCGCAGCCGCGTACGGCGCATCCAGGTATTGCGATGGCTCGAACCGTTCCCGGTAGACCCGCAGTGCATCTCCCAGCATGTCCGGCGCAAAGTGGGACGCGAATGCAAACGGCAGCCCCAATGCGGCGGCCAGCTGTGCACTGTAGAGACTGGACCCCAATAGCCAGACCGGCACATCCAGGCCCATTCCGGGAACCGCCCTGACCTTCTGTCCCGGCTGCTCCGGCTGGAAGTAGTGCAACAGTTCCTGAACGTCCCTCGGGAACTGGTTGGCGCCGTCGACCTGGTCACGCCGCAGCGCCATCATGGTGGCGCCATCCGTGCCGGGCGCCCGACCCAGCCCGAGATCCACCCGGTCAGGATACAACGATGCCAATGTGCCAAATTGCTCGGCGACGACCAACGGAGCATGGTTGGGCAGCATGACGCCGCCTGCCGCAATACGGATCGTTGACGTGCCCTCGGCCACGAACCCCAGTGCCACCGCCGTCGCCGCACTGGCAATGCCGGTCATGTTGTGGTGCTCGGCCATCCAGAAACGCCGGTAACCCTGGCGCTCGGCCTGCCGGGCGAGATCGCGGGAGTTGCGCAAGGCACGGCCCGCATCGCTGCCGACGGTGATGGGCGATAGATCGAGGACGGAGAATGCTCGCATGAACGCTCCTATGGGTCGAAAAACCAGGAGGGGAAACAGGCCGGGCCGATGTTCCCGGCCAGACCCAGAGACTAACGCGGCGCGCTGGCAGGCCGGTTGCCCGATCCTGCCAGCTTCTTGCATTGAAGCACGTCGTCGGTAACGGGAGGTGACCAGTCCCTCAGGAGCCCAGGATGTGGCTGAAGATACTGGTCAGGATAATCAGCCCTGCAATCCAGCCTATGGCGGCCGGCCAGAAACTGATCATCGGCTGCCGCTTTTCCCGACCATCCGCGTTCTCCGCCTGACTGGCACCAGGGCCCCGGTGCAGCGGGTCGTCAAACGGGTCATTCGTCGACCGCTCCTCGGTCAGTTCGGCCTCGTCCAGCTCCGGCCAGCCAAACCACTGGGAGAGAAAGGCGAGGACCGGCTGCGGCAGGGAGCCGTCATCGATGTAGGGCTTGAGGCGCGGATAGAGCGCATCACTGGCGGCTTCCCGCACGACATCCCGGTCACCCGGCGGTTCGGTGAGGATGGCGCGCCAGATGTTGGGGTCAGAGCGTCGATGGCTGTCGTTCAGCATGGCGTCGACCTGGAGGACGATCTCACGCACCACCTGCTGATCCCGGGCGTCCAATGCCGGCGTGGGGCCGGAGGCCGGCGCCTCCGACACCGCCGGCGTTTCCGGCTCCGGGGACGGCTCGGATACGGCAAAACCGCCTTCCCGAAGTGCCTGGCGATAGGCGTCATCCAGTTCTGACAGGGCCTCGCCGGTGGCAAACTTGCGCTGCGACGCATAGGCCTTTTCAATACGCTCGCGATTGTTGGTCGGTGAAATTCCAAGGACTTCCCAACAGGTCATAGATTCAAACTCCGGCAAAATGTCGTCGAAGTCGAGAGACAGTCGCCGTCGACTTCACTATCATGAAATACATGTAATCCAAAACAGAAGAAAAGCTGCGGACACCTTCCGCAGATTCAAAAAAGCGCTCGGCAAAGTACGACTAAAAAATGACGACAACTCCCTTACCCAGATGGAATAAGGGCCTTGTGGCCCTGTTGGCCAGTGTGGCCATCAATACCTACGCACAGGATAACACGACCTATCCCACCATCCCTTCCGGATCTACAGACCCGTCCATGTCGGAAGGGTTCGAAGAGGGCTATGATTTTGTCCTCGAACAACCCATCCCCGAAGTCCTGTCGACCACCAAACTGCGCCAGCCCAAATCCCGGGTTCCCGGCACAACGACGGTGATCCAGGGTGAGCTGATCCGGGATCTGGGCATTCTCAACATCTGGGAAGTCTTCCGGCTGGTTCCCGGGATGACCGTGGGATTTGTGCAGAGCAACCGGCCGGTGGTCAGTTACCATGGCACCGTCGCCGATGATCAACGCCGCCTGCAGGTGCAGATCGATGGGCGTACGGCCTACCAGCCCAGCCTTGCCGACGTGGACTGGCACGCCATGCCCGTGCCCCTGGAAAACATCGAGCGGATCGAGGTCACCCGCGGGCCGAACGCCGCCGCCTATGGCATCAATGCGTTCCTGGCCACGATCAACATCATCACCAGGTCGCCCCAGGACACCCATGGCGTGAACATGCGCGTTCGCGCCGGCGACCACGGTTACAAGCAGGCCTATGGGTCGGTGGGCGACCAGGTCGGCAATTATGACTGGCGCCTCTCCTACAGCCGCCGCGAATCCGAAGGTTTCGACTACCGTTTCTATAACCCGGACGGCCCATCGGTCCGGGACGGCCAGCGCAAAACCTTTGACGACAGCTTTCGCTTCAACACCATCAACTACGATTCGATCCTGAATGTCGACCCGGACAACGCCCTCGACGTTCGCCTGGGATACAGCGACGTCTACGACGAGGAAGACGCCCAGCAATACGGCGAGGAATTCGGCATCCAGGGTATCCCCGCCGAGACAGGCGATGACTACTACCTGCAGACCAAGTGGACCCATACCCTCAGCCAGCGCCACTTCTTCCACATCCAGGTCAGCTACCAGGACTACAATCGCCGCCAGCGCTGGCGCAGCTGTATCCCCGCAGGCACCAACGTCGGCGGGACCGTGCTGCCGCTGGAGCTCTGTGCCGATACCAACCAGGATATCGATGAAAACCGTCTGGAGTTCGAAGTGCAGGACACCTTTGCCTTCAGTAACGACCTGCGCTTCGTCAACGGCGGCGGATACCGGGAAGACCGGTTCAACTCGGACACCTATTTCAATGGCAGGGGCAGCAACTACCAGACGCTGCTGTTCTCCAACGCGGAATACACCCCTATCCACTGGTTTACCCTGAACGCAGGGGCAAGCTGGGAAAAGACGACGTCGCTGGACGACGATTTTATCTCCCCCCGCGTCGCCACCAACTTCCAGCTCACCGAAAACCAGACCCTACGTTTCGTGTTTTCGAAGGCTGTGCGTACACCGGACGCCTTCGAGCAGGGTGCTGACTGGGGCTACCGCGCCACCAATGTGGAACCGGCGTTTGCCTACGGCTTCCTCGAAGGCCAACGGCTGCTCGATTTCCAGGCACCGGGCGACCTTCATGAAGAAACCATTATCTCCCGTGAAATCAGTTACTTCATCCAGCAGCGAATGGGCATGGGCCTGTTCTCGACAGAAGTGAAATTCTTCCATGACAGCCTGCGGGACATCATCAGCGGTGTGATTTCGGTCAGTGGTCGTTGGGATCTGTGCAATTGTGTCGCCATTGACCAACAGGGCATCGAAATCGAGAGCTCCCTGGAATACCAGCAAAGCCAGTTCCGGCTGACCTACGCCTACATGGATCAGGACTCGGAGTATCGCGGGCCACCCCCTCCCCTCGGAGAAAACCAGAAAAAGCGCTACATTCGCCTGCAGAATCGCCTGACCGCGCGGAACTCGGGCAGTTTTGCCTGGATCCAGCGGTTCCCTCGATCCATCACCACATCCGCGGCCTACTACATTGCCGCCGACCTGGGCGAGTATCTCTATGACCGGATCGATGCGCGGGTTGCCAAATCCTTCTACTTGCCACGCTCGACAGTCGAGTTAGCGGCCATCATGCACTATTATCCCCATGACGACCCGATCATGTTTCCCGACAACCAGTACGAAAACCAGACACAATTCTTTTTCGAGGCGTCGGTCAAGTTCTGACGCCGTGTAGTCCAGGTAGATGCCCATGGCACCAGGGATGGATGCCGCCCGCGGAGGCGGCAGATAATCGGATGTTTTTCAGACGAAGCCTGACCATCGTGCGGCGCATCCGGCAATCGGCCCGGCGGGCATTATGCCCGCTGTTGGCGCTGCTCTGGCTTTCCCCCGTCTGGGCCCAGGGCACGCTCCACGCAGCCGATGACGGCCGCTCTCATGTGGTGTTCCTGGCAGGCTCCGAAAACATCTCCTTCAACCTGGTTTTCAGGAAGCGGCTGGAAGAGGCCCTGCCGGAGGGAATCCGGATTGCCCGCTACGCCACTGACGCCGCGAAAAAGAGCCCCGACTCGCTGATCTTGACCCTGGGCGCCTCCCGTCTCAACGATGTGGTCCAGCAGAACCCGGACTCGCCGGTGTTGGCCCTGATGGTGACGGAGGACCAATTTTCCCAGTACCAGGAACTCGACAACCCGTCCGTCACCGCCGTTTACCTGAATCCCCCTCTCAAACGCCAAGCCCTGCTGGGCCGGCAGATTCTCCCCCAGGCGACCCGTGTGGCCCTGTTGGCCCGGGCCGGAAAAGAACAGCAATACAGTGAGCTCGCCGATAGTCTGGCCGAGTACGGGCTTGAGCTACGCGTCTTTACGGTCGAGGACCGGCAGAGCCTGGTATCGACGCTCAGCCGGGCCCTGAACTACGGCGATTTCCTGCTGGGCACGCCCGACCCGGAGATCTATAACCGGCAGACCATCAAACACATCCTGCTGACCGCCTACCGTCACAACCGCATCCTGATCGGCCCGGAGCGGGCCTTCGTGCAGGCCGGTGCCCTGGCATCGACCTACACCTCGACGAATACCATTGTCAGTGACGCGGCGAAGACTATTTCCGACTACGTGCGTTCAGGGCAGTTGCCCCGGCCCCATTACCCGACCCGCTTTTCGGTGCTCTTCAACGAGCAGGTGGCGCGCTCCCTGAACATTCCCCTTCCCGACCGCGAATCGGTCCTGCAGGCGCTTCAGCGTCTCGAGTCATCATCGACAGGAGTGGGTAATGAGTAACCGGCAACGCCCGCTGAATCGCCAACTACTGTTGCTGGGTACCGTACCAGCAATACTCATGTTCCTCGTGCTGCTGATATTCTTTACTTCGGTACGCCTGGAAGACGTGCGTCGTGACCTGTTCCGCTCCACCCAGGTGGTCGCGGACAACCTGGCCCCGGCGGTGGAGTATGCCGTGGTCTCTGGCAATCACAAGGCGCTGCAGCAGATTCTCGAGCGCACCCTGCGCCGCAGCGACGTCTCCTGGATTCGCGTACGCGATGTAGGGGGTACCGTGGTCGGCCTGGAGACCGGCAAAGGGGTATTCCCGGACAGCGGTGACTTTTTCGTTTTCGATGCCGATATCCTGCAGCAGCCCCTGGAAATGGACAGCGACAGTGACAGCGAACTGGACTGGTTCGGCCCCGGCTTTTCCAACAGTTCCGGTGCCATGCGCATCGGTTCGGTATCGGTGGCGGTTTCCGGGTCACGACTGACGGCCCAGCGGCAGGAGATCATCTTCACCTCGTTTGCGGTGGCGGTATCGGTGCTGATCGTGACGCTGTTGATCATCAACCAGATCGCCCATCGCATTTCCCGCCCGATCCAGAAGCTCAGCGGTAACGTGAAGAAGTTGATGGAAGGTCGCTATGAGCCCCCGGATCGCTCGTCACATGCGGCGCGGGAGATTCAGGACCTGGAGAGGAACCTGAGCGCCCTGACCTATCACCTGGAGCACCTGCGCTCCTCCAGGGAGAAGACACTGGAAGCCTCGGAACAGGCCCGTGAGCGGGCGGAATCGGCAAGCCGTGCCAAGTCCGAATTCCTGGCGATGATGAGTCATGAACTGCGCACCCCGCTCAACGGGGTGCTGGGCATGCTCGAACTGGTGGCCGAAGACCCCATGACGCCCCGGCAGAAGGACTACATGCAAACCGCGCGACGGGCGACCGAAGACCTGCTGACCGTGATCAGCGACATCCTCGACTATTCCCGGGTGGAGCGCGGTACGCTGGTACTCGAGCACCGGAGTTTCAACCTGCGCCAGTTGATCGAGAATTGCGTTGCCACCCATCGCCACGAGTGTGAAAGCAAGGGGTTGGAACTGGACCTGCGCTTTATCGGCAACTGGCCCGATCAGCCCAATGTCCGCGGTGACTCGGGCCGGTTCCGCCAGATCCTGGCGGGTCTGCTGGAAAATGCCATCAAGTTCACCGAGCAGGGCCACGTCAGCGTACGCAGCGAATGGCTGGTGATGGAGGGCAACTCCATCTATCTGAGCTGCGAGGTGCGGGACTCAGGCTCGGGTATTCCTTCGGAGCACCTGACCGGTATCTTCAACAGTTTCGAGCAGGTGGACAGCTCCGCGTCCCGCCGTTATGGCGGTACCGGGATGGGGCTGGCGCTGGTGCAGCGCCTGATTGAACTGATGGGGGGGCATATCCGGGTGGATTCCAGCCTGGGATCGGGCTCGGCGTTCTATTTTGAACTGCCTTTCGAGTGCGCCGGCGCCGCCGAGCTGGATAGCGCCGCCGCCCGCCCCACCGGCAAACCGTCCGAACCCGCGGCCCTGTCGGAAACCGCCTCCGAGCCGCTCCGACCCAATCAGGACGCGCCGTTGGCACTGGTGGTGGAAGACAATGAAGTCAACCAGAGGGTGGCTTGCGCCCTGCTCCGACGCTTCGGCTTCGAAACCATCAGTGCGGAAAATGGCGAGGTGGCGGTCAAGCTGGTGACCGAAAGCAAGCACACCTACGACATTGTCCTGATGGATTGCCAGATGCCGGTGATGGACGGGTACGAAGCCGCCCGCTGCATCCGCGCCTGGGAAAGCGCCCAAGACCGCGATCCGCTACCCATCATCGCCCTGACGGCCGACGCGCTGCCAGGCACGGATCGGGCCTGTCATACCGCCGGCATGAATGACTATCTGGCCAAGCCGGTCAGGAAAGACAAGTTGCGCAACGTGATCAACCGCTGGATCCGGTTGCCGGAGACCGGTGCCGACCTGTCCTGACCGGCACCGATCGATAGCGGAATGAAGCTGCAACCTCCTAGCCGACAATCCGCTCCGGCTCGCGCATGGTGACGAACTCTTCCGCCGACGTGGGATGGATGCCCACGGTACTGTCAAACACCGCCTTGGTCGCCCCGGCCTTGATGGCTACCGCCAGCCCCTGCAGCATTTCGCCGGCTTCGGGCCCGACCATGTGGGCCGCCACAACCCTGTCTGAGGCATCGTCAACGATCAGCTTCATCAGGCAACGCTCATCCCGCCCGGACAGGGTGTGCTTCATCGGCCGGAATTCCGTACGGTAGATGCGCAAGCGCCCGTATTGCGCCTTCGCTTCCGCTTCGGTCGGACCCACGGTTCCAATGTTTGGTTGGCAGAAAACCGCCGTCGGAATCGCGGAATAATCCATCTCCCCCTCACCATCACCGAACAGCCGGCGGGACAGCACCATCCCCTGGGCAATCGCAACGGGTGTCAGCTGCGGCGTACCGATCACGTCACCCAGCGCCGTAATGGACGGCACAGCGGTCTGGAAATGCTTGTCCACGGCGATGTGGCCGGATTCGGTCAGCCCCACGCCGACGGCTTCCAGCCCCAGCCCGTCAACCAGCGCACGCCGCCCCGTCGCCGCCATCACCAGCCCCGTGGTCAAACGGGAGCCGTCGTTGAGATCGAGCCTGTAGTGGGCGCCCTGGGCGGTCACGGCGTCGACATTGACGCCGAAACGCACGTCGATGCCTTTCTTGCGCAGTTCGGCAGCGGTAAATTCACGGATGTCGTCGTCGAACCCGCGCAGGAACAGGCTGCCCCGATACAGCAGCGTTGTCTTGATACCCAGACCGGCGAGGATGCCGGCGAACTCGACGGCGATGTAACCGCCGCCCCAGATCACCGCCTCGCCGGGTAATTGCGGCAGGTAGAACATGTCGTTGGACGTCAGGATATTTTCCTTGCCGGGAATATCCGGCACGACCGGCCAGCTACCGGTGGCCACCGTGATGTGTCGGGTGCGTATGCGACGATCACCCACGGAAACGGTGTGCGGATCGTCGATTCGGGCGGTGCCGTTGACGATAGTGACACCGGCGTTCTCCAACAGCCGCTGGTAGATGCCGTTAAGCCGGTGGATTTCCGCGTTCTTGTTCGCGACCAGTGTCGGCCAGTCGAAAGTGACCTGATCCCGGGGAATGGTCCAGCCATAGCCCGCGGCGTCTTCCATGTCCTCGCCGACATGGGAGCCATAGACAAAGAGCTTCTTGGGGACGCAGCCCACGTTGACGCAGGTCCCGCCCAGATAACGGGACTCGACGATGGCGACGCGGGCGCCGCGCTGGGCAGACATTCGGGCCAGGCGGACACCACCCGATCCTGCACCGATGACTACCAGATCAAATTCATAATGCTCCGACACGATGACTCCTCGGCTATGGACATTCAGTGTTCCTGCGGACGGGCGTCCCGGTAGAGGATGTACTCCTTCAGGTCACCCATCCGGATTTCACCCAGGTTACGGAACCCCAGGGACTCGTAGAATGGCAGGTACCGACTGTTGCCGGTATCCAGGACCAGTCCCTGACCGCGCGGATTATCCTTGCACAATCGATCCACGGCCTCCAATAGGAGACGTCCATAACCACGATTCTGGTACTGGGGGTGCACCCCCATCAGGGGCAACTGGTGCACCTGTTCAGCCGGCAGCCGCGCGCGGATCTGCTGGTGGTAGTCAATATAGCGCCGGGTCGAGGCAAACCCCGCCGTCAGCATCATGCGCAGGCGCCAGGACAGCTGGCGGGCCAGGTTGAGGCGCAGCGCCGGGTCGCCCAGGAACGCCACGGCAACCAGCGTATCGTCGGTCATCAGGCCGATAGCGTCCTGGTCCAGCTCGAAGTAAAGATCGATCAGTTCCCGTATCGTCGCCCTGACCCGTCGGTCATAGCCCGGCTTGCGTTCATTGAACAGGTAATGGAATGTGGGTTCGTGTCGATAGGCCTTGTAGAGAATGGAACGCGCTTCATTGACCGCCGTCCGGTCCAGTCGGACGACCGTCGGTTCCGCGGAGGGATCCATATCACTTGCGGTAGCTGTCTGCATCATTCACTTCGCCCCCTGTACGGTGCATCACACCCGGCGGCGACAGTGCCACCCGGGATCAGATCTCGAGTGAAAGCCGGACGCTCACGATGCCCGGTTTGTCCTTGCGGTCGATCGCCGCCTGGTCGATCACGATACCGTGTTCCCGGGTCAATTGTTCGAGCCAGCGAGACACCTGGTTGAACGGCACATTCTCGAGCCAGACCCGCATGCCATCCTCGCCACTGGGCTCAAAACGTTGCAGGGAGAGCCCGGCCTTGCCGGCACTGGCGGTGACGGTGGACATGAGCGAG
This sequence comes from Marinobacter halodurans, assembly GCF_004327985.1. GTDB lineage: Bacteria > Pseudomonadota > Gammaproteobacteria > Pseudomonadales > Oleiphilaceae > Marinobacter_A > Marinobacter_A halodurans. The sequence continues at coordinate 31,212 of NZ_SJDL01000013.1, forward strand.
CGGACATCCGTGATCTGCGATGCCCCCGCCGGTCGTTCACCGGCCGCGGCCATATCCCGGACCTCGGCCTCGTTCTGCTGCATCCAGGCCAGCAGGTCCGCCGCGGACTGCCGCTCACCCAGCGCGTCATCGTGGTAGGCCGCCGCCGGCCGCCAGATAAGGAAATAGATCAGAAACAGCGCAATCGCAACCATCATGATCTGCAGCGCCAGCTGATCCCGCCTGGGCAGGTGGTCATACTGGGTGATCAGTTTCTGGACGGAGGGATTTTTCTTCAGTTGGTTCAGCATGTCAGGACCCTCCACTGACAGTCAGGCGCGCCCGGGCACCATTGCTGTCGTTCACCACCGATCCGATCCGGGCTTCCAGTCCCCGATCGCCAATGGCGCCGCGCAAGGCGCTCAAACGGTCGTAGCTGTCGGCGCGCAGCTCCACGACAAGTTCGCCCCTTTGACGGCTGTAGTTGACGGAATCGAACTGAAGGTTCTGGCCACCGCCCAGCCTGTCGTACTCGGCACCGGCCTGACTCAACAGCGACAGGAAGTCCGCCTGCGGCCCCTGCTGACGCGCGACGCGCAGCCGGCCTTCCAGTACCCGGCGCACATTGGCGGCGGTAGCCCGGGTATCCTGCGGGAAAACGTCGTGATAGAGCGCCATCGCCTGGTCCTCCAAAGCCGCCGCCTGCTGGTGATGGTAGTAGCCCAGACCCAGCTCGACCCCGACCTGTAACGCCAGCCACAGCCCCGCGACGATGGCCGCCGGGCGCCAGACCCGCCAGATACCACTGGCCTTGTCGGCGTGCTCGAAGGGCCCCTGGCACAGGTTGATGGGCTGGCAGAGTTCGTTGTGCTGTGAGTGCGCCAGTAACTCGAGCGGTGTCATCTGCAACACTTCCCGGCTCACCCGCAGTCGCTCTTCGGTTTCGATGGGCCGGACGTTTTCGGCGTAATGTTCCAGATCCTGTTCGCTGCCGTAGAGGGTCACCGGGATCTCGGCGGCGACCTCGTCCTTGCCAGGCTGTGCCAGCGTATAGGCTAAGATGCCCAGGTTCTCGGTTCGCATGCGGAACCATTCGCCCCGGGAACCGGCCACCAGGGCGTTCTCTCCGGCAATACAGATGCACCACCGGGATTCGCTGACCGGCAGCAGCGCGGCATCCGGGTACAAGGCTTCCAGATCCGCCCCCTGGAAAGCATCGAACAGTTCGTGCCAGACGGCCATGCGCTGCCGGTCAATGGCCGCAACGCGGAACCCCTCCTCGCTGCGTTTACCGAGAGCCAGGTGAACGGAATCGATATCCTGGGCAATCTGCTCTTCGACGGCGAACGGCAACGCCTGGCGGACATAGCGCGCCTGCCTGGCCGGGATCTCCGCAAAGCAGAACAGCACGTCGTCCCCCGGCAGCAGCCCCACCAGCAACACGTGTTCAAGGTCATTCCGGGTCAGGGTCTGCTCGATCGTCGCCCGGTCGTCTTCCTGACCGCTGGCCTGGAACACGCCGCTGGCATCGATCAGCGCCCAGTCAAAGCGCTGGCCGTCCATATCGCCATGCAGCGCACTGTAGGGCGCAGCCGGTTGAACATAGAGTCGGTATGACATGAATCCGTAATTCCTTGTTGTTTTCAGGGTGCGCCGTCTTCGTCCACCGAATCAGTCGGAAATACCCAACGCCTCGGCGGCATCCGAGGCGTCCTGACTGTTCCCGGATACCTGGAAACGCTCCTTGGTAATCAACTGGGTCTGGCTCTCATCCCGGCGGACCGTGAACATTTCACCCTGCGGGTTCCGGTAGATTGTCGTTACCAGACGGAATACCCGATCATTAAACGTGATGCGCGAGGCGACATCGAAGAAATTCGTGTTGACCCCCAACCCATTGCTGTTCAGGCCCAGGCCTGCAAACGCCGGGAGTGCCAGGAAATCCTGCACGGTCTCAAAAGGATCATCCTGGCGCTGCTCGATGACCGTCTCCACCTGCGCCGCTGTCAGGTTCTCGTTCAGCGCCTGCAATACCGGTGCTGGCGCCATATTAACATTGATCGCCGTCCCGGCTACCGGCAGCGCCGCCACGTAGGGCAACAGCTTACGATAGGCCTCCTCGGTCATACCGTTGACCAGTCGTAATTCCGAGACGCTGGCAAACGGCTGGTTGGCCGCCCGGTACGGCGGATCCATCCCCAGGTACACCCCATCCTCGGCTCCGTAGGCGTTGACCGTTTCATCATTATCGTCGATCCAGTCGATCAGGGCCTCCACTCGCACCGAAGAAATGTCGAGGACCAGCAGCAGCCGGGCCAGCCGGTCCCGGGCCAGTTGGTTGACGGCGCCGGTGGCATCCACCAGGTTATTCAGGTTGATGCGCCCACCCAGGTCGTTGATCTGCACCTCGACCACTCCGTTTTCCTCGTACGGCAGCACAGCGGAATACTTGGCCCAGACTTCATCGGGGCTGTCGATGTGGGCGCCATCCTCCTCGTCGTCCTTGAAATCCTTGGACAGGATCTGCTCGGCAAAGGCTTCCGCCCCGAAGGCAATGCTCTTGCCCTGACTCTGGGCCAGGTAATGGCTGGCCTTGTAGATGCGCAGTTGCTGCAACTGGGTCATGCCGGCGACCAGCGTCACCACCAGTGCCATGGCCAGCAACACCATGATCAGGGCTACCCCCTGCTGCCTTGCCCGCATCCGTGCCGCCATCATGAACCCGTCTCTCCCGATGGTCCCGGTGTCGACTCCGTCTGACCGCCCGGTTCTTCCTCACCGGTGCCGGACCCATTGGCCGGGCTCACTGACTCGGTGATCGCCCCCTGCGCGGATTTCGGATCGAAATCGGGCAGCACGAAGACGCGCTGCAACTCGCCATAATCGGTATGTTTGATGACGATCGCGACGCCCCGGGGCAAAGGTACCGATGCCAGCGCCGATGGCGAATCGCTGGTCTGCGCGGCGGCCTGATCCGTCGTCGGCCACTCGTCCTGCCAGGTGCCCTGGTCATCCAGGAAACGCACCTCGACGTCCTCGACGTGGGAAAGCAGCAGTTGATCGCGGCCCTTGGCGTCTTCCGCCAGATCCAGTGTGCCCCAGTAACGGCGGTGCAATTCGTCACCGGTGAACTCATAGCTCACCCGTTGCAGGTCGCTGCGCCGGGCACCGGTGGGATTGCGCCAGCCCTGGCGGGTCAACGCCAGCTCGACGCCCTCCTCCCGGCTGGTCATGGCATATCGGGCATCACCGTAGATGTCGCGGACGGGCCGGTTCACCACCTGGTCCAGGTCGCGCTCAATCACCAGCATGGCCCGCTGGATCTGCTCAAATTCCTCGGCGGCCGCGTTAACCCGGTCCCGGGCCTGGATCACGCCGCTGATCATCTGCCAGACCCCCACCCCGATCAAGGCCGTAATGCCGACCGCAATCAGCACCTCCAGCAGAGTGAATCCGCCTTGCTTCGGCCGGGCCGATGCGCACTCAATAGTCACCGATGAACCCCGTCATGCTGGACAGTTGACGCTTTTCGCTGTCCTCCGGCGCGAGGAATACCGTGACTTCGATGCGACGAACATTCTCATCCTGAGTGCCGCTGACCACGGTCTCGACCTGCCAGTGACGGTTGGCGTAGTCCAGGTCATCGGTTTCCTCGGACACTTGCGGAAGATCGGATTGCAAACGCAGTTGGGCCACTTCGTTCTCGGCGATCCAGGTGGCCATGGTGCGGTCGCGGACCCGTTCAAAGGTACCGATGTAGTTGCTGGCCACTTCCGAGGCCGCAGTGGCGATCAGGCCGAAGACCAGCACGGCGACCAGGACCTCGATCAGGGTAAATCCCCGTTGCCGGAGCGGTGGGCGATGCACGGTCACAGTGGCTTCTCCTCTCCAGGCGGGTGCCACTTGAGGCCGTTCAGGCCATCGGTATCGATGCGATAGACCGGCTCTTCCTCGTCGCCGACGGCCAGTTCCATATCGAACGGCGTGGTTTCGCCCGACGAGTAGAAAACGATATCCGGGCGCGGCGATTCTTCGTCGTCCTCGGTACCGGGCAACTTGGGCAGGTTGTCTTCGGTATGGTAGACCACGGCCATCCACTCCGGGAGCTGCCGTGGCGCGAACAAACGCTCTTTCTGGCGCCCCCAGGTCTGCTTGGCATCGTCATACATCAGGAATCGATAGCCGTTGTCGTCGATCAGCAGTCCCAGTTCCTGATTGTTGAGTACCGCCTGCTCGGATGCCGTCTGCATCAGCAGGAAAAGCTCGCGGGCGCGATTCTCAAGCTCCCGCTGCTGGGCGCCGCCGCCCAGGTTCACCACGGCAATCACGGCAAGCAGGCCCACCAGGACCAGCACCACCATGATTTCGATCAGGGTAAACCCGCGCGAGCGGCTCATAGAACCACCCGGTTACTTGTCAGGATTGTCCCGAACGCTGATGTCCGCGGCGTCGCCTTCGCCCCCTTCACGCCCGTCGGAACCGTAGGAAAACAGGTCGTACGGCCCATTCACGCCCGGGCTGATGTACTGGTACTCGTTCCCCCAGGGATCCTCCGGCACGCTCTTCAGGTAGCCGTCCGGGTTCCAGTTTTTCGGCTCCGGGCTGCCACTGGGTTTGGTAACCAGGGCCTGGAGACCCTGCTGGGTCGATGGATAGCTGCCGTTATCCAGCCGGTACAGATCCAGCGCATTGGCGATGTTGCTCATCTGGGTCTGGGCCACAGTGACCCGGGCCTGATCGCTCCGGCCCAGGATGTTGGGCGCCACGATGGCGACCAGCAGCCCCAGAATGACCATCACTACCATGATCTCGATCAGTGTAAAACCGGCATTCCTGTTCAGTTGTTTCATCGTCATCCGTCTCGTTTGCATCGTCGTCGGTTATCCCCAGGGACGTCCCTGTTTCTGGCTTATGGGGCGGGCTGCCGGCTTCTTGGGGCCGTCTTTCTAACCCACCAGGTTACTCATATTGAGGATGGGCAGCATGATCGCCATCACAATGATCAGCACCACACCGCCCATCACCAGCAGCATCAGCGGTTCGAACAGACCCACCAGCGTCTGGATCTTGGCCTGCAGGGTGTTCTCCTGCATGGAGGCGGTGCGTTCAAGCATGCTGTCCAGTTCGCCACTGGCCTCGCCGCTGGCAATCATATGCAACATCATCGGGGGAAAATAGCCCGTGGCATCCAGCGACTTGTGCAGGCTGGCCCCCTCACTCACCGATTGCGCCGCTTCCCTGAGACGCTGACGCAGGTAGTCGTTGGAGAGTACCTCGCCGGCGATGCGCATCGCCTCCACCAGCGGCACGCCACTGGTGGTCAGTATCGACAGCGTACTGGCATAGCGTGCGGTATTCACGCCTCGCGTCATACCGGAAATGCCCGGCATATGCAGGAGGTAACGATGGAAGCGCAGCCGGTTGGCCTCCTTGCGCAAAGCCATCCGGAACCCAAAAAACAGGGCGGCGAGGATAATGGCCAGGAAGATGCCGTATTGCATCAGGAAATCGGACATCACCAGCAGTCCGCGGGTCAGCACCGGCAATTCCTGACCCTGCTTGACGAAGACCGCGATGATATCGGGCACCACGTAAGTCAACAGGAAGACCACGATGGACAGCGCCACCACGGTCAGGATGATCGGATAGATGGCCGCCAGCTGGATCTTCTGACGGGATTCCTGGCGGCTCTCGGTATAGTCCGCCAGCCGGTTCAACACCAGGTCCAGATGCCCGGCGTGCTCACCGGCGGCTACCGTGGAGCGGAACAGCCTTGGAAACGCCCGCGGAAACTCGCCCAGGCTGTCCGCCAGCGAGTGCCCTTCCATGACCTTGGAGCGGATGGCGATCATCATGCTCTTGATGCGCGGCTTCTCGGATTGCTGGGCCGCAGCGCCCAGCGCCTGTTCCACCGGGATGCCCGACTGGATCAGGGTCGCAATCTGACGCGTGACCAGCGCCAGGTCCGACGCGCTCAGGCCCCGCCCCTTGCGACTCGAACCGCCACCCTTGGCCTCGCGCTCCGAAGCCGTTTCCACCGACAGGGGCGTGAGTTTGCGCTCGCGAAGCTGCTGCCGGACCGCCCTCGCACTGTCCGCCTCGAGAACGCCCTGTTTCTGTTTTCCCCGCGCGTCCAGCGCCTTGTAATTGAAAGCCGGCATACGCCCCTTAGCTCCGGTGCGTCACGCGCAGGACTTCTTCAACCGTCGTCTTGCCGGCCAGCACCTTGGCCACGCCATCGGCATGGATGCTGGGACCGTGCTGGCGAGCCACTTTCTCCAGCTCCAGTTCGCCGGCCTGACGATGGATCAGGGTACTCAGGTCCTCGTCGACGCGAACCACTTCGTAGATCCCCATTCGGCCGCGGTAGCCCAACTGGTTGCACTCGTTGCAGCCCACGGCACGATAGATTTCCGTTGGATTTTCCGGATCCAGTTGCAGGAATTCGCAATGCTCGACCGATGGTGAGTAGGATTCCTTGCAATGCGGGCACAGGACCCGAACCAGTCGCTGGGCAACGATCCCAATCAGGCTGGAGGAAATCAGGAACGGCTCGATCCCCATATCGATCAGTCGGGCAATGGCGCCCACGGCTGTATTGGTGTGCAGGGTGGACAGCACCAGGTGGCCGGTCAAACTCGCCTGGACGGCGATCTCCGCCGTTTCCAGGTCCCGGATCTCACCGATCATCACCACGTCCGGATCCTGGCGCAGGATGGCCCGAAGGCCGCGGGCGAAGGTCATGTCGACTTTCGGGTTGACCTGGGTCTGACCGATACCGGACAGGTTGTACTCAATCGGGTCTTCGACGGTCAGGATATTGCGGCTGCGATCGTTGATTTCCTGCAAAGCGCCATAAAGCGTGGTGGACTTACCGGAACCAGTCGGACCGGTAACCAGGATGATGCCGTAGGGCCGGAAGATCAGCTCACGCAGCACCTTGAAATCACGATCCGCCATACCAAGCGAGCCCAGGCGCAACCGACCCGCCTGCTTGTCCAGCAGACGCAGCACGATGCGTTCGCCATTGGAGGACGGCATGGTGGACACCCGCAGATCCACTTCGCGGCCGGCAACCCGCAGGGAGATCCGGCCGTCCTGGGGCACCCGTTTCTCGGCGATATCCAGCCTGGACATGACCTTGATGCGCGACACCAGCAGCGGCGCCAGCGCCCGCTTGGGCTCGACCACCTCCCGCAGGATGCCGTCAACCCGGAAACGCACCACCAGCCGCTTCTCGTAGGTCTCGATGTGCACGTCCGAGGCATTGGCGTTGACCGCCTCGGTCAGGATGGCGTTGATCAGGCGGATAATCGGCGCGTCGTCTTCCTGCTCCAGCAGGTCTTCAGTCTCCGGTACGGAGTCCGCCAGACTGGCCAGGTCCATATCGTCGCCGATGCCCTCGACCATCTGCATGGCCTCGGTGGAATCGTTCTGGTAGGCGGCATTGAGGGCGTCGTCAAAATCTTCCGGCGCGATCGGCTCGAACTTCGCCCGGCCGCCGCTGACACGGTTAGCCTCCGCCAGCGCCATGGGTGATGCCCCGGGCCGTACCAGGACCTTCACTGCGCCGCTGTCGCCCCGGGTCAGGATGACGCCGTGGCGTTTGGCGAAGGTAAAAGGCAGGCGCCCGATCGGGGCGTCCTGAGCCTGCATGTCGAGGTCTTGTTCCACGCTGGTTTTCACCTGTTCCTGTCACCGAAGAAGGCAAAGGCTATCATAGCTCGCCCGGGAGTATGTGGTCTCTGACGAGTTATCGGGAAATTTGGGACATCCGTCAAGCACGTCACGGTTCTAATATCTTATTTTTGCATAATTTTCAGTCGAATATGACAATTCCGGCGCCTATAATCCACTGGCACCAACTCGCGCTGAGTATTTACCGGCTGTTTGTCTAAACTGTTACAGTGCAGTCGGCCACCGCAGCATCCTTGCGGAAACCGGGCCCGTCGCCAACCCCGGATTGGCCGGGAGTATCCGGGATTGGACCGTATCCAGGGACGGTAATTCCGCTACGCTATCATTCAGGAGATCAGGGCTACCCATGACCGGCATCTATTCCCGACTACCCCAGATTACCGCCCTGTTACTGGTGGTGGCCATGATTGCCTCGCTGGGCTGGCAGGGGTGGCGATTCTACCAGGCCGAGCAGGCGCGACAGGCCGGGAGCAGTGCCGTCGTGGCCCGGCAGGCACCGGCAGACAACGCCGGGAAGCCGGATGTCGACCTGTCGGCCATCGATCTCTTTGGGAAAGCCGGCGCCCAGGCCGCACAGCAGCCGCAATCAACCGAGAACCTGCCGGAAACCAACCTGCGCCTCTATCTCCGCGGGGTGATGGCCGGCGATGAAAACAGCGGTGCCAGCGCCCTGATCGAGGATGCCAACAACGATACCGAGGCCTATCTGATCGGCGACGACCTGCCTGGCAACGCGACGCTGCGCTCGGTCTACCCCAACCGGGTCATTATCGAGCGCAGCGGCAAGCTGGAGAACCTTTATTTCCCCGAAACCGCAGACAGCGGTATCGACCTGAGTAACGGCAGCGAAGGCCAGACACCGGAAAGCACCCCGGCGGACGTCCGGCCCCAGCCGCGTGCCGTACAGCCTCCCGGTTCTGCGCCGGCGGTAACCAGCGACAGACGGGAAGAGATTCGTCGCCGACTGGAGGCTCTCCGGGAGCGATTGCGTCAGAACAGCAACTGAGGCCATGGATGAGTCCGACGCGCATCAGGCAGGGATTCCGAATCTGTGCCCTGGCCCTGTCATTGACGGTCACCGTCGTCATTGGCATCGAGCTGAGCTCGCGTCTGCTTGACTATGTACAGAGCGAATTCGGCGACGCCGCCCGGCAACGCCTCGTGCAGTGGCAGGAACTGCAGAAGCTGGCCAGCCACGCCCCCGTCCGCCGCCAGCTCCGGCTGGTCAACTCGTTCTTCAACCAGGTCCATTTCGTTAACGACCTCGAGCACTGGGGAGAGGAGGACTACTGGGCCACCCCGGTCGAACTGCTCGCCACGGACGGCGGCGACTGTGAGGATTTCTCCATCGCCAAGTACCTCACCCTGCGCGCGCTGGGCGTCCCCGACGACCAGTTGCGCATCACCTACGTCAAAGCGCTGGAACTCAACCAGGCCCACATGGTGCTGGCCTGGTACAAGACGCCGGACGCCGACCCACTGATCCTCGACAACCTGATCAACGAAATCCGCCCCGCCTCCGAGCGCGATGACCTGGAACCGGTCTACAGTTTCAACGGCGAGGGGTTGTGGCTCCAGAAAAAAGGCGGCGGTGTGGACTCCAAACGCATCGGCAATGCCGACAAGCTGAAGAACTGGACCGACCTGAACAATCGCCTGATCGATTCGCTCCGATAGCCGACGGGCACCAGGACCGTCATCGGGAGTTGACAGCTTATAGCGACGGAATTACCTTTACGTTAACGTCAACGTGAGCAAGTCAATATGAGCGACCTGAACGTCAAGCAAACCCACACCATCAGCGACCTGGCCCGGGAATTCGGCATCACCACCCGGACCATCCGCTTCTATGAGGAGGCCGGCATGATTACGCCGGAACGCGACGGCCAGACACGAATCTATACTGATCAGGACCGGGTGAAACTGAAGCTTATCCTGCGTGGCAAGCGCCTTGGATTCAGCCTGGCGGAGAGCCGTGAACTGATCGAGATGTACGATCCCTCATCCGACAATACTCATCAGCTCAATGCGTTACAACGGAAAATTAATGAGCGACGTGAAGCCCTTAAGCAGCAGCTTGCGGACATCGAGATCATGCAGAAAGAACTCGACGACGCCGAGGCCCGGTGCCAGGCCGCCATGGCGGCGCTGAACCGTTAGCCTGTTCGCGTCCCGGGTCGGACACACCACAACAAAGACAAGATTTCAGGTGGGTTATGACGATGCAGAAGAGCTATGTCAGCGGGGTCAGTGAAACGCCCCTGCTGGGTATGACCATCGGTGAGAAGTTTGACGAAACGGCCGGCCGTTTTCCGGATACGGATGCCCTGGTTGTTCATCATCAGGACCGCCGCTACACCTATCGTGAACTACAGGCCGTCGTCAACGAATGCGCCCGCGCCCTGATGGCCCTGGGTGTCCAGAAGGGTGATCGCGTTGGCATCTGGTCCCCCAACAACGCCGAATGGTGCATCACACAGTTTGCCACCGCCCAGATCGGCGCCATCCTGGTGAACATCAATCCCAGTTACCGCGTGCATGAAGTTCAATATGCACTCAAGCATTCCGGCACGTCTGTACTCATCCTGCAGGGTCAGTTCAAGACGTCGGATTACGTGAGCATGATGACCGAACTGGTGCCTGCCCTGAACGACGCCCGCCAGGAACGCATCCGGAGCGAGACACTGCCCGACCTGAAACAGGTCATCTGTCTCGACGCCAGCCACAGGGCACCGGGCATGTGGCACTGGGACGACGTGATTGCCCTGGCACCGCAGACCCCGGACGCGGACTACCGGGCACGCCAGGCCCAACTCCAGTTCGACGACCCGATCAACATCCAGTACACCTCCGGCACCACCGGTGCGCCCAAGGGCGCCACCCTCTCCCATCACAACATTCTCAACAACGGGCTGTTCGTTGCCCGGCGAATGAACTTCACCGAGAACGACCGGCTGGTGATCCCGGTCCCGCTCTATCACTGCTTTGGTATGGTCATGGGCAACCTCGGCTGCATCACCCACGGCGCCACCATGATCTATCCCAGCGAGGGCTTCGAACCGGCGGCGGCCTTGCGCGCGGTCCAGAGAGAGAGGGCCACCGCGCTGTACGGCGTACCGACCATGTTCATCGCCGAACTGGAGCATCCCGAATTCGACAGCTTCGACCTCTCCACCCTGCGCACCGGCATCATGGCCGGCTCCAACTGCCCGGCGGAGATCATGCGCAAGGTGATCGAGCAGATGCACATGACGGATGTCACCATCTGCTACGGCATGACCGAAACCAGCCCGGTGAGCCTGCAGACCGAGCCCGACGCACCGCTGGACAAGCGGGTGACCACCGTGGGCACAATCCACCCGCACCTGGAAATCAAGATTGTCGATCCGGCCACCGGCGACCTGGTCCCACGCGGCGAGAAAGGCGAACTCTGCACCCGCGGCTACAGCGTCATGCTGGGCTACTGGAACAACGAGGAAGCCACCCGCAAGTCCATCGACGTCACCCGCTGGATGCACACCGGCGACCTGGCCACCATGGATGAAGACGGCTATGTCGCGATCACCGGCCGCATCAAGGACCTGATCATCCGCGGCGGCGAGAACATCTACCCGCGCGAGATCGAGGAATTCCTCTACACCCACGACGCCATTTCCGACGCCCAGGTGATCGGTATCCCCGACGGGAAGTTCGGCGAGGAAGTCATGGCGTGGATCAAGCTGGCCGAGGGCAAGCAGGCGACAGAAGACGAGATCCGCGAATTCTGCAAGGGCAAGATCGCCCACTACAAGGTGCCCAAATACATCAAGCTGGTGGACGAGTTCCCCATGACCGTCACCGGCAAGATCCAGAAGTTCCGGATGCGGGAAATCAGCATCGATGAATTGAACCTCGGCGGCTGAACCGGGGCGGTCGTCGAGATCGTCCTCGCCCCGAAGTTGACGTTAACGTAAACGATAGATTATTACCGGCAGGAGTCAGAACCCTCATGAAAAGCCAGTACACCTCCCTCAACTTTGGCCTCGGCGAGACCGTCGACATGCTCCGGGACCAGGTCAACCAGTTCGCCAGCGACCGCATCGCCCCCCGGGCGGCCGATGTGGACCGGGACAACCTGTTCCCCAACGAACTCTGGCCGCAGCTCGGCGAGATGGGCCTGCTCGGCATGACCGTCAGCGAGGAGTATGGCGGCAGCGGCATGGGCTACCTCGCCCACACCGTGGCCATGGAAGAAATCAGCCGCGCCTCGGCCAGCATCGGCCTGAGCTACGGCGCCCACTCCAACCTGTGTGTAAACCAGATCTTCCGCAACGGTAACGACGAGCAGAAAGCCAGGTACCTGCCCAAACTGGTCAGCGGTGAGCACATCGGTGCCCTCGCCATGAGCGAACCCAACGCCGGCTCCGACGTGGTGAGCATGAAACTGCGCGCCGACAAGAAGGGCGACCGCTACATCCTCAACGGCAGCAAGATGTGGATCACCAACGGGCCGGATGCGAACACCTACGTGATCTACGCCAAGACCGACACCGCCAAGGGCCCCCACGGCATCACCGCGTTCATAGTCGAACGCGACTGGAAAGGCTTCTCCCGCGGCCAGAAACTGGACAAGCTGGGTATGCGCGGCTCCAACACCTGCGAGCTGATCTTCGAGGACGTGGAAGTCCCGGAGGAAAACATCCTCGGCCAGGAGAACGGCGGCGTGCGCGTGCTGATGTCCGGCCTCGACTACGAGCGCGTGGTGCTGTCCGGCGGTCCCATCGGCATCATGCAGGCCTGCCTGGACAACGTGGTGCCCTACGTCCACGAGCGTAAGCAGTTTGACCAGCCGATCGGCGAGTTCCAACTGATCCAGGGCAAACTGGCGGACATGTACACTGAACTGGCCGCGTGCCGCGCGTATCTCTACGCCGTCGCCCAAGCCTGCGACCGGGGCGAGACCACCCGCAAGGATGCCGCCGGCGTCATCCTCTACACGTCGGAGCGAGCCACCAAGATGGCGCTGGAAGCCATCCAGATCCTCGGCGGCAACGGCTACATCAACGAATTCCCCACCGGCCGCCTGCTGCGGGACGCCAAGCTCTACGAGATCGGTGCCGGCACCCAGGAAATCCGCCGCATGCTGATTGGTCGCGAACTGTTCAACGAGTCACGGTAAGGTTCCCATGGCTATCCTTCATTCCAAGATCCAGACCGAATCGCCGGAGTTCGGTGAGCGTCAGGCCGCGATGCAGGCGCTCTGCGACGAACGCCGCGAGCGCCACGACACCATTGCCAAGGGCGGCGGCGAACAGGCCCAGAAGCGGCACACCGACCGCGGCAAGATGCTGCCCCGCGAGCGCATCCATCGGCTGCTGGACCCCGGCTCCCCGTTCCTCGAAATCGGTGCCTTCGCCGCGGACGACGTCTACGGCGAGGACGTTCCTGCTGCGGGCGTGATCGCCGGGATCGGCCAGGTCCACGGCATCGAGTGCATGATCGTCGCCAACGACTCCACCGTGAAAGGCGGCACCTACTACCCGCTGACGGTCAAGAAGCACATCCGCGCACAGACCATCGCCGAGGAGAACCACCTGCCCTGCATCTACCTGGTGGATTCCGGCGGCGCCAACCTGCCCCGGCAGGATGAGGTGTTCCCGGACCAGGAAGACTTCGGCCACATCTTCTACCGCCAGGCCAACATGTCCGCCAAGGGCATCGCGCAGATTGCCGTGGTGATGGGCCTGTGCACCGCCGGCGGCGCCTATGTGCCGGCCATGGCGGATGAGAGCATCATGGTGCGCGAACAGAGTTCGATCTTCCTCGCGGGCCCGCCGCTGGTCAAAGCCGCTACGGGCGAGACCGTCAGCGCTGAGGAACTCGGTGGCGCGGATGTGCACACCGGCATTTCCGGCGTGGCGGATCACTACGCCAACACCGAGGCGGAAGCGCTCGAGCGCGCCCGCCAGTGCATTGCCAACCTCAACTTCCGCCGACCGGAAACCGTCCGCCTGCGCGAGCCGGCGGAGCCGCTGTATTCACCGGAAGAGCTCTATGGCGTGGTCCCCAGCGACCTGAAAACGCCCTACGACGTCCACGAAGTCATCGCCCGTCTGGTGGACGGCTCCGAGTTCGACGAATTCAAGGCCCGCTACGGCAGCACGCTGGTGTGCGGCTTCGCCCACCTCTACGGCATGCCGGTGGGCATCATCGCCAACAACGGCATCCTGTTCTCCGAGTCCGCCCAGAAAGGCGCGCACTTCGTGGAACTCTGCTGCCAGCGCGGTATTCCCTTGATATTCCTGCAGAACATCACCGGCTTCATGGTGGGCAAGCAGGCTGAACATGACGGCATCGCCAAGCACGGCGCCAAGCTGGTCACCGCGGTGGCTTGTGCCCGGGTGCCCAAACTGACCGTCATCATCGGTGGCAGCTTCGGCGCCGGTAACTACGGCATGTGCGGACGGGCCTACAAGCCCCGCTTCCTGTGGATGTGGCCTAACGCCCGCATCGCGGTCATGGGCGGTGAACAGGCCGCCGGCGTGCTGGCCGACGTCAAGCGGGCCGGCAAGGAACGGCGTGGCGAGAGCTGGAGCGAGGACGAGGAGAAGGCGTTCAAGCAGCCGATCATCGACCAGTTCGAACACCAGTCGAGCCCCTACTACGCCAGCGCGCGCCTATGGGACGACGGCGTGATCGATCCGGCCGATACCCGCCGGGTGCTGGGCCTGAGCCTGTCCGCGGCCCTCAATGCGCCGCCCGAAGACACCCGCTTCGGCCTCTTCCGGATGTAACCAGGAGATCACCATGACTGAACAGGCTGTACGCACTGAAACCGACGGTCGCGGGGTCACCCGGATTACCCTGGCGCGGCCGAACAAACGCAATGCCTTCAACGACAGCGTGATGCGCGACCTGCGGGCTGCGCTGATCGCAGCCGGCGACGATCCTTCATGCCGGGTGGTGGTCCTGCAGGGTGACGGCAAGCATTTCTCCGCCGGCGCCGACCTGAACTACATGCAGCAGACCGCCGAGCTGAGCCATGAGGCCAACGTCGACGACGCGCTGGCCCTGGCCGGCCTGATGCAGACCCTCGACCGGCTTCCCAAGCCGACCATCGCCCGTGTCCAGGGCGCGGCCTTCGGTGGCGCACTGGGGCTGATCTGCGCCTGCGACATCGCCATTGCCACCGACAACGCCCGCTTCTGCCTGAGCGAGGCGCGTCTGGGGCTTGCTCCGGCGGCGATCGGCCCCTACGTGGTCCGCGCCATCGGCCCGCGTCAGGCGCGTCGCTACTTCCTCACCACCGAGGAAATCCCCGCGGACGACGCCAAGCAACTGGGCATCGTCCATGAAGTGGTCGCTGCCGACGACATCGATGAAACCATCAACACGCTGGCCGAACGGCTTCTGCGCAACGGGCCCGTTGCCCTCGACGCCTGCAAGTCCCTGGTGGCCCGTACCCAGATGGACGGGCCGGACGATGCGCTGATCCGCTACACCGCCGAACTGATTGCCGGCCTGCGCACCGGTGACGAGGGGCAGGAAGGCCTGCGCGCTTTCCTGGAAAAACGCCAACCCGCCTGGATCCGGGAGTAATCCGATGACTGAACACGCCATTCGTACCCTCCTGGTCGCCAACCGCGGCGAGATCGCCCTGCGCGTGATGCGCACAGCGCAGTCCATGGGGATTCGCTGCATCGCCGTCTACTCCGAAGCCGACCGGACGGCGCCGTTCGTGCGCCAGGCTGATGCGGCTGTCGCCATTGGTCCCGCCGCGGCGGCGGAAAGCTACCTGAAGGTCGACCGCATCCTGGCCGCCGCCCGCGAGCACGGTGCCGACGCCATCCACCCGGGCTACGGTTTCCTGTCGGAAAACACCGCCCTGGCCGAACAGTGCCAGGCGGAAGGCATCCGTTTTATCGGACCTCCCGCCTCGGCCATTGCGGCCATGGGCTCCAAGAGCGCCGCCAAGGCACTGATCGCCGAAGCCGGCGTGCCGCTGGTGCCGGGCTATCACGGCGACGACCAGAGCCTCGCCCGCTTCCGCGACGAAGCCGAGAACACCGGCTTCCCCATGCTCATCAAGGCCAGCGCCGGGGGCGGTGGCAAAGGCATGCGGGTCGTTCGCGGGATGGATGAACTGGAAGAAGCCATCGCCGCCGCCCAGCGGGAGGCCAGTGCCAGCTTCGGCGACGATCACTTGTTGATGGAACGCTACCTGGAAAATCCCCGCCACGTGGAAGTCCAGGTGATGTTCGACAGCCACGGCAAGGGTCTGTACCTGTTTGACCGGGACTGCTCGGTCCAGCGCCGGCACCAGAAAATCATCGAGGAAGCCCCGGCGCCCGGCATTCCCGAGGCCATCCGCAAGTCCATGGGCGAAGCCGCCGTGCGCTGTGGCGAGGCCATCGGCTATATCGGTGCCGGCACCGTGGAGTTTCTCTACGAACCTGGCGGCTATTTCTACTTCATGGAAATGAACACCCGCCTGCAGGTCGAGCATCCGGTCACCGAACTGATCACCGGGCTGGACCTGGTGGAGTGGCAGATCCGTATCGCCAATGGCGAGGCTTTGCCCTGGGCCCAGGACCGGTTGGCCTGCCGTGGCCACGCCATGGAAGCCCGGGTCTATGCCGAGGATCCGGACAACGACTTCCTGCCCGTGACCGGCCGTCTGCACCACCTGCGCGAGCCGATGGACCTGCCGCACGTGCGGATCGATTCCGGCGTCGCGGAAGGCCAGGACATCACCCCCTGGTACGATCCCATGCTGGCCAAGGTGATCACCTGGGGTGAGGACCGGGATACGGCGCGCCAGCGCCTGATCGACGCCCTCGCCCGCTACGAGGTCATGGGCGTCACCCTCAACACCGATTTCGTCGCCCGCGTCCTGCGCGAACCCGATTTCGCCAACGGCGAATTGACCACCCACTTCATCGAGACCCACGCTGAGGCGTTACGGACGCCGGAGTTTGCGCCGGAGGAACAGCAGGCCCTGAGCTGGCTGGCCTGGCAGCAGGCCGCACGCTCCGAAGGGGTACCCGGCCCCTGGTCGATGCAGGACAGCTTCCGCCTCGGCGGTCCCCGTCAGCAACGCTGTGAGTTGCGAATCGGCGATCAGGACAGCACGCTGGGTTATGAGATGATCAACGCTCGGCGGGCACGACTGCAGGCGGATGGCGATTCGCCGGCACTGACATTGTCCTGGCAGCCGGCAGACCATGGCGCCCTGACCGTCCAACTGAACGGACGCCGCGTGCGCCTGGCCTGGGCCAGTCACGGCGAGAAGCTTGGTCTCTTTGCCGGGAACACATCCTGGACGGCGCTGGTGAACCATCCCGAGGAGCAGGTGCAGGACGCCGACAGCGATGCCCACCTGACCGCGCCGATGCATGGCCGGGTCATTGCCGTGAACTGTGCCGAGGGCGACACGGTCGAACCCGGTAAGAGCCTGGTGGTCATGGAAGCCATGAAGATGGAGCACAGCCTGAAGGCCCCGGCCAAAGGCCGCGTCGTCGCGCTGCATTGCGCCGAAGGCGACAGCGTGGGTGCCGGCCAGGTCCTGGTGGACTTCGAAGCGGAGGAAGACGCATGACGGGCGAGAAAGTAACGCTGGTGGAAGTGGGTTTGCGGGACGGCCTGCAGAACGAGGCGACGGCGGTTTCCCACGAGGACCGTGCCCGCTGGTTCAACGCGCTGGCCGATACCGGCCTCACGCGGATCGAGGCCGGCAGCTTCGTTTCCCCCAAATGGGTCCCGCAGATGGCCAATACCGATGCGGTCATGCAGGCCATCCGCCGGCGGGACCATGTCTCGGCGGAAGTCCTGGTGCCCAACAGCAAGGGCCTGGAAGCGGCCCTCGCCGCCGACGCCGACGTGATTGCCGTGTTCACCGCAGCATCGGAAAGCTTCAACCGCAAGAACATCAACTGCTCCATCGAGGAGAGCATCGCGCGCTTCGAGCCGGTGGTCAGCGGCGCCAAATCCGCGGGCAAGCGGGTTCGGGCCTATGTTTCCTGTGTGGTGGGCTGTCCGTATGAAGGCCCGATCGCACCGGGCCAGGTGGCCGACGTCGTCCAGAAGCTCCTGGAACTGGGCGCCGACGAGGTCTCCCTGGGCGACACCATCGGCGTGGCCCGCCCGCGCGAGATCCATGCGTTGCTGGATGCAACCCTGTCGCTGATGCCCACGGAAAACCTGGCCCTGCACTGCCACGACACCCGTGGCCAGGCCATTGCCAATATCTACGCCGGGCTGGAGCGCGGCATCCGGATCTTCGACAGCGCCGTTGCCGGCCTGGGCGGCTGCCCCTACGCCAAGGGGGCAACCGGCAATGTGGCCACCGAAGATGTGCTTTACTTGCTACAGGGCGAGGGTTTCGAGACCGGCGTCGACCTGCACGCCGTGGCCCGGGTCGGCCGGGAAATCTGCGAACTGTTGGGCCGCTCCAACCCGTCGCGCACCGGTAAAGCCCTCACCGCGCATTTAACCGAAGACGATTTGATGACGGGACAGGATCAGGATTCATGAGCAAATCGCCACTCTGGCAACCCAGTGCCGACCGTATCGCCAACACCCGCCTGACGCAGTTCGGCACCCGACTGCGCCAGCAGTACCCGGACATCCCACCCGGCTACGAAGGCCTGCATGCCTGGAGCGTGGAGTACGCCGATCGCTTCTGGGAAAACCTGGTGGATGAATTCGGCATCCTCGCCGATTGGGAGGGTCCGGTATCGGACGACGGCTTCCCGGTCGTCGGGCGGCGCTTTTTCCCGCAGAGCCGGATCAATTTCGCCGAAAACCTGCTGGCCCGTGGCAACCCGGACGCTGCCGCCATCATCGAACACCGCGAGGACGGCCGGCGGCGGGTCGTCACGTTCAATGAGCTGCGTCATAAATCCCAGTCATTGGCCGGCACCCTGCAGTCCCTGGGCGTGACCGGGGGTGATCGGGTCGCCGGGTTCGTTCCCAACGGCATAGAGGCCGTCGTGGGCATGCTTGCGGCCAGCCAGCTGGGCGCCGTGTGGTCGTCCTGCTCGCCGGATTTTGGTCTCAATGGCGTGATCGACCGTTTCGGCCAGATCGAGCCCAAAGTGCTGATCGCCATTAACGGATACCGTTACAACGGCAAGGTGATCGACACCCGCGACCGGGTCCGGGATATTGTCGATTCACTGCCTTCCCTGGCGCGGCTGATCCGCATCGACAACTGCGACGACTGTCCCTGGCCGGACGATATCGTCGGCATGACCTGGGACGAGGCTCTTCGAGCCGACCGGGAATGTCACTACACCCGCCTGCCGTTCAATGCACCGCTCTATATTCTCTATTCGTCCGGCACCACCGGCGTTCCCAAGTGCATCGTTCACGGCATTGGCGGCACCCTGCTCCAGCACGTCAAGGAACACGCTCTGCACACCGACGTCCACGCCGGCGACCGGGTGTTCTACTACACCACCTGCGGCTGGATGATGTGGAACTGGCTGGTCAGCAGCCTGAGCCTGGGAGCCACCCTGGTGCTGTTTGACGGCTCCCCGTTCTCGCCCGCGCCGGAAGTGCTCTGGAACATCGCCGAGAAGGAACAGATCCGCGTGTTCGGCGCCAGCGCCAAATACTACGCCGCCTGTGAAAAAGCCGGCCTGAAACCGCGGGAAAGCCACAACCTGGAAGCGCTGGACGCCCTGCTCTCCACCGGTAGCCCGCTTTCTCACGAAAGTTTCGATTACCTTTACCGGGACGTGAAACCGGACGTCTGCGTCTCCAGTATTTCCGGTGGCACCGACATTGTCGCCTGCTTCGCATTGGGCAACCCGAACCTGCCGGTCTATCGCGGCGAGCTGCAATGCATCAGTCTGGGCATGGACGTGGCGTTCGTTGACGACGACGGCAATCCATTGGCCGAGGGCAAAGGCGAGCTGATCTGCCGCAACGCCTTCCCGTCCATGCCGGTCGGCTTCTGGAACGATCCAGAGAACGCCCGCTTCGAGGACGCGTACTTCAGCCGCTTCCCGGGCGTCTGGGCCCACGGCGACTACGGGGAGCTGAGCGTTCATCCGGCGACCGCCACCACCCCCGCGCAAACCGGCGTGCTGATTCATGGCCGGTCCGACGCCACGCTCAATCCCGGCGGCGTGCGCATCGGCACGGCTGAAATCTACCGGCAGGTAGAAAAAGTCGATGCCGTTCTGGAAGCGCTCGCCATCGGCCAGCAGTGGGACGACGATATCCGTGTGGTGCTGTTCGTCCGGCTGCGCGACGGTGTGACACTGGATGACGATCTGGCCCAGACGATTCGACAAACCATTCGCGCCAACACCACACCCCGGCACGTTCCCGCACGGATCGTGCAGGTTGCCGACATACCCCGCACCATCAGCGGCAAGATCGTCGAATTGGCGGTCCGCAACGTGGTCCACGGCGAGCCGGTGAAAAACAAGGATGCACTGGCGAATCCCGAAGCGCTCCGGTATTTTGAGAATCTTCCCGAACTCAAACAATAATACCGGCTAACGGCCGTCCGTCCCCGGGCGGCCGACAGGGACCGTTATGACACGCGCATCCGGATTCACCCTGGAGGATCTTTCAGACCTCTCTGAGAGCCCCCTGCTCACGCTTCTCGACCACATCTGCGAAGGCAGCCTGATCGTTGACGACCACGCCCACGTGCTCTGGATCAGCGACAAGTATCGCGACGTCCTCGGCATCGACCGGGATCTCGCCGTCCGCGGACAGCCCGTCGAAGAGCTGATCCCCAACAGTATGATGCGCCAGGTGGTGCGCAGTGGTCAGCCCATCCTGCTGGACCTGCTGCGCAGCCGGGAAACCTGGATGGTGGTCACACGCATCCCCATCCGCGATCAGGCCGACCGGGTGATCGGCGGCATTGGCTTCGTGTTCTACAAGGACATGGACTACCTGAAGGCGTTCGTTGAGAAATACGGCCGCCTGCGCGGTGTCCCCAGCACCGCTGAACGCCAACTCGCCAATATGCGGGACACCAAGTACACCTTTGCCGATTTCATCGGCCAGAGCGCACCGGTAGAGCAGCTGCTGCAACGAGCCCGGCGGGCGGCCGAGCTGGACACCACCGTCCTCCTGCTTGGGGAAACGGGTACCGGCAAGGAGGTCCTGGCCCATGCCATCCATCACGCCTCCGTAAGGGCCGAACGGCCGTTCGTCAGCATCAACATGGCGGCGGTGCCGGACAACCTGATGGAGGCGGAATTCTTCGGGGTGGCGCCCGGCGCCTATACCGGCGCCGACCGTAAGGGACGCAAAGGCAAGATCCAGTTGGCCGACAAGGGTACGCTGTTCCTGGATGAGGTGGGCGACCTGCCCCAAAGCCTGCAGAGCAAGCTGCTGCGGGTCCTGCAGGAGCAGGAGTTCGAACCGCTGGGTTCCAACGAGGTGATCCGGGTCGACGTCCGCATCATCGCCGCCACCAGCAAGGATCTCAAAGCCATGGTGGATGCCGGTGATTTCCGGGCGGATCTCTACTATCGGCTCAATGTCCTGCCCATCGAAGTGCCCCCGTTGCGCGACCGGATGGAAGACATCGAACTGCTCGCCAACACCATGATCGATCGCATTGCCCACAATCTGGGCATGTCCCCCAAGTGGCTCAGCGCCGCAGCCCTGGACTACCTGCGCGATCATGCCTGGCCCGGCAACGTTCGCGAACTGCAGAACACCCTGGAGCGCACCTTCATCTTCGCCCAGAGCCCGATCCTCCAGGCCGAAGACTTCCTGCCACCGGCGCCGGACCGCCTGCACGAGTCCGCCGGCGCCGCCGGTATCGAGACCCTGCAGCAGACGGTCGCCCGGGCCGAGCGTGACGGCATTCGCAAGGCGCTGGACGCCACCGGGAACAACCGGTCCCGGGCCGCACGCATCCTCGGCATCTCCCGCGCCAGTCTCTACGAGAAGATGGCTCGATACGGGCTTTGATCCGACGAGGTCGCCCGAATCGCGGCCGTTCGAACAGGGCGTCCATATTTTCAGACAGTGTCTGAGATGTCAGACACACCCTTCAGGCCCTCGAATCACCGAGTCCGTAACGTCACCCCTATTTTGTGTCCGGATTTCCAGACACTTCGGCTTTTACGTAGCTGAAACCCCTTACCAAAAACCGAACATGTCATTGTTTTTAATGATCTTTCTATCGTTGGCACAAGGATTGTTATAGGCCCCTACGGCAGATAACTCCCTGCACACAACAACAATAGAAGGAAGTCACAATGATAAAGACGAGCAAATCCCTCGCGTTCCTGTCCGCCTGCGGCCTCGCCGCCGCCGTAGCAACCACCCCGGCACTGGGGGCAGACAAGATCCGCTGGAAGATGCAGGCCGCCTACGGCAGCAACCTCCCGGCCCTGGGCGATACCATTCCCGGCGTTCTCGATGATCTCCGCGAAGCCACCGACAACCGCATCATCATCAAGCATTTCGAGCCCAACAAGCTCGTCCCGACCCTAAACATCACCGATGCGGTACGCACCGGCAAACTCGAGGCCGGCTATACCTGGATCGGCTACGACCAGGGCAAGATCCCCTCATCCACCCTGTTCTCTGCCGTCCCATTCGGCATGGAGCCCTGGGAATACATGGCCTGGTGGTACGATGGTGACGGCCAGAAGCTGGCCGAGGAAATCTACGAGAAGAACAACGTCCATCCCGTCCTCTGTGGCCTGACCGGTCCGGAGACCGGCGGCTGGTTCAACAAGGAGATCAAGAGCCTCGATGACATCGACGGCCTCAAGATCCGCTACGCCGGTATCGGTGGTCGCATCCTGCAGGAGTTGGGCGCCTCGGTGACCGTCCTTCCCGGCGGTGAAATCTTCCAGGCGCTGGAAAAGGGTGCGATCGACGCCTCCGAGTTCTCCCTGCCCACCGTCGACCAGAAGCTCGGCTTCTACGAAGTGGCCAAGTACAACTACTTCCCGGGCTGGCACCAGCCTTTCGCGGCCTTCCACCTGATCGTCAACAAGGACAAATGGGATGCCATCAGCGACGCCGACAAGACGATGATCAACCTAGCCTGCCAGGCCAGCGTCACCCGCAACCTGGCCAGTGCCGAGGCTTACCAGGGCAAGGCCATTGAGTTCATGAAGAGCAAGGGCGCCGAAACCCGGGAATTGCCCGAACCGGTGCTGCGTGAACTGCAGGAAGTCACCAAAAAGGTACTGAAGAAAGAAGCGGATCAGGACGAAGACTTCGCCCGTGTCCTGAAGAGCCAGCAGGCATTCCAGGCACAGTATCAGGAATGGCAGGACCTCGGTTACCTGCCGCGGGATTTCTGATCCCGCACCAGCCTGAATGACACGACAGCCCGTCGTGTAAAGGAACGATGGCCACCCCGGGTGGCCTGGTCGCCGTCCGGCTCAGTCCGGACGCTGCCATACAGACTTCCCGGGTGGCCCTGACACTCTTCCGGAGATTCACATGAACGCTTCCTTCGAGGCTACTGCGCCCGAACTTGAACCGGCGCAGCAGGGGCTGTCCCGAGAGGTATTGCCCCACACCCCGGTGTCCCGGATCATCGACGGCCTTATCCAGCGCATCGGTGAGTTCAGCGCCTGGCTATGGCCCCTATTGATGCTGGTGATCATCGTCAACGTGGTGTCTCGCTACGTCTTCTCCCAGGGCTTCATCGAGCTTGAGGAACTGCAGTGGCACATCTATTCCGCCGGTTTCCTCATTGCCCTCTCCTATGCGCTGCTCAGGGACAGCCATGTGCGCGTGGACCTGTTCCGGGAGCGCTTCAGCTTTCGCACCCAGGCGTGGGTGGAGCTTGGCGGCATGCTACTGCTGCTGGGACCGTTCATCGGCCTGCTGCTGTACTACTCGATCCCCTACGTCATCGACTCCTGGGATATGAATGAGGCCTCCAGCGCTCCGGGTGGGCTGAGCCATCGCTGGATCATCAAGAGCGCTCTTCCCCTCGGCCTGGGACTGCTGCTGTTGGCGGCCTTGTCCCGCCTGACCCGGCTGCTGGCGTTCCTGTTCGCTTCGGAGGTGCGCCATGCCGATCAATGAAATGCTCGCCATCGGGATGTTCGCCGCGTTCATCCTGCTGATCTTTACCGGTTTCCCGATTGCCTGGGCCCTGGGTGGCGTCGCGATCGCCTTTACCGGCCTTGCCATGCTGTCGGATAACTATCTCGATACCTTTATCGCCATCGACTGGAGCTACACCTCCCTGGCCATCGACCGCATCTGGGGCACGATGAGCAGTTGGGTGCTGGTGGCCATCCCCATGTTCGTGTTCATGGGCCAGATGCTCGACCGCTCCGGCATGGCCGAGAAGCTGATGTTGAACGTGTCGCGGCTGTTCGGTCGCCTCAATGGCGGCACGGCCATCGCCGTGGTGATCATCGGGCTGCTGCTGGCGGCATCGACCGGCATCGTGGGCGCCTCCGTTGCCCTGCTCACCCTGCTGGCCGTACCGGTCATGCTCAAGCGCGAGTACCAGCCCGAACTGGCGGTGGGCACGGTCTGCGCAGTGGGCACCCTGGGCATCCTCATGCCGCCGTCGATCATGCTGGTGATGATGGCCGACCAGTTGGCGATGTCCGTGGGGGACCTGTTCATGGGCGCGGTTTTCCCCAGCGCCCTGTTGGGCGTGGTGTTTGTGCTCTACATCGTGGTTCGGGGCTGGATGCGTCCGGACATCGCGCCGGCCGGCGACGACGCCGAGCCGGTTAGCCTGGGCATCATCCTGGACGCCCTCAAATCGATCCTGCCGCCGGCGTTCCTGATCCTGGCCGTGCTGGGCAGTATCTTCGCCGGCATCGCCACTCCCACCGAGGCCTCCGGCGTCGGTGCCTTCGGTGCCACCCTGCTGGCGCTGGCCAACAAGCGGCTGAACCTGCAGGTCATGCGTGAGGTGTGCCGGGAAACCAGCCTGACCACCGCCTTTATCTTTGCGTTGCTGATCGGCGCCACCGCCTTCTCGCTGGTCCTGCGCGGCCTCGGGGGTGACGAAATGATCGCGGATGCGCTGCACGGACTGCCGTTCGGCCCCCATGGCGTGGTGATCTGTATCCTGCTGCTGACGTTCCTGCTCGGTTTCGTGCTGGACTGGATCGAGATCACCCTGATCATCCTGCCGCTGGTAGCGCCGGTGATCCACGCGCTGGGCTTCGACATCGTCTGGTTTACGGTCCTGTTTGCGGTCTGTCTGCAGACATCGTTCCTGACGCCCCCTGTCGGGTTCTCGCTGTTCTACTGCAAGGGCGTGGCTCCGCCTTCGATTGGCGTGAAGACGCTCTACAAAGGCGTGGCGCCGTTCATCCTGCTGCAGGCCACGGTCCTGGCGATCATCTTCCTGTGGCCCGATCTGGTGACCTGGCTGCCGGCCCAGGCCTACAGCGGACAGTAGGAGGTTTCGATGTCACATCCCAAACTGATATCCGCCGAGCAGGCGGCCGCCCTGGTCCCCGAGGGCGCGACACTGGCGACCGGAGGCTTTGTGGGCATTGGCTTCCCGGAAGCCCTGGCCCGGGCACTGGAGCAGCGTTTCGTGGCGGACAGGGCGCCCCACGGGCTGACACTGGTCTATGCCGCCGGCCAGGGCGATGGCGGCAACCGCGGCCTCAACCATCTGGCCCACGAAGGCCTGGTCAAGCGGGTGATCGGCGGCCATTGGGGACTGGTACCCAAGCTGGGCGCACTGGCCTGCAACAACCGTATCGAGGCATACAACCTGCCCCAGGGCGTGATCGCGCAGCTCTACCGGGACATCGCGGCCGGCAAGCCCGGCATGCTGACCCACGTCGGCCTGCACTCGTTCGTCGACCCCCGTCATGGCGGGGGCCGGATGAACGAGTGCACCCGGGAAAACCTGGTGGAAGTGATGAACCTCCGGGGCCGCGAGTACCTGTTCTATCCCACCTTCCCGATCAATGTGGCGTTCCTTCGCGGAACGACCGCGGACGCACGAGGCAACATCACCACCGAAAAGGAAGCCCTGCCCCTGGAGAGCCTGGCCATCGCCCAGGCGGTCCACAACTCCGGCGGCAAGGTCTTTGTCCAGGTGGAGCGCCTGACCGAGCGCCACCAGCTCCATCCCGAACGCGTGCAGATTCCCGGCATCCTGGTGGATCACATTATCCTGGCGGAGCCGGAGGAGCACCTGCAGACCTTTGCCGAGCCCTACAACCCGGCGTACACCAGCGAGATCCGCTTACCGGCGCTGGAGGGAGGCGATCCCCTGAGCGTCCGCAAGCTGATCGGGCGACGCGCAGCCGAGCACCTTGAACCGGGCACGATCGTCAACCTGGGGATCGGCATGCCGGAACAGGTGGCGGAAGTCGCTGCGGAAAAAGGCCTGCTGGACCAAATCACTCTGACCATAGAACCCGGTGCCATTGGCGGGCGGCCTGCCGGTGGCCTGAGTTTCGGGGCCGCAGCAAACGCCGAGGCGGTGATCGACCAGCCCGCCCAGTTCGACTTCTACGACGGTGGCGGCCTGGACCAGGCGTATCTGGGTATGGCGCAGGTGGACCAGCACGGTAACGTCAATGTCAGCCGCTTCGGTTCGCGGCTGTCCGGAGCAGGTGGGTTCATCAATATCAGCCAGAATGCCCGGCAGGTCTTTTTCATGGGGACTTTTGAGGCCGGCAAACAGTCGATTGCGATCGACGAGGAGGGACTGACCATTGAGCATGGCGGATCCGGGCGCAAGTTCGTCTCCCAGGTCGAGCACCTGACGTTCAATGGCCGCTATGCGCTGGAGCGGGGCCAACGGGTGTTCTACATCACTGAGCGATGCGTCTTCCAGTTGACGGAAAACGGGCTGGAACTGGTCGAGATTGCCCCCGGCCTGGACCTGGACCGGGACATCCTCGCCTATATGGACTTCAGACCCGCCATTTCCAGCCGGCTGCATGTAACCGACCGCAGCCTCTACAGGCCCTGAAACGCCGGGATACCGAAAACAAAAAGGGGCGCCGCAATGGCGCCCCTTCTTCAACTGAAACAGTCCTTTACAGAACTTTCTTCAGTTCTTCCTCAAGCTGAGGTACCGCTTCGAACAGGTCCGCAACGAGGCCGTAGTCCGCGACCTGGAAGATCGGGGCTTCCTCGTCCTTGTTGATCGCAACGATCACCTTGGAGTCGGACATACCCGCCAGGTGCTGGATCGCGCCGGAGATACCGACGGCAATGTACAGCTGCGGAGCCACGATCTTACCGGTCTGACCGACCTGCATATCGTTCGGCACGAAGCCGGCGTCAACCGCGGCGCGGGAGGCACCAACCGCAGCGCCCAGCAGATCCGCGACTTTTTCCAGCATCTGGAAGTTCTCGCCGTTCTGCATGCCACGGCCACCGGAGATGACAATACCGGCACTGCCCAGGTCCGGACGATCGGACTCGGCCAGCTGCTCACTGACGAAGGAAGAGGTGCCCGCGTCGTGCGCACCGTCAACGGTCTCGACAGAAGCAGAGCCGCCTTCGCCGGCAACCGGATCGAACGCCGTCGGACGCACGGTGACGACCTTGATGTCGTCGCTGCTCTTCACCGTGGCGATGGCGTTACCCGCGTAGATCGGACGCACGAAGGTGTCTTCAGACTCGACGCGGATGATGTCGGAAACCTGGGCTACGTCCAGCAGGGCCGCAACGCGCGGCATGAAATCCTTACCGGTGGTACCGGCAACCGCGAAGATATGGCCGTAGTTCTTGCCCAGGTCGGCAACCAGCAGGGACAGGTTTTCCGCCAGGAAGTGGCCGTAAGCGGCGTTGTCCGCAACCAGGACCTTGTTGACGCCTTCGATCTTGGCCGCATCTTCGCCGACGGCTCCACAGTTCTCGCCGGCAACCAGAACGTCGATATCACCACCTACAGCCTTGGCCGCCGCGACGACATTCAGGGTCGCCTGCTTCAGGCTGCTGTTGTCATGTTCAGCAATTACAAGGATGCTCATTTAGATCACCTTCGCTTCGTTCTTCAGTTTGTCGACGAGTTCTGCCACATCGGCAACCTTGATACCGGCCTGGCGTGCAGCCGGTGCTTCCACCTTCAGGGTGGACAGGCGCGGAGCCACATCAACGCCCAGATCCGCCGGGCTCATGTTGTCCAGCGGCTTCTTCTTGGCTTTCATGATGTTCGGCAGCGAAGCGTAACGCGGTTCGTTCAGACGCAGGTCGGTAGTCACAACCGCCGGCAGGTTCAGGGAAACCGTCACCAGACCGCCGTCAACCTCGCGGGTCACGTTGACCTTCTCGCCTTCAACAACCACTTCGGAGGCAAAGGTGCCCTGAGCCATGCCGGCCAGTGCCGCCAGCATCTGGCCCGTCTGGTTGTTGTCGGTGTCGATGGACTGTTTGCCCAGGATAACCAGCTTGGGCTCTTCCTTATCGACCACCGCCTTGAGCAGCTTGGCGGCTTCCAGGGACTGGACTTCCTCGTCGGTCTCGACGTGGATACCGCGGTCGGCACCCAGTGCCAGTGCGGTACGGATCTGCTCCTGGGCAGCCTTGGGACCAATGGAAACCACAACAATTTCGGTGGCAACCCCTTTCTCTTTGAGGCGAACCGCTTCTTCAACAGCGATTTCGCAGAAAGGGTTCATCGCCATCTTGACGTTGGCAAGATCGACACCGGTGTTATCCGGCTTGACGCGAACCTTTACGTTGTAGTCGATTACACGTTTTACAGCGACCAGAACCTTCATAGATTCCTCGTTCTTCTACGATGGGTTTAAGACTTGCAATCATGCAGTATCTGACGGGCATTGCCTCATCCATACCAATGATTCCTGTCGCACCGATTCGTCCAAGGACCAATCGTACGGTTTCGTCGAGACCTCTTTTCCGGCTTTTCCAGCTCTTTATCAGACGGGCCTCTCACCAACGGTGCGTGCGGCAGCCGCACAAATGCACACAGAACCATGGGGCAGCTTGCAGTTTGGCCCCTTAGTAAAAGCGCCATAATACTGACGACAAAGCCCAGGGGGGTCAATAGTCGTGCAGGCATTACACAGCACCGTCATCGGTATTACAATGGCGCCCGGTAAGGCATTTAATGGCCGTCGCGTTGGCGACGCCACTATACAGCCGCCGGCAGCCGCTGACCTCTCCTGCCTGATTGCATTTGGGGCCAATGGTTCGCCACATTGCCACGGGGCATGGCGAATTTCAAACAAACGTTTGTTTGACTTTTATTATATTGTATCCTTTGCCCTTGTGACACAAGCCTTCAGGCGGTAACACGTTCGTTTGTCGCCCAGGCTTCGGGTACTATATACTCCGCACAGCGATTTACCAATACCGCAGTGCGAACCAGTCGATTCACAATATTGATCTTTGTCGTCTGGACACCCTAAAAACGAGAGAGAACCGGATTCTTCTTCGCTGCTTCAAAGGTGCGCGTCGAAATCCCAATATCCACAATGAAGTTTGAGGAGACCAACGTGGAACGCGAATCGATGGAATTTGATGTTCTGATCGTCGGTGCGGGCCCAGCAGGGCTGTCCGCGGCCTGCCGCATCATGCAGATGGCACAGGAATCCGGCGAGGAACTCACCGTATGCGTCGTCGAGAAGGGCTCGGAAGTGGGAGCCCATATCCTGGCCGGCACCGTTTTCGAGCCGACCGCCCTCAACGAGCTCTTCCCGGACTGGAAAGAGAAAGGCGCCCCGCTGAACACGCCGGTTACCCGCGACGACATCTTCGTCCTGCGCGGCCAGGACTCAGCCACCAAGGTCCCCAATGCCTTCGTGCCGCGTAACATGCACAACCACGGCAACTACATTATCAGCCTGGGCAACCTGTGCCGCTGGCTGGCGGAACAGGCCGAAGGCCTGGGCGTCGAGGTCTACCCAGGCTTTGCGGCCTCCGAAACCATCATCGAAGAGGGCCAGGTCAAGGGCATCATCACCGGCGACATGGGCGTGGCCCGTGACGGCAGCCATAAAGACGGCTACATGCCGGGCATGGAACTGCGCGCCAAGTACACCCTGTTCACAGAAGGTTGCCGCGGCCACCTGGGCAAGCGCCTGATCGAGGATTTCAAACTCGATGAAGGCAAGGATCCGCAGCACTACGGCATCGGCATCAAGGAACTGTGGGACATCGATCCGGAGAAGCACGAGCCGGGCCTGGTCATCCACACCACCGGCTGGCCGCTGAATGAGTCCGGCTCCACCGGCGGGTCCTTCCTGTATCATCTGGAAGGCGGCCAGGTGTACGTCGGCTTGATCACCGACCTGTCCTACAGCAACCCGCACATGAGCCCGTTCGAGGAATTCCAGCGCCTGAAGCTCCACCCGGAGATCCGCAAGCACCTGGAAGGCGGCAAGCGAGTGGCCTACGGCGCACGGGCCATCACCAAGGGTGGCTACAACGCCCTGCCCAAGATGAGCTTCCCGGGCGGCCTGCTGCTGGGCTGTGACGCCGGTACGCTGAACAGTTCCAAGATCAAGGGCTCCCACACCGCCATGAAATCCGGCCTGCTGGGCGCGGAAGCGGTCTTCGAGGCCCTGAAGGAAGGCAAGACCGGTGAGGAAATCACCAGCTTCGCCGAGCGTTTCGAGAACAGCTGGCTGTACAAGGAACTGTACGACGAGCGCAACTTCGGTCCGGCCATGCACAAGTTCGGCAACATCATCGGCGGCGGCATTGCCTACCTGGAGCAGAACATCCTGCATCGCAGTCTGCCGATCACCTTCCGGGATACCATCCCGGATTACGCCACGCTGAAGCCGGCCGATCAGGCGAAGAAGATCGACTATCCGAAGCCGGACAACAGCCTGACCTTCGACCGACTGTCCTCGGTGTTCATTTCCAACACCAACCACGAGGAAGATCAGCCGGTTCACCTGAAGCTGACCGATCCGGATATTCCAATCCAGGAGAACCTGCCGAAGTACAACGAACCGGCGCAGCGCTACTGCCCTGCCGGCGTGTACGAGGTGGTGGAAGCGGACGACGGCAGTGGCAAGAAGTTCCAGATCAACGCGCAGAACTGCGTCCACTGCAAGACCTGCGACATCAAGGATCCGGCCCAGAACATCACCTGGGTTACGCCGGAAGGCGGCGGTGGTCCGAACTATCCGAACATGTAATAACGTTCGGCCGGACTAAAAGGCGACCTTCGGGTCGCCTTTTTTATGGCAAGGTCATCGTCATACAGCCGGACTCGCGCCCCGCTTTTCTTCGGACATAAAAAAGCGGCTCAATGAGCCGCTTTTTCGATAACCCACCTGAGGCTTAGTGCACGTGGCCGTGCTCTACCTCTTCTTCGGTCGGCTCGCGGGTTTCGATGACTTCCACATCGAAGTTCAGGGTCTCACCGGCCAGCGGGTGGTTGGCATCGATGGTCACGCTGTCTTCCTGGACTTCAACGACACGAACGACCTGCGGGCCGCCCGGAGTCTGTGCCTGGAACTGCATGCCCGGCTCGATGGTGTCGACGCCTTCAAAGGCGGAGCGCGGAACCGGCTGCACCAGCTCTTCATTCTTCTCGCCGTAGCCTTCGGCCGGCTCAACGGAGACCTGCACCTGGTCACCAGCCTGCTTCTCGTTCAGCGCTGACTCCAGACCGCTGATAATGTTCTGTGCGCCTTCCAGATAGGTCAGCGGCTCACGACCTTCCACACGGGAAGAGTCGAGCTGCTCGCCCTGGTCGTTGGTGAGCGTGTAGTGAATGGTAACAACACGAGGTTGGGCCATGTGATCTCCTTGCGTGCCGCAAAATAAGCAATGTGTTTAACTCGGTAATCGAAAGTGTGCGTGAACAGGCGGACTGCACAGAGGGACTAACGACAACCATCCTCGTTCGAGAGCCAGGCTCGACAGTAAAACAAAGATGTTTAGTGCAACAGCTTAACAAAGGTCTCGCTGCGTACGCTACCTGAGGTTGAGACCGCAGCCCGGTTTTTCAAGGGGGCCGGCCAGATTTTTGGAGCAAGCCGTCCGGCCCCCGTCACAACGCCTGGCGTTGCATCAGACCTGTCCCAGTTCAAAGAACCGGCCATCGCTCCATACGCCCAGCACCCTGTCGTCCTCCGGGCTGGCCACGGCGTGTTCGGCCAACTCATAGTAGGCTGGCGTCACCAGCCGGGCCTCGAGGCCCTGAACAATGCCAACCAGCGGCCGTGGCTCGCCGTTGTCGTAATGGTCCATCCGCAGGGGATGCTCCGGGCCGATAACCAGCGATTCGCCGGTGTTGAGCGTCAGCGTCAGCATCTGTTCGCGCCCTTCCCCGCTGGCCTCAAGCCC
Organism: Marinobacter halodurans; assembly: GCF_004327985.1. Classification (GTDB taxonomy): domain Bacteria; phylum Pseudomonadota; class Gammaproteobacteria; order Pseudomonadales; family Oleiphilaceae; genus Marinobacter_A; species Marinobacter_A halodurans. The sequence goes on from NZ_SJDL01000013.1 coordinate 63,096, forward strand.
ATGAGCCAGCAAGGGCGTATCCTCGACCTCCAGGCGCCACTTCTCGACGGGCGTTACGAGATAGTATTCGCCGTCATCCTCGCGACGCAGGATGGTTGAGAAAAGCTGCACCATCGCCTGACGCTGCAAGGGGTTCCCCTGGAACAGCCAGGTGCCATCCCGCAGGATGCGCATATCGATGTCTCCGGACAGTTCCGGGTGCCACTTGTCCAGCGGCGGACGACCCTCGAAGGCGGCCCGAGCCTCGCTGATCTGCTCTTCAATGCGCTTGGTTTGGTCTGTCATGTTCTCTCCCGTTTATCGAATTCCGGCTCGCTCCGCCTGGGCTCCCTGATACTTGTCGATGGGAAAAGACCACATAGGTCTGGATGGCTCCGTCTCTGGTTCTCTGTGTGGTAGTGTCGTCCTGGTGGGCCCGACCCGGATCATTCAAGACGTCGACATGAGGATACCCAATCGTATCATGGACCTGGATCGCGAATTTAAACTCGACCCTGATATCAGCTACCTCAACCACGCCGCCGTTGCACCCTGGCCTGCCCGGGCCACCGACGCCGTCGCACGCTTTGCCCGCGAGAACGCCGAACGGGGCGCGCAGCACTATCCGCGCTGGATGGAGGTCGAGGGCCAGTTGCGCGAGAACCTCGCCCAACTGCTGAACGCCCCCTCAGCCGACGACATCGCGCTGGTCAAGAACACCTCGGAAGCCCTGTCCTTCGTGGCCTACGGACTGTCCTGGTCCCCCGGCGACGAGATCATTATCTCCGACCAGGAATTCCCATCCAACAGCATTGTCTGGGAATCCCTCGCCGACCAGGGGGTCAAGGTTCGCAAAGTCAGCCTCAACGGGCCCGATTGCGAAGCCGATATCATCGCCGCATTCAATGAACGCACCCGCCTGTTATCCATCAGCTCCGTGCAATACGGCACGGGGCTGCGGGTGGATCTGGAACGGCTCGGCCAGGCCTGCCGGGACGCCAATGTGCTGTTCTGCGTCGACGCCATCCAGAGTCTGGGCGCCCTGCCGATGGACGTACAGGCCGCGCAGATTGATTTCACCATGGCCGATGGCCACAAGTGGCTGCTGGGTCCAGAGGGCCTTGGGGTTTTCTATGTACGGCCGGAACTGCGGGACCAGCTCAGGCTGAGCGAATACGGCTGGCATATGGTGGATAAACGGGGCAACTTCGACCAGAAGAGCTGGCGTATCGCACCGTCGGCGGTTCGCTTCGAATGCGGAAGTCCCAACAGTCTGGCAGCCCATGCACTGGAAGCCAGTACGGCCCTGCTGCTGGAATATGGTATGGACCGTGTGCAGGCGCAGCTTTTCAACAAAGTCGACGTCCTGGCGGAGGCGCTGCGGCAGATCCCCAAACTCGAGATCCTGAGCCCATTGGACGAACGCCGGCGCTCAGGGATCCTGACGTTCCGGATCGATGGCCAGGATTCCCAGGATCTGTATAAGGCGCTCATGGACGAACGGGTGATCTGTGCCAACCGGGGCGGCGGCGTCCGCTTCTCCCCGCACTTCTACACGACGGAAAGTATGATGGGTCAGGCGGTGACCCGTCTTCGAAAGCGGCTTGGCACCCGCTGAATCAGGCGAGGAATTGCGCCTTCAGGTCGCCGCAACCGGGCCCGACGATGGGCAGGTCGAGTACCACTGCCTGGCTGGTCATGAACGGGATACCGCGGCGGTGGCCGTCCACCAGCAAGGTGGACAGCGATCCCACCAGGGGCATGTGGGAGATAATCATCAACGTATGCGGCAGGTTGTCCTCGGTCAGCAGCGCATCCAGGCACTCCCCCGGATCGTCGTCCGGGGTCAGGAACGGCCGTTCGATGACCGGCACGTTGATCACCTCGCCCACGATCGAGGCCGTCTGCTGGGCCCGGGTCAGGGTCGAGCACCAGATCAGCTCCGGCCGCCAGCGGGAGGACGCAATGTCACTGGCCACCCGGCCGCATGCGAAGCGGCCGGCCTCGGTCAGCTCCCGCATCTGGTCGATGCTGTGCCAGCCGGCTTCACCGTGTCGCATGATGATCAGTTTCACAGCAGCCACCCCTTACACCTCAGGATGACAGGGTGCGTGGCAGGATAAACTCCACGTCCGAATTCTGCACCGCTGTCATCAGCCCATTAATGACGTCATGGATCGAGGCATCGCTGTACAGGATCTTGTGCAGACCGCCAACCAGCGGCATGGGCACCCCCATGTCCTCGGCCTTGTCCTTGACCAGCTGCAGCGTGCGTATGCCTTCAGCCACCTGCCCCAGTTCGGCAACGGCATCCTCCAGTTCCTGACCCTTGCCGACAGCGTAACCGATACGGAAGTTCCGGCTCTTGGACGAGGTGCAGGTCACGATCAGATCGCCGACACCGGCCAGGCCCATGAACGTCATCGGGTTGGCCCCGAGACTCACGGCAAACCGGCTCATTTCCGCCAGACTCCGGGTGATCAGCATGGCGCGGGCATTCTCACCCAGCGACAGGGCCGACGCCATGCCCGCCACGATCGCATAGATATTCTTCAGGGCGCCGGCCAACTCCACGCCGTAGACATCGACATTGGCGTAGACCCGGAAATAGTCACACCCCAACAATTGTTGGACCCGATTACGGACTTCCGGCTCCTTGGCCGCAATAACGGTCGCCGTCAAATCCCGCTCAGCAATCTCCTGCGCGAGGTTGGGGCCGCTCAGCACGCCGATACGGGTGCGCGGAATCTCCTCCTGGAGGATTTCGCTCATCAGGCGGAAACCGTCCTTCTCAATGCCCTTGGTCAGGCTGACCACCACCTGCCCATCCTCGAATTCGGCCGCGTGCTCACGGATCACATCGCGAAACGCCTTGCTTGGAATCGCGAGAAAGATCGCTTCGGCGCCATGGACGGCTTCGCGAAAATCCGTGGTGGGTCGAATGTCGCCCGCCAGCACGACATCCGGCATGTATCGGGTGTTCGTTCCCTGGGTACGGACTTCCTCAACCTGCGTCTCATTTCGCATCCAGAAGCGGACGGTATGGCCGTTTTCCGCCAGGACCTTGGTCATCGCCGTGCCGAAACTGCCGCCGCCGAGTACGGCAACCTGCCGGCCGGTGGGAGCGGATGGATGGGCGGATGTCGCTGTTTTGCTGTCAGACATGAAAATACCGTGGTGTGTGAATCAGGGATGCAGGGCGACGGGCGGCGTTCGGGCGAAGCGGATCAGCATGGCAAAAACAGGCGGATGCGGCACCCCGGATCAGGGCTCCTCGCACTCCAGCGCCCGTACCAGGTTCTTGAACTCTTCGCGATTGCGGCTGTTCATGCCCATCAGGACCCGGTGTGCATCCAGTACCTTGTCACGGACCTGCTGCTCGCTGGCCCGCAGCACCGGAATCTCTTCCAGCTCTTCAATCCGGGAGGCGGGTTCGCGCACGATGATGAAAATCTTGTCGAATCCCATGGATGTAATGATGCGGGTTACGTCGGGATTGGTGGAGATCAGTGTCGGCAGGAAATGGCTGCGCTTCTCGGCTGCCATGGCGATCTTCGCCAGCAGCCCCAGCGTGGTGCTGTCGATAATCTCGGTTTCGGAGAGATCAATGACGACCGTGCGGAATTCGGGGTCGTTTGTGATGGACTCAACCAGATTGTCCAGCGTCGAACACAGGTTCAGCCGGATTTCACCGATAAACTTCAGGACATAAATCCCTTGTTGCTCAGCTTGCAGTATCTTGTAGCTAGACATCTTAGTTCGCCACTACGTCTGTCACTGTCACAATAGCGATATCGTCCGGCAATTCCGTGATTGCGTCGAGGTTCAGCGCATCACTCAGGGATGCGATAGTGTGACGACCTCCGGAGACGACTTCAAGTAGTTGTCGTTCCTTTTCATCGAGGCTGCGGGCCTTGATGACTTCCAGGATTCCGTCGGAAAACAGGATCAGGCGGAATCCCTCCTCCAGCGGCATCTCATAGACCTCCCAGGTCGGGCTCTCAAACAGGCCGACCGGCAAGCCGGTACCTTCCAGAAAATGCCACTCGCCCTTCGCATTACCGACCATCGGCATCGGGAAGTGTGCACCGACGGCATAGGCCAGTTTGCGCTCCCGATGGTAGATGATCCCGGCAAACACGGTCAGGTGCTTGCCCAGGCCGGTGTCCAGCAATTCCGAATTGATGCGCTGCAGGAACCGGTCCGGATACAGGATATCATTGCTTGATCCCCTTCTTACATTACGTTGTAGCCGATTCGTCAGATTCTTCAGTAATACGGTCACAAACGCCGAACTGGCGCCATGGCCGGAAACATCGGCAATGTAGACCAGCGTCCGGTTCTCATCCAGCGGGAAATAGTCGAGAAAATCGCCACTCAGGTAGAGGGACGGCTTGATCATATGATCGATAGACACCGCAGACGACTCAAAGTGCCGGTCCGGCAGCATCTTGAGCTGCACCTTGCGCCCGGCCCGCTGATCCGCCCGCAATTCCGCAATCCCGGCGCGAAGGTCGCGGTTGGCCGCTTCCAGTTCCTGGCGGTAGACCTGGTTCAGCCGCGACACCCTGACCCGGTCGAACATCTTGGCCAGGACGTCGTCCAGCAACTCCTTGTCGCGGTAGGGTTTGATCACGAAGTCGGCGGCACCGGCGCGCAGTGCCGAGATCACCTCTTCGGCCGTTTCCGAGGCATGGCAGGCGATGACCGGCACGAAGGCCTCTTCGTCATCCATACGGTCGACAAGTTTGCGGATGCCATCGGCGGAAACGTCGGCAAAAATCGCATCGGGCATGTCGTCCTCGAATGCGGCCTCGGCCTTCTTGATACTGGCGTGCATACTGACATAAAAGCCCCGGGATTCCAGGAAACGATCCAGTTCCTTGGCAGCCGCGGGGTCCGGATCAATAATCAGAATGCGCTCAGTGCGCGATCCCATTTAAACTTCCTCCGAGAACACCCGCTGTATCAACGGGATATCACATGGCCATTTCAGGGGCTCCCCTTATCCGCTATTCTGGCACGGCGGCGACATATAACAAGCCTGAGGAGGCCTTTCCCGCATGCCACGAGCGATAGATGACCTGCTGGGCGCCTACGACAAGCTCATCATGGATCCGGTACATGGCGGTATCCCCTTGTATCGCCACGAGATTCAGGTAATCGACCACCCGCTGTACCAGCGTCTGCGCAATATCTGCCAGAACGACATCCTGAGCCTGGTCTTCCCCGGGGCGACCCACTCGCGGTTCCTGCACAGCATCGGCGTGATGCACGTGGGAACCCGCATGTTCCGTTCGATGATCAACGCCTATCTGCGGGAACAACAGCTCAGCCGGGATGTGGACCTGACGCTGACGCAACTCGAGGCGATCGACTACCTGTCCAAGATCATTCGCCTGGCCTGCCTGCTGCACGACAGCGGGCATTCCAGCTTTTCGCACCAGTTCACCCAGGCGCGCCGGATCAAGGAACTGATGAGCCGTCCGAGCCGCTTCCGGGATCTCTGGGAAGGCATCGATATCAGCGACATCTATCGCCAGCCGCCGGAGGAACTGGAGCACGAGCACTACTCCGTCCGGGTCGCCTACGACGTCCTCGAAAACACTGATCTGGAAGCCGCCGGGCTGCATCGTAACGATGTCCTGGGCATTATGGAAACCACCCGCGTTTCCCCGTCCGACACCTTCTGCCGCCACGCCGAGACGTTCTGGTCGTTTATTGCCGGGCCGGACGCCCACGCCGGTGCCCTCCAGGACACCTCGACCCCCCGCCTGGTGATGGATCTGCTGTCCTCGATCGTGTCCGGCGAGATCGACGCGGACCGTGCCGACTACATGCTGAGGGACGGTTTCCACTCGTCCGTCACCATCGGCGGGTTCAATCTCGACCACCTCCTGAGCAACCTGCGCTTCGGCTGGAATGTGGAAGAGCCCTGGCTGGGACTGGCCATCACCCAGAAAGGCCTGGGCGCGCTGGAGGACTTCGTCTACAGCCGCTACCAGATGTACCGCAAGGTGTATGCCCACAAGACGGCGCTGGGCTTCGACTGGCTGTTGCGGGAAGCGATCAACGAGGTGCTGGAGGATCCGGAGACGTTCGACTGGGTCGATGTGTGCCTGAGCCGCATGGATTATTTCGCCGAGCTGACGGACAACTTCTTCTGGGAAGCCTTCCGACGCAAGGCCCGCCAGGTACCGAACAGCTACTCCAAGTGCATCGTGGACCGGATCCGGCTCGATCACCTCGATACCCGGGAGAACCTGGCACCGGAACAGCAACAGGCGCACATCGAGAAGTTGGCCGGCATGCTGGGCACGTCCCCGTCCGAGGTGGTCACCTGCACGATGCGCGCCCGCTTCTCCAACATCCAGGACAACTTCAACGGCATCAAGGTGCTGATGCGCGAACCGGTGACCCGGCGGCGCCACCTGAAGCGGATTACCGACGTCAGTGCCTTCTTCTCAAAGTTCGGGGACGGCACCATCACCCATTTCTATCGTCGTCCGGCCCTGCTTCGCGGGACCTGAGCATTGAGCCAGCCAGGGCCAGCCCGCTCTGGAAAGCGCCTTCGACCCGGCCCCCGGCCAGCCAGTCACCACAAAACCCGATACGCTCCCGGGCATGCCAGATATGGCCGGGGCGGTCGCCACCGTCCCGGGTCTTGGCGTAAAGCCAACGGTGCGTCAGGACCGTCTCCGGAAGCGTCGACAGGTGGGCACACGCGCCGAAGGCATCCAGTAACTGATGGGCAACCCAGTCCGGATCCGCGCCCCGGTGTTCTTCCGACCAGTCCGCACGGGCATGCAGCACCCACCAGCAACCGTCGTTCTCCCGGCCGGGCTTGCTGCTGTTGTTGGCGGCCCACTGCAAGGCCGGGTGCCGGCAACTGAAGCCATCCACGCCCGGACAGGGGTTCTCCGGAAAAGCCGCCATGACCGCCCAGCAGGCATCCAGTGGCAGCGCCACCAGTTCGTGGGCGGAGTCATCGAGGCCGGTGTCCGACGCCGCCAGCAAGTCGCGGATCTGCGCCGGCGGTGTGCTGATGACGACGGCATCGAACATGCCCTGCTCCACCCCTTCGGTATCCTCCAGCGCCCAACCGGATCCGGCCGGCAATACCCGGGCAATGCGGGTGTTGTAGTGAATCGCCAGGTCCGTTGCCAGGGCACGGGAGATGACGCTCATCCGCGGAACGCCGACGTACCGGGGGCCGGCCATGAAATCGGTCCAACGACCATCGTCCTGCTGGAAGCGGAGCTGGCCGTGCCATTCCCCAAATGAGTCATTTCCGGCCCAGTTTTCCAGGAACCGGCGAAACGCCGGATCGCGGATGGTGAAATACTGCGCCCCGATATCGATCGTTCCGTCCGGCACCCGCCGCGCAGCCAGGCGACCGCCCGGGCCACGGCCCTTCTCGAACAGGGTAACGCTCAGCCCGGCCTCCCTCAGTTGAATTGCAGCCGTCAGTCCGCTCATCCCTGAACCAACAATCGCGACGCTTCGTATAACGCTTTCGACTGGTTGAGTGTGATCCATGTGCAAGGTGAGGCATCCAAAGTGTTGGTTTTAAACGTACAGTCATCGCCGCCAGGTCCCGGGCGCAACCGGGGTCAGGGCATTCGCATCATCCAGACCGTGTATTGATAAGGCATCGACGTTCATGACCCGAGTTCAGCATTGCTATTACAGTATCCAAAGGTGGTTCGATTCCGAAGCGCATTCGGATCAGCTTGACCGGCAGTCCCGCGCTTTCAACTGGATTCGGGTGCTGCCCTTCCTGGCGCTTCACCTGGCCTGCCTTGGTGTGATCTGGACCGGATCCAGCGCGTTTGCCGTTGGCTTTGCGATTGCTTTCTTTGTGGTGCGCATGTTTGCCATCACCGGTTTCTACCATCGTTATTTCTCACACAAGACGTTCAAGACCAGCCGGGGCTGGCAGTTTGTCTTCGCCCTGCTGGGTGCCAGCGCCGCCCAACGCGGCCCGCTCTGGTGGGCGGCCCATCACCGGCACCACCATCAGCATTCCGACGCCCCGGAGGATCTGCATTCGCCCCAGCACGGCGGCTTCTGGTGGTCCCACATCGGCTGGTTCACCTGTGATGCCGGCTTCGCCATGGACGACAAGCGGGTGCGCGACTGGCTCAAATTCCCCGAGTTACGCTTTATCAACCGCTTCGACGCCCTGATGCCCGCCGTCTGTATCACCCTGATCTACCTGCTGGGCGAAGCCCTGGCCCGCTGGGCACCCGGTCTCGGCACCAGCGGCCTGCAACTGGTGGTCTGGGGTTTCTGCATCTCTACGGTTGCCCTGTTCCACGCCACAGTATCGATCAATTCCCTGGCCCATGTCTGGGGCCGGCGCCGCTTCGAAACCGAGGACGACAGCCGCAACAACGTCTGGCTTGCGCTGCTGACCCTGGGTGAAGGCTGGCACAACAATCATCACCGATGGCCACTGTCCGCCCGCCAGGGCTTCCGCTGGTACGAAATCGACGTTACCTATTACCTGCTGTGGCTGATGGAGAAGCTGGGCATCATCCATGACCTCAATCGCCTGCCCGAGCACATCCGTCAAGAGGCCATCGAGATTGACCGTCAACACCGGAGGGATGTCGCATGACCGTCATGCCGGAGACCTGCCTGGATCGATTCCAGCGGCTTTTCAACCAGATGTCCTCGGATCGGATCGGAGCACTGGAGACCGTCTACAGTCCCGATGTCCGGTTCACGGATCCGTTCGTCTCCATAGAAGGTCTGGACGCGGTGACTGATTATTTCACCAGCGCCTATACCAATGTTATCAGTTGCCGCTTCCACTTCGACGATGTGATCGGCGCCGATCACGCCGTCTGCCTGCCCTGGACGATGACGCTCCAGCATCGCCGCATCCGCCGCGGGGCGCCGGTACAGGTGGACGGTATCAGTCACTTGCAGCTGGCTGACGACCTGGTTATTGCGCATCGCGATTATTTCGACGCCGGTCAGTTACTTTACGAGCACTTGCCGGTGCTGGGCTCGGCGGTCCGTCTGATCAGGAAATACGCGGCATGAGCCACTCCACGCTTGACCGCCCGATAACCCTCTGGCTGACGGGCGCGACCTCCGGCATCGGCAGGGCGCTGGCCCAGGCCCTGCTGGAACAGGGCCAGCGGGTGATCGCCACCGGGAGGCGGCGCGAATCGCTGGAGACACTGGCCGCGTCCTACCCCGGTCAGGTCACCGTTGCGCCGGCCGACACCACGGATCGCGAAACCCTCGGCGCGCTGTCCGAAACGTTTACCAGACAGGCACCGGTGCAAATGGCGATTCTTAACGCCGGCACCTGCGAGTATCTGGACGTACGGAGCTTCGACGCCGATGTGATCGAACACAACCTGCATACCAACGTCACGGGCACCGCCCGCAGCATGGAAGCCGTGCTGCCCGCCCTGCGCCACGCCCGCCGCCAGGGCCTGCCCGCCGAACTGGTGATCGTCGGCTCCTCGGCCTGGTGGTTCCCATTCGGCCGGGCCGAGGGTTACGGCGCCTCCAAGGCGGCGCTGGCCTACCTGGCCCATTCTCTGCGGGCCGATCTGGCGGCCGAAGGTATCCGGGTCACGCTGGTTTCCCCGGGATTCGTGAGAACACCGCTAACCGATCGCAACGATTTCCCCATGCCCTGCCTCATCGAGGCCACCGAGGCCGCCGATCGTATCATCAGGGGACTGCATCGCGGCGCCGCCGAGATCCATTTCCCCCGGCGCTTTACGGTGACACTGAAACTGCTGGGCGCATTACCACAGAGCTGGATGGACCGACTGGCCGCCCGAATGACCCGATCATCCAAGGAACACCCTGAATGACAAACCGACAGAAAATAGCCGTCGTCGGCGGAGGTATCTCCGGCCTCACCAGCGCCTGGTTGCTGGCCGATCATCACGACGTGACCCTGTTCGAGGCAGCGGATTACGCCGGCGGTCACACCAACACCCGCCCGGCCGAACTGGGCGGTCGCACCTGGGCGGTCAACACCGGTTTCATTGTGTTCAATGACTGGACCTACCCCAATTTCATCAAGCTGATGGACCGGCTCAACGTTGCCTGGGAAGAGAGCGACATGAGCTTCAGCGTGGCCTGCGGGAGGACCGGGCTGGAATACAACGGCACCAGCCTCAACACCCTGTTCGCGCAGAGACGTAACCTGCTGAATCCGCCGTTCCTGAACATGGTCCGGGAGATTCTCAGGTTCAACAAGCAGACCCGCATTGATCTCGCCGCCGGCAGGATCAGTGACGACGAAACCCTGGGCGAGTATCTCAACCGCAACCGCTATTCCCGGTATTTCCGTAACTTCTACATCGTGCCGATGGGTGCCGCCATCTGGTCGGCTCCGGAAATCGTGCTGGAGCAGTTTCCGGTTCGGTTCTTCCTGCAGTTCTTCAACAACCACGGCATGCTGTCGGTGGACGACCGGCCCACCTGGCGCGTCATTTGCGGCGGGTCGGCCAGCTACGTCGACCGGATGATGGAGAAACTCGGGCCACTCACCCGGCTGAGCAGTCCCGTTTCCGCCATCCGCCGCTTTGACGATCACGTCGATGTCGCCGTTAATGGCCAGACCGAATCCTTCGACCAGGTGATCCTGGGCTGTCACAGCGATCAGGCGCTGGCGATGCTGGCCGATCCGACCGACGCGGAAGCGGATATCCTCGGGGCGATCGAATACCAGGATAACGACGTGGTGCTGCATACCGACGACCGGCTTCTGCCCCGCAGCCGCCGTGCCTGGGCCGCCTGGAACTATACGATTCCGGAACACCCGACCGAGCCGGTCTCAGTCACCTACGACATGAACATCCTGCAGAATTTCGACGACGCACCGGAAACCTTCTGCGTCACCCTGAACCGGTCCGATGCCATCGATCCGGCCCGCATTATCGAGCGATACAGTTACGCCCATCCGGTGTTCACGATGGCCGCGGTCAACGCCCAGCAACGCTACGCCGAGATTGGCGGTCACAACCGGACCCACTTCTGCGGCGCCTACTGGTTCAACGGCTTCCACGAAGACGGCGTGCGCAGCGCCCTGCGGGTGACCAGCGCCTTTGGGGTGGGGATATAGCCATGATGGACGCACGACTCCACAGCGCCTGGCTGGCCGGCCGCATACGCCATCGCCGGCTGCGGCCCGTCAGCCACCAGTTCCAGTACCGGACCGGGCTGCTGGCCCTGGATCTCGATGACTGGCCGCATATCGGCGGTATCAGCCGGCTGTTCTCCGTCGGCCGCTTCAACTGGCTGTCACTGCACCGCAGCGACTACCTGGCACCGGCAACGCCCGACCTGAAACAGGCGGTCCAGGACCAGGTGGAAGCCGCCACGGGCTGGCGTCCGGACGGCCGGATCGAGCTGATCACCCATCCCCGCTACCTGGGCTACATCTTCAATCCCGTGAGCTTCTACTGCTGCTACGCGCCCGAGGCGAGCCCGGAAAACGGCGACCTGCCCCGGGTCGTTGCCGCCCAGATCACCAACACACCGTGGCACGAACGCCATGTCTATTGCCTGGAGGGCGCCCCGCAACAGAACAGCCGGTCGGGATGGCACACACAGCAGTATCGCTTCCACAAACGCTTCCACGTGTCGCCCTACAACCCGATGGACCAGGAATACCATTGGGTTTTCAGTGCCCGCGGACCGGAGTTGCGCATCCACATGAATGTGCGCCGTGACGGAAACAGGGTTTTCGACGCGACACTGGAAGTCCAACGCACTCCTTTCAATCGTAAAACAGTCCGGAACCACATTCGCCGGTTTCCACTGGAAACCATTAAGGTGGCCGCCGGTATCTACTGGCACGCCCTGAGGCTGAAGCTCAAGGGGGCGGTTTTCCAGCCCCACCCCGACAAGCTCGACCGGCAGGACCCGGCCTACCGGCTGGGCCACGACGATCACGGCGAACGGGTTGATGACGCCGTACCCGGAACAGGAAAGGTAAGCTCATGGAGAACCTGAACAGCACCACCACTGAGCCCCGTCGCGCTTCGCTGGCCAGCGACTGGGCCCGCCGGATTGTGATCAGCCAGCTTCAGCAGCTCGAGGCTGGCGTACTGACCATCAGGGAAACGGGCCGCGCCGATACCATCTGCGGCGATGGAGACAGCCGGTTTCCGCCCGCCGAGATCCGCATCCATGAAGCCTCGGCCTGGCGCGACATTCTCACCGGTGGCGGCATCGGCGCCGCAGAGGCCTATGTCGCCGGCGACTGGACGTCACCGGACCTGACCGCACTGCTGCGATTCTTCACCCGCAACATCGATCGCATGAACGCCTTCGAGGACCGGTTCAACTGGATCACCAAGCCGGCGCTGAAAGGCCTGCACTGGCTCAACCGCAATAGCCGCGAAGGCTCACGCAAGAACATCCAGGCCCATTACGACCTCGGCAACGCGCTGTTCGAGATGTTTCTCGATCCGACAATGATGTACTCGTCCGCCGTTTATCCGGACGTCACTGCCAGTCTGGATGAAGCCGCGGTGTTCAAGCTGGACCTGATCTGCCGCAAGCTGGGTCTGGGACCAGAGGACCGGGTGATCGAGATCGGCACCGGCTGGGGCGGTTTCGCCCTGCACGCCGCCCGTCAATACGGCTGCCACGTCACCACGACCACCATTTCCCGGGAACAACACGACCGGGCGCTGGAGCGGATCCGCGGGGAAGGCCTGGAAGACCGCATCACCCTGCTGTTCGATGATTACCGGGACCTGACCGGCCAGTACGACAAGCTCGTGTCCATCGAGATGATCGAAGCCGTCGGCCCGCAGTACCTGGACAGCTACTTCAGTCAGATCAGCCATCTCCTGAAACCGTACGGGCTGGCGCTGATCCAGGCGATCAACATGCCGGAGCAACGCTACGACCGGGCCCTGCGCAACGTGGACTTCATCCAGCGCTACATCTTCCCGGGCAGCTTCATTCCGTCGTTCGGCGCCATCCTGGATTCGGTGCGGCGCCAGAGCGACCTGGTGATGATCCAGAGCGAGGACTTCGGCTTCCATTACGCGCGCACCCTGCGCGACTGGCGCCAGCGCTTCATGGCGGCCCGTGGCCGGATTCGTGGACTGGGCTATGACGAGGCCTTTATCCGGCTCTGGGACTTCTACTTCAGCTACTGCGCAGCCGGTTTCTCCGAGCGGGCCATCGGCGTGTCCCAGATCCTGTTCGCCAGGCCCGGCAACAAACAGGACCCGCGACTGACGCCATGAACAACCGGGGGCCGCTCCACAATGGCCTGAACTTTGTCCTGTTCCAGGCCGGCTGGCTGGTCTGCGTGGTCTATCCAGGGCCCGTAGCGGTGGTGTCCGCAATGCTCATACTGGCGCTGCATCTGGGCGTGATCAGCCGGTCACCGATGGGCGAGGCGCGCTTCATCCTGATCGGTACCCTGCTCGGCACCCTGCTGGACGGTCTCTGGTTCCGCGCCGGTCTCCTTGTCTGCCCGGAGGGGCAGCCGCTCTGGATCCCGCTCTGGCTGGTCGCGCTGTGGGCCCTGTTCATGACCACGCTGTGCCACTCGCTGGCCTGGCTGGGTGAGCACCGCAGCCTGATGGTGGCGCTGCCGCCCTTCGCAGGGCCGTTCGCCTACTGGAGCGCGGCCAAACTGGGCGCCGTTACGCTGCCAGAGCCCACCATCAGCCTCATCGCCATCGGGCTGGGCTGGCTGGTCCTGTTCCCACTCCTGATGGTAGTCCGCCAGCATACGGTCCGGGAGGATGCGCTGGTATGAAACAGCTGACGTCCCTGCTCCTGGTTCCGGCCCTGTGCCTGGGCGCTGACGGGCCGGCTGAGTACCGGTTCTCCGGGACGGCCACCGGTGACGATGGCATCCGGCTGTACGAGGAACATCACACGGTGAACGGCGAGTGCCGGAATGGTCACTTCGTGCCGCGGACACACGGCGTCGACTATGTCGCCCTCGACGAGTCACTGGGGCGGCTCAATCACACCTTCGCCCGCAAGCAGATCGATTACTCCCAATCGACCTGGCGTCCAACCGTGGATTTCTCCCAGCCCAACTTCGATGAGCGGCTGATGATCCGCAATGTGAACGACCGGCAGGCCCGGCTGCGCTGGCAGACACCCACCGGTGAGCAGGAGACCTTCGTCGTGCCGCTCGACCGGGACACCGTCATTGACGCCGGCTTCGTGCACTTCATTCGCGATCACTGGGCCTCGCTGGAACAGGGACAATCCGTGGCATTCAGCTTCCTGGCGCCAACCCGGGGCGAAACCTACGGGTTTGTCGCCGAGCCGACCACCAGCGATGCCGTCGATGCCCCGATGGTCATCAACATGCGCCCCACCGGTGTGTTGCTGCGCTGGGCCGTCGACCCGATCATCCTGGGCTTTGACGACCAGGGGCGCCTGACCGATTACGTCGGCCTGGGCAATATCCGCCGGGATCAGGATCGCAACTACAACGTCCAGTTGCGCTACCCCGGCGGCGACATTCCCTGTCCGCTCCTGCCCCAGGCCAATTGATCCGCAAGGCGTCACAGGTCGGGCAGTTCGACCCTTTGTCCCGCCGGCCGCTGTGGTAGACTCGCGTCATCACCTACCATCCGCCGAACAGGACAGACAGTCAGCCGATGATCGTCGCATCTTTCAACGTCAACAGTATCCGCACCCGCCTGCACCAGCTCCAGGCTGTTATCGATACCTACCACCCCGACATTATCGGTCTCCAGGAAACCAAGGTGACCGACGAGGAATTCCCGGCCGACGATATCCGTGCCATGGGGTACGACGTCTATTTTCACGGCCAGAAGACGCACTACGGCGTCGCCCTGCTGACCCGCCATGAGCCCGAATGCATCCAGAAAGGCTATCCCTGGGACGATGGCGAGGCCCAGCGCCGCATGATCGCCGGCCGCTTCAACATCGGCGGCAAAGATCTGACCGTCATTAACGGCTACTTTCCGCAGGGGGAGAACCGGGACCACCCGGTAAAGTTCCCGGCCAAGGAAAAGTTCTATGCCGACCTGAACCGCTACCTGGCGGAAGTCGCCAAACCCGACGACCCGGTGATTGTCATGGGTGACATGAACATTTCACCCCGGGATCAGGACATCGGCATTGGCGCCGACAATGCCAAGCGCTGGCTGCGAACCGGCAAGTGCAGCTTCCTGCCGGAAGAGCGGGAATGGATGAGCACGCTGGAAAGCTGGGGGTTGACCGACGTCTTCCGTCACCTGCATCCGGAAGAGGCGGACACCTTCAGTTGGTTCGACTACCGCAGCAAGGGCTTCGAGCGCGACCCGCGCCGCGGCCTGCGTATCGACCTGATCATGGCCAGCAACGGGCTCCTGCCCAAGGCGAAAGCCTCGGGTGTGTCCTACGACATCCGCGGCATGGAGCGCCCTTCGGATCATTGCCCGATCTGGGCCGAATTCGACCTCTGATCCGCCAGACCGGGCTACGGAACTGCCATGAAGGTGAAGACCCGCGACAGGATTCTGGACACCAGCCTGACCCTGTTCAATATGGTGGGCGAACCCAATGTCACCACCCTGCTGATCTCCGATGAGATGGAGATCAGCCCCGGTAACCTCTATTACCATTTCAAGAGCAAGGGCGACATCGTCGGCGAGCTGTTTGGCCGCTACGAGGAGGAATTGCTGGATCTGCTGGAAGTACCAACAGATGTGGACGTCAGCCTGGAACAGTTGGGCATCTTCCTGCACCTGACGTTCGAGGCCATCGCCCGCTATCGTTTTCTGTACCAGGACCTGGTCAACGTGCTGTCGCGCTACGACTCGCTGCAGAAGCGGTTCCGCAACATCCTGAAGCTCAAGCGCCGTGCGTTCGCGACGCTCTGCAGCAGTCTGCGCCGCCAGTCCTTCATGGCCATCCACGACCACGAACTCGATGCCCTGTGCGAACAGCTGACGCTGACCCTGAGTTACTGGGTCAGCTTCGAGCTGCTGTCGCACCTGAATAACAAGGATAACGTCGACCTGGGGCGCGGCGTGTTCCAGATGATTAACCTGATCACGCCCTACCTGACCGACGATGCGGCCGAGCAGGCCCGCCTGATGGCGCAGGATTACCTGTAATACGGGAAGGTCGCAGGAACAACGCCCGCGAATCGGCGGCTATTCCTCTTCGCTGCGGGTTTGCCTGCGCGCCTTCTCCTCACGCACAGCCTTGAGCTCGGCTTCCAGGGCCGAGATGCGGGCTTCCAGCGCCTCGATTTCTTCCCGGCGGTGGATGCCGAGTCGACGCAGGGCACCGGATACGCGCTGGTCAAACAGGCCTTCAAGGCGGTCCCAGGTGCCACTGGCCCGCTCCTTTACCCCTTCGACGTGCCCTTCCACGTTACGCACATGCCGCTCGACCACCCCCCGGGTCTTGCTTTCCAGTTCCTCGCCCTCATGGACCAGGCGATCGAAAAAACGGCCGGCGTCTTCCTCCGCCTTGGTGTACGCGCCCAGACCCGCCAGCCAGATCTGTCGGGCCGACCCTTTGATGCGATCCGCCAACTGGGCATCGCGCTCCTGGTCGTTGTCGTTGCCGTTGTCGTTGCCCTTCTCTTTGTCGCTGTCACTACTCATAGATACCTGCTCCAACAGCACGGCCGGATTGTAAAGACCGTTCTGAATAATGCCATTCCCGGCCTGTTTTCGTCGGGTCTCATTGTATTACATCCAACGCACAGAATCAGGCCCTGTGGGGACCGTTCGCTCCCCCGTGGAACGCCCCTCGGCAGCGCCGGGCCTGTCGTCGGCACAAGACAGGCCGATCGCCCGAGAAGCCGCGCCAGCACTGATCTTTCGACACGCTATAAGAGTCATTTCGTTAGAAGAAAATAATTTCAATCGAAGCGGCCAAAAACTTGAGATGTGTAAAATATAAACAATACTGAACTTACCGGTATCCCTGCTGATGCCGGTTTGTCTGGAAGTCTTTCATGGATACTACTCGCACGCCTCTGCCCGGCCTCCCGTGCCGGGCTTTTTTTCTGCCCCTCGATCGGTTTTTCGGTCTCCATCGCTTGCCGTCGCACACCAATATTATATATTATACTTAATCATTAATTGTCTACCCTTTAACCAGACATGGGGACACACGGCGATGGGCGAGCTGGCTATCGATATCCACGAAATGCGGGCCTCGGCTGACCGCGCCAGTCAGTTCCTGCGCAGCCTGGCCAATGCCGACCGGCTGATGCTGCTTTGCCAGCTCAGCCAGGGCGAGCTGGGCGTCAGCGACCTGGAGGCGTCGACCGGTATCCGCCAGCCCTCGCTCTCCCAACAGCTGGGCATCCTGCGCCGGGAGGGCCTGATTGCACCGCGCAAGCTGGGCAAGCAGGTGTTCTATCGGATCGACGAACCCAAGGTGCTGGTCATGGTCCAGCAACTCTACGACCTGTTCTGTGCGGAGGACATCACACCATGATGATCGACTGGGCTCACTTCACACCGGTATCGGCCCTGGTTGGCGGCCTGATCATCGGCCTGGCGGCCGTGCTGCTGATCCTGATCAACGGCCGGATCGCCGGTATCAGCGGCATACTCGGCGGGCTGCTCACTCCGAGCCGTGGCGAGAGTGCCTGGCGGGCAGCCTTCCTGCTGGGCATGATCGCAGCGCCGCTGCTCTGGCTCGCACTGGCCGCCCTGCCCGCCATACAGATCGAGGCGTCAACGCCCCTGCTCATCGTCGCCGGACTGCTGGTTGGTTTCGGCACCCGACTGGGGTCCGGCTGCACCAGCGGCCACGGTGTCTGCGGCCTGTCCCGGTTATCACCCCGTTCGCTCGTTGCCACGGTGCTGTTCATGGGTGCCGGGTTCGCGACCGTCTTCGTCGTTCGCCATGTGCTGGGAGGTGTCTGATGCGTACGCTGCTCTTTGCCTTCGTGTCCGGCCTGATCTTCGGGCTTGGCCTGCTGGTCTCCGGCATGGCCAACCCGGCCAAGGTGCTGGGTTTCCTGGATCTGGCCGGCGCCTGGGACCCGTCCCTGGCCCTGGTCATGGTCGGTGCCATCCTGGTGGGACTGTTCGGCTTTACCGTGGCGCGACGGCGCAGGACCAGCCTGCTGGGCCACCCCATGCGACTGCCGGACAGCACCGTCATTGACCGCCGGCTCGTGATCGGCGGCCTGCTGTTCGGCGTGGGATGGGGGCTGGCCGGCTTCTGTCCGGGCCCGGCGATGGTGGCCCTTGGCGCCGGTAAGGCCAAGGCGCTCATTTTTGTGGTGGCGATGGTCGGCGGCATGGTCCTGTTCCAGGTTTTCCAGTCCCTGGAACAGCGGCAGCACAGGACCGTCGGTTCCTGAGGCGTCGCGTACAGCAGGGCCCCACTCGTGTTACTCTCGCGGCATAAACCCGCCCGGCGGTCATGCCGCGCCCGGCAAGCATTCAACAGGAGACTGTCATGGAACTGCACAAACTCGACGACGACCTGACGGTTGCGCCCCAGATCACGGTAGAGGATGTGGCGGAAGCGGCCCGGGCCGGTTTCAAGACGCTGGTATCGAACCGACCCGATGGCGAAGGCGACGATCAGCCGGCCACCGACGACATCGCCCAGGCCGCGCGTGAGAATGGCATGGAATGGGTCTATCTCCCGGTGCAATCCGGCAACGTCACCGATGACGACGTGGAAAAATTCGCGCCCGTGCTGGAAACCGCATCCAAACCCATCCTGGCCTTCTGCCGGACAGGGACCCGCTGCTCCACCCTCTGGGCCCTGTCCCGCGCCCGTCAGCACAATATCGACAAGCTTCTGCAAACCGCCCGCGCGGAGGGGTACGATCTTGGCAAGCAGCGTGAGCGAATGCTCCGCCTTGCCGCCGAACGCAAAGGCTGACCCGGGACCGGGCGGCGATGAGGGAACGACTCTCCACGATACTGCCGCCGATCGGCTGGCTGCGTGATTACCACAGGACGACGCTGGCCCAGGACCTGCTGGCAGCTTGCATCATGACGGTGCTGGTCATCCCCCAGTCACTGGCCTACGCCCTGCTCGCCGGCCTGCCCGCCCAGGCCGGCCTCTACGCCAGCATCCTGCCGGCGATCGGCTATGCCCTGTTTGCCAGCAGCAGCGCCCTGGCGGTGGGCCCCGTTGCCCTGATCGCCCTGATGAGCGCCACCACGGTCGGTGGCATCCAGGCGGCGGGGGTGGTCGATTTTGCCACCGGGTCCCTGGTGCTCGCGCTGCTGTGCGGGATGATCCTCTTCATCATGGGCGTCGCGCGGCTGGGGTTCATGGCCAATTTCATCAGCCATCCGGTCATCTCCGGGTTCATATCCGGCTCGGCGCTGATCATCATGCTCAGTCAGGTGGGCACGTTGCTGGGTATTCCTTCAGGGGGCAGCACCGTTCCGTCGCTGGTATCCTCGATCGCCCACAGCCTCGGACGTTTCAGCGAGGCAACGGCAGCGATCGGCATCGGTTCGTTGGTCTTCCTGTTGCTGGCTCGCCGCTATAGCCAGCGCCTGCTTGTGGCGATGGGACTGCCCGTCGGGATTGCCTCCACCCTGGCCCGGCTGGCCCCCATGCTGGTGGTTGTGGTGACGGCTGTCGTCACGGCCCGGAGCCATCTGGACGGCGCCGGCGTGGCGGTCATCGGCGACCTCCCGGCCGGTTTGCCGGATCTGTCGCTACCGGCCATCGACCTGCCGCTTGTCGAGGTGCTGCTGGTCCCCGCACTCCTGATCAGCCTGGTGATCTTCGTGGAATCCACCTCGATCGCCCACGGCATCGCAGCACGACGCGGCGAGCGGCTGGATGCCAACCAGGAACTCATGGGCCTGGGTGCCGCCAACCTGGCCGCGGCCGTGTCCGGCGGGCTTGCGGTGGCCGGTGGTTTTTCCCGTTCCGTGGTCAACATCGAAGCCGGGGCACGGACCCAACTGGCCGGCGTCTTCAGCGCCGTCGGCATTGCGCTGGTAACGGTATTCTTCACGGGCCTGTTCCACTACCTGCCCAAGGCCACGCTGGCCGCCATCATCATCGTTGCCGTCACGACCCTGGTCGATTTCCGTGCACTGGCCGATACCTGGCGCTATTCCCGCCAGGATGGCCTGGCGTTACTCACCACCCTGCTACTGACGCTTTTCGCCGGCGTGATCCCGGGCATCCTCGCCGGCGTGGCGCTTTCCCTGATGCTGTACCTCTACCGCACCAGTCGCCCGCATGTCGCCGTGGTCGGCCGCATCCCGGGCACCGAGCACTTTCGCAACCACCAGCGCTACACGGTGGAAACCGACCCGCAGATGGTCATCCTGCGGGTGGACGAAACCCTCTACTTCGCCAACGCCCGATACCTGGACGACTGCGTCAGCGAACTGGTGCGCCAGCGCCCGGAAGCCACCGATTTCGTGCTGATGTGTACCGGCATCAACACCATCGATGCCTCAGCACTGGAAACGCTGGAAGCGATCAACACGCGCCTGCGGAGCGCCGGTGTCAGGTTGCATCTGACCGAGGTCAAGGGCCCCGTCATGGATCGGTTGCGGCGCACACGCTTCCTGCAGAACCTGTCCGGCGAGGTCTTCCTCAGCACCTTCGATGCCTGGCGAACGCTGACGGATAGACACTCGCTATCGACGAGTACCATTGACTCATCCAGCGAAAACGCTAATCCTTCCGGCGCACACTGACGTATCTGGAGCTTTCGCTGCAGGAACAGCTCCTGCGGCACCACCCACTTGCGATTGTTGACGGAAACACGCCATGCGTTACCAGGGTCCAACCGGATTCAAACACCAGCAACCCCAGAAAACCGGCATTCTGATCACCAACCTGGGCACGCCGGACGCGCCGACCGCGCCAGCCCTGCGCCGGTACCTGAAGGAATTCCTGTCCGATCCCCGGGTCGTCGAATTCCCGCGCCTGCTGTGGTGGCTGGTCCTCAATGGCATCATCCTGCGAATCCGGCCCAGGCGCTCCGCCGCGGCCTACAGCAAGGTCTGGACGGCGGAAGGATCGCCCCTACTGATCCATACCGCCAACCAGTGCGAGATGCTGCGCGAACGCCTCCAGGCCCGCTACGGCGATAACGTGGTGGTGGCCTTTGCCATGCGCTACGGTTCCCCGTCCATTGCATCGGTGCTGGAGCAGTTACAACAGGCCGGCGTTCGCAAGCTGCTGGTATTGCCGTTGTACCCCCAGTATTCGGCGTCCACCTCGGCCTCTACCTTCGATGCCATCAGCGCCGACTTCAACCGGCGCCGCTGGCTGCCGGATTTCCGCTTCATCAGCCACTATCCCGACTATCCGCCCTACATCGAGGCGATGGCGCGTCATATCGAAGCCCACCGCGCCCGGCACGGTGCCGGAGACAAGCTGATCCTGTCCTACCACGGCGTTCCCAAACGCTACCTGCTCAACGGCGATCCGTACCACTGCGAATGCCTGAAGACCTCGCGGCTGCTGGCCGAAAGGCTGGGGTTGGGCGAGAACGATTACATGACCACCTTCCAGTCCCGGTTCGGACGCGAGGAATGGCTCCGGCCCTACACGGACGAGACGCTCAAGGCACTGCCCGACAAGGGCGTGAAATCCATTGACGTGTTCTGCCCCGGCTTTGCCGCCGACTGCCTGGAGACCATCGAGGAAATCGACCAGGAAAACCGCGGCTATTTCATGGCCGCCGGCGGCGAGCGGTTCCAGTACATTCCGGCGCTGAACGCCGAGGATGTGCACATCGACGCCCTCGAGCAGCTGATCGAGGAAAACCTGAAAGGCTGGTCCCTGCGCAGCCCCGGCGCCAAGGCCCTGCGGGATCGGGCGCAGCGGGCGAAGGCTCTCGGCGCCGCAGAGTAGATGACTGGACACCCAGGGAAACGGAAGCCGGGCGGCTTCCGTTTTTCGTTTCAGTGCTTAGGACACGGCATCCGGGAGACGTCCACAGCTGGCCAGTTGCCCGCCTATCTCACGGGACAACGCCAGGGCATCCACCACGAAGTACTGACGTTCCTGTAACCCACACTGGCGAAGGATCGCCGGCAACGAGCGAAACTCGATGCGAAAGGTCAGCCGGGGGACGTAACGATAGGTCCGGCCCTTGTGGGTCCAGCTCACCAGCGGAGCCAGATGCGCCTGACCATTGGGATCGGTCTGGCGCTGGGAAGCGACATCCTCGCGCCAGTGGATGTGCAGATCCGCCACGCCGTAACGCGCCTCCATTTGACGCTCTTCGGTCAACCCGATAACCCGGTTTACTGCAATGCTCATCGTTGAGCCTCCTTTGCCTGGGCCGCTTTCGGGCCCGATCAACAAGAAATCCAACTCATCTCGTTGTTGTCACGGATCGTCCTGATCACGCTTTCTTGTACTGTCCACTATATGGGCAAAAGCATCGACTTCACGTCGGGAACCCGGCTGTGGCCCGATATGACAGCGTTTCAACGGGATATGACCGGCGCCTGACCTGATTGCACTGATAAAAGTGGTCCGGGTTCGAACGGCGTACGAACAGAAAAATAGGCATCGGGGGGTGGTAAAACCGGGGGTTTAACCTCTAAGTTATAAGCTGTAACGGAGAAAGTTCGGGATAAGTCTGTCATAGAGTGACAAGTCGCTCGGGAATGGAGGCCCATTCCGTCTTCCATGAACGTGCCGGTTCGCCACGGCATGCCAATCAGGAGAACGCCTATGAACAACGCTGAACTGCAAGCCCTCAAGGAAAAGTACGTCGCGGCCGGAGCTGCCAGTCCGAACGATCAGTTCGCTGACCGGGCGAAGAATGCGGAAGTCTGGGATGCTGATGGCAAACGCATGATCGACTTTGCCGGGGGTATCGGCGTTCTCAACATCGGCCACCGGCACCCGAAGGTGGTGGACGCCGTGAAGGCCCAACTGGACAAGGTGATGCACACCTGCCAGACCGTGATGCCCTACGCTCCCTACGTCCAACTGGCTGAAAAACTGTGCAAGATCGCCCCGGTGACCGGGGATTCAGCCAAAGCCTGTATGTTCAACGCCGGTGCGGAAGCGCTGGAAAATGCCGTCAAGATTGCACGCTGCGCCACCGGGCGCCACGGCGTGATCTGCTTTGACGGCGGCTATCATGGCCGCACCCTGATGACCCTGGCCATGACCGGCAAGGTACTGCCCTACAAGCATGACTTCGGCCCCATGCCGGGCGGTGTTTTCCGTGCGCCCTTCCCGATTCCCTACCACGGCATCACCGAGGAAGACGCGCTGGATGCGCTTCGCATGCTGTTCAAGACGGACATCCCGACCAAGGATGTCGCAGCCATCGTCATCGAGGCGGTCCAGGGTGAAGGCGGTTTCTACATTGCCCCCCCGAGCTTCCTGCAGGCGCTGCGCAAGATCTGCGATGACCACGGCATTGCCCTGATCGTGGACGAAGTGCAGTCCGGCTTTGGCCGCACAGGCAAGATGTTCGCCATCGAGCACAGCAACGTGAAGGCGGACATCATGACCATGGCCAAGAGCATGGCCGGGGGTATGCCGGTTTCCGCCGTCGTCGGCAATGCCCGCATGATGGATGCCTCCGGCCCCAACAGCCTGGGCGGCACCTACAGCGGCAGCCCGCTGGCCTGCGCCTCGGCACTGGCGGTGCTCGAGGTGTTCGAGGAAGAAGACATCCTCGAGAAGAGCGTGGTCCTGGGCAACAAGCTGGAAAAACGCTTCCTCCAGTGGCAGGACAGGTTCAAGCACGTGGATCACGTCCGCCACCTGGGGCCGATGGCGGCCTTTGAGCTGGTGACCGACAAGGTCTCGCGGAATCCGGAGCCGGAAATGACCGGCGCGCTGGTGAAGAAGTGCAAGGAGAGAGGCCTGGTCCTGCTCAACTGCGGCCTCTGGGGCAACTCGATCCGGGTGCTGATGCCGATTACGATCGAAGACGATGTGCTTGAGGAAGGCCTGGCCATCATCGAGGAAAGCCTGGCCGAGCTGGAAGCCTGATGTGACGAGACGATGGGCGGGCACCTTCGGGTGTTCCGCCCGGCACGCCTGATCCTGTCTCCGCCGTTGTGTCGACCCGTATCCGGCAATCACGGCCTGCCAGTTTCCTGCGGCCAACATTGCTTTACCCCACCGTAGGGCCTGTTATCCTGAGGCTATATCACCGCCGAAGGAGATAACCTTGAAACTCAACTGCGATCTCGGCGAAAGCTTCGGCACCTGGACCATGGGTAATGACGAAGCGGTCATGCCCCTGATCGACATGGCCAACGTCGCCTGCGGGTTTCATGCCTCCGACCCGGACATCATGGTCAGGACAGTGCGCCTGGCCATGAGCTACGGTGTCGCGATCGGCGCCCATCCCGCCTATGCCGACCTGCAGGGTTTCGGTCGCCGCTCGATCCCCCACACCGCCGAACAGATCCACGCCCTGATCTGGTACCAGGTCGGCGCGCTCGACGGCATCTGCCAGGCCGTCGGCCAGCGGGTGGCTTACGTCAAACCCCACGGGGCCCTCAACAATGACATGATGAAAGACCCGGCCATCCTCGAAGCGGTCCTGAAGGCAGTACACGATTACAGCCCCGACCTGCCCCTGATGATTCCCACAACGCGCCTGCATGGGGAGCACCGGGCGCTCGCCGCACAACACCAGGTTCCGCTCTGGCTGGAAGCCTTTGCCGACCGCGCCTACGACAACGAAGGCCAGCTGGTGTCGCGGCGACAGCCCGGCGCCGTCCACCACGATACCGACACGATCGTCGCCCAGGCCCGCAGCTTCGCCGAACAGGGCGGCGTCCGGAGTGTGGAAGGGCAGTGGCTTGACCTGCCTGCGGACAGCCTCTGCGTGCACGGCGACAACCCGGAATCCGTGGCCGCTGTGAAGGCGATACGCGAGGCGCTGGGAAAAGCCGCGTGAGCATTGAGCCCGTCTCCGAAGACAGCGTGCTGATCCGTTTTGGCGACCAGCTGGATGAGCAGTTAACACCCCGGATCCTGGCCGCCCAGGCACGGATTGCCTCGCAACTCGGTGACTGGATCATCGACCAGGTGCCCGCCTACACCACGTTGCTGGTGGTCTATGACCTGCACAAGGTGGATTTCCGGCGGGTGGTCGCTGGGATCGAACCCATCCTTGCAGGGATCGACGAAGGGACGTCTGCACCTCGCGACAAGGGCCGCCTGATCGAGCTACCGGTTTACTACCACCCCGAGGTCGGCCTGGACCTCGAGGCCGTGGCCGAACGGGCCGGCCTGACCATCGAGGACGTCATCGTCCGGCACAGCGCCACGACGTACCGGGTGTTCGCCATGGGCTTCGCCCCCGGCTTCGGCTTCATGGGGACGGTTGATCCGTCCATCGCCACACCCCGCAAGTCCACGCCGCGCCAGCGCGTACCCGCGGGGAGCGTCGGCATTGCCAACCAGCAGACCGCGGTTTACCCCTCGGTGTCGCCCGGCGGCTGGAACATCATTGGCCGCTGCCCCACCCAGCTGTTTTCACTGGAGCGCCTGTCGCTGCTCCAGGCGGGCGATCGGGTCGCCTTCAGGGCCATATCCCGTGACGAGTTCGTCGACCAGGGAGGTGAGCTGTGAGCGGCCTGGAAGTCCACGACACCGGCCTGCGCGCCACACTCCAGGACGAGGGCCGCCGCCACGGCCAACACCTGGGACTGGCGGTGGGTGGCGCCGCCGACCTGCATGCGTTCCGCTGGGCCAACAAACTGCTGGACAATCCCCGTACCAGCGCCTGCCTGGAAGTCCTGATGGGCGGATTCAGCGCCGAGGCCACCGGCACGATGAGCATCGCCGTCACCGGTGCGGCAAGTCGCCTGTTCATCAACGATCGCCGCCAGTCGCTCTGGCGCACGCATACTTTACACGCTGGCGACACCATCAGCCTGGAACCCCCGTCCAACGGCCTGCTCAACTACATTGCGGTGCCTGGCGGCTGGCAGGGCAACGAGCTATGCCAAAGCCGATCCATGACGCCCCGGGAAGGCTTGCCGGGCCTGACCGTCATCGAACCGGACCAGTTGATCGAAGCGACCTCATCAGACGTCGCCCCGGAACGGCATGTCCCCCAACCGTTCCTGCCGGACTACGCCGCCCCGCTGACCCTGAACGTGATTCCGGGGTATCAACACACGGCTTTCAGTCATGATGCCCGCCGTACATTGACCACCAGACCCTATACCGTCACCCAGCAGATCGATCGCATGGGCTACCGCCTGTCCGGCGCCGCGATCAAAGCCCCGGACATGACCCTACTGTCCGAAGGCATCGCCCTCGGCGCCCTCCAGATCCCGACCGATGGCCAGCCCATCGTCCTGCTCAACGACCGCCAGACCATGGGCGGCTACCCCAAGATCGGGACAGTGGCGGCATTGGATTGCAGTCGACTTTGCCAGCGCAAACCGGATACGGAAGTCCGTTTCCGGTTTGCGGAGCTGGCCAACGTGCAGTGTGAGCGGGTGGTGTTTGAGGCGTTTTTTGGGAGGACGGAGTGGGCAGACAGCCGTACCCTGCGCTGGCGTTAACCATTCATGGACCGACGATCACCCGCCACATCGGTATCGCTGGGGAATTTGGCCCCGCTTCCCGGCAATGTCCTCTTGACGCGCCATCAGGATGCGAAGGTCCCTTAAACTGTCCGAAAAACTGAAGACAGCCTGGTATTTCGAGGCAAGATCATCCGCTTGGTCATCAAAACCGACCAGTAGGATTTTTGAGCTATCGCCTGTCGTTATCAATATATCCTGAAGTACTTTCTGGAGGTTTTCTTCACGACTCCGTGTCGTTCTATCGCTCAATCGGCGGAGCGCTTCGATTTTCTCCAGAGTGGACTTGTCGCTTGTATTGACGATCAACCTGAGATCGTCGCTGGCCATAGATGCCGAAAACTCTTCGCTGGAAACCCTGTTCAGCTCATTGATGGCATCCGGTTGCCCCACCAATGAACGACCGGAGGCCACCCAACCCGCCAGGCCGTATCTCAGGATGCTGAGCGTTTTCACACCGGCTTGCTCGGCCCTGGCACAAAGTTCCGCCATGGCATCGGTCTGGAATCCTTTATCGACGACCAGCAGCCGCTGGTGTTTCAGCAAGTTGCTGTGGAGCAGTTCGTTTGGACTCAGGTTAACCGAACTCGCGATATGCGCCGCCTTGAAGTCATCGGTCGGGCGCACATCGACAATCAGGTCCGCCTCGGCGGTTTCTGGATCCAGCGACACGAAACATTGGGAGCTCCGCTCCCTCCCTGGCCAATCAGGCTGAATCCCCAACTGGGCCAGATAGGATTTCTCGGCCCGGCATTCACCGGAATAACCCTGGGCCATCGCCGTGAGGGACCAGGCGGAAAGGACACCCATAAAACAAACCGGCAACAGATTGGCCAGTCGAACGCCCGGCTTCATTTACAGATACTCCGAAAGGGAAGGCAATCAATAACCAGGTTCATCCGATTTCGCCAAATTGTACTTGCCAGTGAAAAAGCCAAACTCTACCCCGCAATTCCATGTCACTGTTCGTCAACGGCCTTCAGGCGCAACAAGCATCAGGCCGTTGGATCGTCGCCAATGCTGTGCCTTGTCATATCCGAGGAACAAGGACGGCCCTGACCCGCGTGCCGTCCCCATGCCCTCAAACTACTCAGAGACAGGTAGTGCACCGATATCCCAGTTGCCAACCCTCGCTTCACCCGTCGCGTAGAAATCAAACCCAAAGTCTGGATAGGCACTTAAGTCCACCCCCTGGCCCTGTGCGGCTGTGTCTTCTGGAGCCAAGCGGTAGTCACCATTAGGTGCATCGACAAACTGGACGGTCCGGGATCGGAAATCTTCATCCGGGCTGCTGCCATCCGCACTGACATTGTTTCCAGTGACATTCCAAAAATCCTGCCATGAGGTAAGGTCCTTGAATTGATTCCCGATGGCGAGATTGTTCAGAACGGTAGTGTTTCTATTCTCAACACGCAGACCATAACCGTTTCCAATCAGCGTGTTATTGAAAACAAAAGCAGGGCCGGCGATGTATATGCCATGGTTTGTATAGCTGCCGGTAAATCCACTGATGATGTTGTTCCTCAACACATAGGTCGCGTTGGGATCGCTTGCAGAGATACCCGTCGACGAACTGGGTTCGAGCGTCATTTCGCCTTTAATAATCAAGTTGTCGATCGTAATGACCGACCCACTCACCTGACGGTCTATGTCCACGCCATACGCATAGTTGTACCCCTTGTTCCGGATAACAATTTCACCACCTTCACCCTTGATATGGACAAACGGCGCACGGATAAAAAGAGCTCGGGGATAGTCACCAACTCCCGAAACGTCAAGGCGATACCCCTTTTCCAATACAATCGTGAGAGGAAACTCTTTCGTGCTCAGAGTATGGAAGATGGTCACCGGTTCATGATCGACAACGCCTGAAGTCGCCCGCACCCGTATAAGCAGCGGGTGATCATGTGCACTAGGCTCACCCATCATGGCTTCCCACAAACTGTGATAGTCCACATCGGCTTCAGGGTTCGTATCCACCGTGACGAGCCTCGCGCCTCCCGATCCCGATGGAGACACCACAATCACAAAGGTCTGTTTGGCGAGCCCACCCTTGCCGTCGGTGACCTGCAACTCAACCGGGAACTCGCCGACCTGGTCGCTCGTCGGTGTCCAGGTGATTTCGCCCAGGCCCGGATCAATCGACATCCCGTTGGGCTTCTGGACCAGGCTATAGGTGAGGATGTCATTGTCGTGATCGCTCGCCTGAACGATGTAGTTGTAGTCCGCTTCCTCGTCAACCTGCGTCACAGGCAAGCTATCAATGAATGGCGGCCAGTTGGAAACAGCGCCAACCGAGAATGCACCAACCGACCAATCGTTCCCTCGATCATTTCCTAGCGCATCGACATGGAAGGGATAGGATCCCGCACTGCTCAGGTTCACCCCCTGTGAGACAGCCGCTTCATCCCAGGGGGCCAGTTGATAGTTGCCAGCGTCGGCATCAACAAATTCAACGGTTCGTGAACGGAAGTCCGGATCCGGACTCGTATCATCCGAACTTATGTTGTTTCCCGTGACCGTCCAGGTGTACCCCCAGGAACCGTAATCAACAGCACTGTTGTCGACCGACAGATTGTTGCGCACTGTCGCTTCGGAGGTCTCAATACGAAGCCCGTAGCGGTTACCCACAAAGGTATTGTTGTCAATGAAGGCCGTTCCGGACACATAAACACCGGCATTTTGATAGCTGCCCCCAAAGCCAGTCACCAGATTATTTCGAACGATGTAAGTGGCATTTTCGTCACTTAACCGAAGGCCGGCACCACTCTTGGGACTACCGGTGATATCACCTTCAATCCTGAGACTCTCCAGTCGAATGATCGAACCCGCAGCCTGCCCGCTGACCTGGATGGCGTCGACAAAGTCATTGCCGCTATTACTGACACGGATCCGGCCACCCTCGCCCCTCAACGTGACATTGGACTCGCGAAGATTGATGGCATAGCCGTATTTCTGAACCGATGCATCCAGCAAATAGCCGTCTTCGAAGATGATGGTCAGACGGTTTTCCGCCGTCGGATTGATGGCAACGATATCAACAGGTGCTGTATCGGCGAGTCCCGATGTTGCCCTCGCCCTGATAATCAGGGGCTGTGTCAGGTCGCGGGATTCACCGGCTATGGCAGCCGCCAGGCTGTTATAGTCCGCCCCACTGTCCGGGTTGGTATCAACGATCACAACGTGCGCATTGGGTTGATCTTCCGGCGCAACGTTTACGCGGATTGTCTGCCGTGCAACACCGCCGCCCTGATCAACCACCTCGACGACAATCGCCAGCGTACCCTGCTGATCAGCACCCGGCGTCCATTGCACCAGCCCCGTCTGCGGATCCACCGTCACGCCCTCTGGCCCATCCACCAACCGGTACGTGAACGTGTCACCTTCCCGACCGCTGGCCTGGATCTGGTAGGTGTAGGCCTGGCCTTCCACCGCCGTGTAGTCCGGTTCCGATGTCACCGTGGGCGCACTCGCCTCGATTGCCCAGGCCAGGGCCTCCGGGTGTGGCGTGATGGCGGTGTCAGCTTCGACGATGAGATCGGCGGCGCTCCAGACGCTCTCGCCCCCGTTGACCGTCCCGAACGCAATTGGGTAACCGGAGGTGGGTGTCAGACCACTGTCGGTGAGGTTCGTCGCCGTGGCCGTGGCGCTGTTCACGCCCAGCCCCAGGTTGCGCAGCTGTACCTGGTAACGGTACTGGCTCGTACCGCCGCCCAGGTCGGTTTGGCCCTGCAGGGCGAAGCCGCACAGGAACAGGCTCTGATCCGTAGGCTCGTTGTCCCGGTTGGTGATCGGCGCGTCCGGCGTCACGATGCCGTTGAAGCGGATGTCGTCGCTCACCGCCGGGGCGATTTGCAGGTAGTAAGGGCTGTCGCCGTCGACGTCGCAGTCGTCCACGCCGGCCACGCGGACCGTCTGGGGTGTGGACCAGTTGTCCGGGGTGAACTCCAGGTAGGCCGGGTCGTTCAGCAGGATGCCTTCGCCGCTGTCGGAGACCGACAGGTTGAGCAACACGGTGGTGCCCTGCTCCGGGGCGTGGTCCAGGGCCACCTGGAAGGTGGCGTCCTGGGTGCCCTGTTCGTTGGTGATGGCGTCGCCGTCGGCGGTGACGGTGACCGCCACTTCCGGGGCCAGCTTGCGCACGATGCAGCAGTTCTCGACCGTCACCGGGGTGGTGCCGTCGTCGATGACCGCCTTGAGCACGTAGTCCCCGACGGGCATCAGGCTGAGGTTCCAGTCGAAGCGGTCGGCTTCGCCGTCGGGGTCCTCCTCTATCCCGTCGGCGATCAGGGTGTCGTTGGCGTAGAGGCGGATGCTGGCGTTGCTGTCCGGGTCCTGGTCCACCCACTGGACGGGGATGCTGCCGCCGTAGACGGCGATGGACTCACTGGGCGTGACGAAGCTGAACGTGGGGGCGTCGTCGATCCCGTCCTTGTTGGTAAAGAACCGGTGCTCGCCGCTCCAGGCACTGCCGGCGCCCTTGGCGTCGACGGTACGCGCCCGCCAGTAGTACGTCTGGTGGTTGGCCACGGCCGCCGGTACAGTCCACTCGGTGGTGGCGCTGTTGACCTGCTGGATCCGGTCGCTGAGGCCCGCATCGCTGTAGAGCTCGAAGGTGTAGGTGACGGTGTCGCCGTCCGGGTCGGTGACCGGATGCACCGATAGGGTCGGGGTCAGCACTTCCACCCAGGCGGTGTCGGCCGGGTTGGCCAGGGTTGGGGTCTCCGGCGGTCGGTTGTCGCTCTTGACCTGGAACTGGCCGGTGGTCCAGGCGCTCTCGGCGCTGCCGTCGGACGCCTTGGCGCGCCAGTAGTAGGTCTGGCCCTTGACCAGACCGGAGACGGACCAGCTCGTGGTTGTGGTGCCTTCCTCGACCGTGCCCGAGGTCTGCAGGGCGGCGCTGTCGAAGGTGTTGACGGTGTCGAGCTGGAAGGCGTAGGTGACGCCCTGGCGCTCGGGGTCCTGGCTGTTCTCGACGGTCAGATCGGTGGCCGTGTCCGGGATCACGGCGTTGACGGCCGGGGCCACGAGGGCCGGCGCCGGCGGGGCCAGGTTGGAGGTGGAGACGATAAAGCTGGCCGGCTCGCCCACGGTGGTGGCGCCATGCTCGTCGGTGGCGATGGCGATCCAGTAGTACAGCTGGCCGTTGAGCAGCGGCGTGGAGACGGTCCACTGGGTCTGGCCCTGACCGCCCTGCGCGAGGCCGGCGACCCGGGCGACCGGGTTGCTGAAGGTCGTGTCGGTCTCGTCGTACACCTCAAAGGTGTAGGTGATGGCGTCCTCGTCGATGTCGGCGCTGTTGTTGACCACCAGCGTCGGGGTCTCGGTGTCCACCAGGGTCTGGTTGGCCGGCTTGCTGAGGGTGAAGGCCGCGGGAGCGTCGTTCTGGGTGTTGACGAAGAAGCGACCGTCCACCCACTCGCTGGCGCCGCTTGCGGTGCGGGCGTTGACCCGCCAGTAGTAACGCTGGTTGTCCTGCAGGGTGGCGCCCCCCAGGGTGCTGCTGTCGAGCACGACTTCGGTGGTGTCCACGCCTTCGGCCACGGAGCCGATCTCGGCCACCGGCTGGGTCAGGCTCTCGTTGCTGTAGAGTTCGAAGGTGTAGGTGACATTGCCCCGGGCGCTGTTGTCGCCGTTGACCACCCGCAGGGTGGGCGTCAGCGAGGTGACTTCGGCGCCGTAGGCTGGTATATCCAACTGCGGCGCCGCCGGGGCGGCTTCCTTGACGGTCGGGTCGCTGTCCCGGTTGAACTCTTCCAGGTCGGTGACGCCGTCACCGTCGGTGTCTTCGGTGCCGTCGTGGGACAGGTCACCAAAGTGCTCCCGCTCCCAGTCGTCGTTCATGCCGTCGCCGTCGGTGTCGTCGTTGGGGAAGACAACGACCTCGGCGGCGCGGGAGGCGGTCAGTTCGCCATCGCTGGCCATGAACTGGAGCGTGTAGCTGCCGGCCTGGCCAACGGCCGGGAACCAGCTGAACACGCCCTCGCCGTTGCCCTTGTCCTGGAAGCTGGCGCCGGCCGGCAATCCCGTGGCGGACAGCGCCGGAACGGCGCCGTCGGGATCGCTGGCCTGGACCAGGAAGCCCACCTGGCCGGTCTCGTAGGTGGTGTAGTTGGCGATGTACTGCAGCACCGGCGGGGCATTGACCTGGGCCTGGCCGCCGAACGTGAGCGTGTAGCTCTCCGCGGCGGCGGTGTCGAAGAGGTTGAGATAATGATCGAAGTGGATCTTGTCGTCCTGCAGGGTCTTGGACAGCCAGTAGTTGGCCGGATCCAGGGCGCTGCCATCCGCGCGAGTGACGGCGCTGAGCACCTGGTCGCCCTGGTACGGGTCGGCCAGCTTGATGTGCACGGCCCCGCCGGGCGGGGTGACGGTCAGGGTGCGGTTGATACCGTTGCCCGAGTCACTGCCGCCGCCCAGGCTGCCGTCGATGCGGGTGACGGCCAGGCAGTCGGTGCAGTTGAGCAGGTCCAGGCCGGTGTGCTCGGACTCGTACAGCAGCGTGGTGGCGCCGTCGAGCGCCAGGAAGTCGCGCACGTGGTCACGCCCGGGCAGGTCCACCCGCACGTCGTGCAGCAGGAAATGGGTGTTCACCGCGTCGACCAGGGAGGTCAGTTCCCCGCCGTACTCGTCGGCGTGGGTAAAGCGGGCGTCGAAGTCGGTGAACTTGCCCGTCAGCGAGGTCTCCATGATCCAGCGGCCGGTGGTGTTGCTGTGGGACGGGATGTCGCCAAAGTCGGTCAGCAGGGTCTTCTGGGCCGGGGCGTCGTCGACGAAGCTGCCGGTGATCAGGAAGTCCACCAGCAGGTTGTGTTCGTTCTCGATGATCTTGGGCTGGGCAGACTGGATCTTGACCGCATGGGCGGTGCCGCTGCCGGTGTTGGCCACCCGCACCCCCAGGTTATACGGTTCGACCGGCTCGACCTCGTCGGTGAACGGGTTGTCGCCGTTAACCTCGTTGGGCAGGAAGTAGTCCAGGGTCAGGTTCGGCTGGGGCTTGACGACGATGGTGTCCGGCGCCACCTCGATGGTCTGGCTCTCGCCGCCGTAGGTGAAGGACAGGGTCGCGCCGACGTAGTAAAGCTGCCCTTCACTACCCTCGCCGCCGGCGCCGACGGTGGGCACGATCAGCCAGCGCAGCTCGGCCACCTCGGCCGGGTCGATCTGGCCGTCGGTGATGGCGCCGTTATCGCCCTGCGTCACGGAAGCGATGTGCTGGGAGGCGTCCAGGTCGATAAAGAAGGCGGCCGACTCGTTGCTGGAATCCGACGAAGCCAGCACGCTGTTGCCGTCGCTGTCCTCGAACTGGATGTTGACCTTCACGTTCTCCAGCGCCATCGAGTCCAGACTGTTGGTGATGCGCATCGTGGCCTCGAAGGCCTGGCGTTCCAGGGTCAGCTCCTGCGCAATCTGGATCTTGACCACCGCGCACAGGGACTCTTCGGCGGCAGCGGCGTGAGCGGACAAAAGCACCATCCCTGTGAGCACCCAACCGCTCAACTTCAACATCCATTTCATTTAAATCCATTCCTATTCTGAAGCATTTTAAATGCAAACAATCCCAAACCTATGGCTTTTGAATGAAAACTTCCTAAAACACTTAACAATTAATCCAAAGACCACAAATAAAATTGTGCCACTACACTCTCTATGTTTGATCGGCTAAGCGCAGCAGCCGATAATCAAAATCAACGACTAATACAGCGCCTTCTTTGATTGCTTTTTTTATTTCACCTTCAAGAAACTCAGTCGGCTGGCCCGATGTTTCCAGAAACTGCTCAATTCGATTTAAATCAAATATCTCATAGTCTCCAACAGCCCTTCTAACATCGACCTCTAAGCCATCTTTTTTCCTTATAAATAGCAATCCAGATCCGTGCTTAAAAAAATGCCACTCGTCATCACCGACAGCAATTAGTCCACTTCTAGGAAAATCAAGTAAAAACTTAAGGTCACGGCAGTCAGGATAAGCTCTAAAGAAAGCAACTAACAAAGAGCTTTGTAAGACCAAAAAATCGTGTATTTGTTTGATCAAGTTACTCATAAAGCATAGCCTCTGCTGCTTCTCTTAATAATTGCTCCGCTTCTGCTTCGCTGGCCTTGTGAATGCGAATTGGAACTTCGTTGATCTTTTCTCTTGCCGCGGCCTGAGCCCGATGATGTCCATCAAGTATTATCTTCTTTCCTCCCCCTACATCGGCAACGTCTATAGGTTCTTGGTTATACTCGCCCGCTTTGCGATATTTTTTTCGATAACTATTTACCCTTGACTCAGACATTTCTGCTGGAGTCTGTCTTCCAATAAGCTCTTTGGGATTAGCCGAATCGTTGTCGGGACAAGTATTATGAACCCAGACCGCCGCCTCACCCACGAAGTAACTGTGGTAATCCGCCACACTGAAGTTGTACGTCGGTGACGCCTTCTCCTCCTGTTCCAACGACACCACCCGCAGGGAGCCCCCGCCACGGGTTTCTACCTGATCACCCGGCTTGAGATTCTCGACCCGCGTCCAGGACCGGCCGGCCAGCCAGAAGGGATGGTTCGGCGTCACGCGCACCACCGTTTCCGTGTCGTCGTCATCGGCGAGGGTCAGTCGGAGCACCGTATTCGGCGGGTTCTCCACCAGTGCCACCACCGGCTTGAGCGCCACGTCGCCGGTCACGTCCTGCTTGGCCCAGACCTGGTCGCCGACCTTAACCTCTTCGATCGGCTTGGCGCCCTCGGCGGTTTGCACCAGGGTGCCCGCCACGAAGCATTTGCAGGGGGACGACGCGCGCTTGGCCGCCGCCTGTTCTTTCAGTGCCCGCTGTTCGGCCCGGGCCGATCGTTTAGCCTTGAGCAGCCAGCCCAGCTTAGGCAAGCCTTTAAGGAGGAGGCCTCCAACACCGATCCCAGGGGTAAAGATCTCCCCAACACCGTGAGTGAACCGGTAGATCCCCGAGCAGTAGTCCACCCCCCCGTTGATCCCCAGTCTTTCCCGCACGCCCCGGGTGCCGCCGCCGATGCCCGGCACCCAGTCCGGTATAATGCCGGTAACGCCGTCCACCGTCCCCACCACACCATCAACAAACCCCTGCGGCAGGGGGATGGGATTGCCGTGCTCATCCTTCGGCGCGATCAGGTCGAACACCATGTCAGAGAAGCGACGACCTTGCAGCCCATAGGGATCGATGGCCATCAACGGACTGAGCCGCGCATAGGCATAGCGGTTCAACCCGCCACCCAACCCAAGCGGGTCCGCCTGGATATAACGGCCCAGCGCCGGGTCGTAGTCCCGCATGTAGTTGTGGTGCAGCCCCGTCTCGGCATCGTAGTACTGCCCGGACAGGCGCAGGTTGTTGGTGACTGTTTCCACCTCCGGATACGCCTGCCCGAAGGCGTCGTAGCGCGCTTTCCACACCACAGCGCCGTTGCCCTGGATCAGTGTCAGGGGCCGGCCCAGGTGGTCGGTCTGGTAGTAGTAGGTGTTCCCGCCCTGGCGCATGAACAGCGGATCGGTCATCCAGGAACTGCCCGGCAGGTACTGGTACTCGCGGATCAGGCTGCCGTCGGCCCGGTACTCGGCCGACAGGCCGTTCATGGTGTACAGGAAGTAGGTGCGCACGCCCCCCACGTCCTTCCAGATCCGGTGGCCCAGCGGGTTATAGCCGTACTTGGCGATCACACCGCCGGCCCCGTCCTCGACCCGCACCAGGCGTTCGTCGGCGTTGTAGACGTATACCCGGTCCGGCGACTGGCCGGTCGGGTCGCTGCCCTGGCTGCGCAGGTTGCCGTTGGCGTCGTACTGGTAATAGGTGTCGCCCTGGCGGGTCAGCTGGTTGCCGTCGTTGTAGATCAGCGTGGTGGTGCCGTCGGTGCCCTCGGTGTGGCCGGTGCGGTTGCCGCTGGCGTCGTAGTCGAAGGTCTCGTCCCGGCGTTGCGGGTAGTCGGCTCCGGTCAGCCGGTTCAGGGTGTCGTAGGTGTACTGGTAGTCGCCGTGATCCGTCTGCTGGCTGGTGATGTTGCCCACCAGGTCGTAGCCGTAGGCGACCTCCATGAGCGCCGTCTGGGCCGGGTCCTGGAGGGTGTTGCTCGTCATGTGCATGACGCCGTTGTAGCGACGCTCGATGCGGGAGCCGCCCGGCAGGGTGATGGTCTGGGGCTGGGTCCACTGGTAGTCCCCGATGCCGATGGCCCCCACGTCGGGGATGGTGACAGAGGCCGGCTGGCCGGCGGCGTTGTACCCGTACTGGTAGGTCACCCCTTCCGGTGTGGTGTAGCTGGTCAGGACGCCATCGGCGTTGTAGCCGTAGCTGAACGTCTTGGTGAAGGGGCCGTAATCGGTGGTCACGCTCGCCAACTGGCCCAGCTCGGTGTAGGTGTAGGTGGCGGCGGTCTCGCCGTCGTCGTAGCCGGCCACCAGGCCGAGATCGTTGTAGGTAAAGGCAACGGTTTTGGCCGGCGTGGTGTCGCCCGGGGCGGCGTAGACCTCGACGGCGGTGAGCTGGTCGGCGTCGTCGTAGGTGTAGACCCGTTTCTGGCCGTCGGGTGAGACGGTTTCCTTGAGGTTGCCGTTACCGTCGTAGGCGTATTCACGGCGCTGTTCGACGCCGTCCGCGCTGTAGATCTCAGCGGTCAGGAAGCCGTTGTTGTCGTATTCCA
Organism: Marinobacter halodurans; assembly: GCF_004327985.1. Taxonomy (GTDB): domain Bacteria; phylum Pseudomonadota; class Gammaproteobacteria; order Pseudomonadales; family Oleiphilaceae; genus Marinobacter_A; species Marinobacter_A halodurans. The sequence continues at coordinate 100,200 of NZ_SJDL01000013.1, forward strand.
TCCGGACGGCGCGGTTCTCCGGATCCTGGACCTGCACCAGGTTGTTGGCGTAGTCCCAGGTGAAGCGGGTGATCCCGCCGGCGGCATCGATCAGTTGGGTGACGCGGCCCAGTTCATCGTACCGGTATTCCACCGACCGGTTATCGGCGCTGATCTTGCGGACCAGCTGGCCGAGGATGTCGTACTCGAAGCGCTGGGTAGAGCTGGTGCCATCGAACTGGGTGGTAATGGCACTGACCAGTTGCTGGTTGTTGTACTCGTAGGACTGGGTGAAGGTGGGGAACGTCGCCTTCTGCAGCACCAGTTTGTCGTAGGTGTAGGCGATGCGGTTGCCCGCCCCGTCCACGGTTTCCAGGGGCTGGCCCAGGGCGTTGTAGCGTTCACGGATTTTCTCGGTACCGGCCGAGGTGCCGGTCAGTTCCCGCCGGCTGGCGTCGTAGTGCCGTTGGGCCTGCTGGCCGAGGGCGTCCTCGACCTGTGTCCACTGGTCCCGGGCATCATGGCCGTAGGTGGTCTTGCTGTCGTTCGGGGCCACTTCGCTGATGCGGTTACCGACCTTGTCGTAGCTGTAGCGGGTCACCCGGCCCAGCGGGTCGGTCTCCGTCAGCAGGTTGCCGGCTGCATCGTAGGTGTAGGTGTAGAGCGTGTCCCGCGGCGTGGTCATCGTCAGGACATTGCCCATGACGTCGTAGGTGTAGGTGGTCTCGTACCCCTCACCATCGACCCAGCGGATGCGGTTGCCCCGGTCATCGAAGTAGGACGCCCGTTCGATGCTCTGCCCGCCGGGCCCGCTGACGCGTACGGTGGTGCTGTCCTCGGTATGGGTGTAGTCGATATGGCGCTCGACGGCGGTGCCGATGGCCTGATCGCTGTCGATCAGGCGACCGGCATCATCGTAGGCGAACTGGAAGGTGGTCCCGGCCGGGTTGGTCAGTTGCGTGAGGTAGTCGTACTGGCTGCTGAACTGCCGGGTAGTGATCGCCCCGTCGGCGTATTCGGTTTTCAGGGGGTTGCCCCACCGGTCCTCGTGGGTGATGGTGGTGCGCCCGCTTTCATCCACCTCGCGGCGGATCAGTTCCTTCCAGTTGTAATAGACGGTGTTGTACAGCTCCCCGTCGATGCTCATGGAGGAGACTTTCTTTTCCTCCGTCGCCGGCAGGGGCTGGCTGCCGGCGGCTGCGCCGATCTGGGCCTGGAGGTACAGACCCTGCGGATCGCCGTTCCAGGTTTTCTGTTCGGTGACGCTACCGTCTTCGCCCTTGACCGTGAAGTCGTAGTACTCGCTGCCGTTTTCCTCGACGTAGCCGTAATTGTAGACGGTGCTGGCCCCGTCGGGATGGACGATCTCGACCACCCGGTCTTCGCTGTAGTTGTAGGTGGTGGCCTGGAGCTTGGGATCGATACGGCGGTAGAGCCGGCCCTTGTCGTCGTACTCGTAGGTCCAGTCGTAACCGAGCACGTCGGTCACGCCGGTGAGCCGTTCACCGGTGTAGTGGTAGGTCACCTCGCGACCGCTGTAGTCCGTGACCGTGGCCACGCGGGCGGAGTCGCCCACGTAGCCCAGTGTCATCAGGGTCCGGTCCTGCTTGTCGCTGACAGTGGCGATCCGGCCATGGGCGTCCCGGCCAAGGACGTAATAGTTGTTCTCGGCATCACCGTACCGTTGGACATGGCCGTTGGTGTCGTAGTCGATCCAGTCGCCCTGACGGTTGTGCCAGGTAAAGCCGTCGGTGGTCGCTTCCAGGTAGGTGCCCCGGTAGCCGAAGCGCGGTTGGCCGGTGACCCGCGGGAAGGTGGCGTCCTGCCGGCTGATGGCCGCCCATTTGTCATAGTGAGGGCCGGTTTCGTCGATCTCGCTCTCCGCCCCCTTGGACTGGAACGTCAGGTCTTGCCAACGCGCGTTCCAGATCCAGCCGGCCTCCGGGGTATAGACGCGCGTCTGGCGCACCGGTACGCCTTTGGCCTGGACCCAGAGATCCATTTCCTGCAACCGGAACGCGCCGGTGTGGTAGGGCTGCTCTTCCATTCGGATGACGCCCGGTGTCGCCCAAGCCAAACTGGAGACGGCCAACCAGATCCCTACCGCAAGCGCGAACTGCAATCCCTTCATGATGCTTCCGTTACTGCTGTTGTCCTTAACGAGCCCGGCCGTGGCCGGGATCCCTGTGTTTTCCTGTGCCTTCCCGGCGGTCCGGGACGACACCTTCGTGCGGGTCGGGCGCCTCATCAGTAGCCCCCTTCCGTGCCGGCCTTGCCGCCGCAGTTATCACCGCTGCCGTCGCTGCCCGGGCAGAAGGACTCGGCGGTACCGATCGAGGTGGTCGGGGCCGGACTGTAGTTAGTGCCGCCGCCACCGCCGCCGGCGTAACCGCCGGTGAAGATACCGCCACCGCCGCTTCCGCCGCTGCTGCTGCAAGAGGTGCCCGAAATGGCATTCCAGACCATCCGCGCCGCGCTGTGGAGGACGCTGCCGGCGGCACATTGGGCCGAGTAGTTGCAGACCGCCTCATAGTTGCGCCGCAGACAACCAGAACCGCCATCGCCAGGGTTGAAGTCCTTCAGCGCCACGATCCGGTAAGGCACCCGCACCACCTGGTTGGGCCGGACCACGTCCGGGATATCGCCCAGGTACTCAAAGCGGGCGTAGTCGTCGCCGCTCGGCAGGTTCGCCGCTACGTCGTACGCCTCGAGCGCGCCGTGGTTGGTGAGGGTGAACTCGCCCTGGTAGACATCACCCTTCTCCATCATCGGCAGGTTGACCGACATGGGGTCGAACAGGATCACCGGGGCCGGGACGTTGGTCTCATAGGTGGCATCCAGCACCACTTCGTAACGGTCCTCGAGGGTGATTTCCTTGACCGAGAACTCGACGTTGATCAGGGCGTTCATCAGGAACACCTCTTCGGTCGCGGTCACACCCGGTTTGACCCACAGGTGGCCGGTGACGGCATCGTGGTCGAACGCCGAGGCCCGGTAGGTGTAGCGGCCGGCCGGGAGGTCTTCCAGCAGGGCTTCCCCATTGGCGTCGGTGGTCTTGGTGTAGGTCTCGCTCAGGACGTTCTCGTTCTGCAGCTTGACCTTGACGTTGGCCAGGCCCGGGATCGGCGTGCCGTCATCCCCCGGTGTCGCGGTGTAGATGTCGGACGCGTGGATGAACACGTCGCCCTCGCCGGACTGGGTGACGGCTACGGAGACCGGGACGGTGAAGGTGTCGAAGTTGTCGCTCTCTACTTTGATGCGGAACACGTAGTTGCCTTCCGGCACACTGTCGTCCGGCTCGACGGCCACCTGGATGCCCTGGCCGCTGTCGACCGGCAGGCTGCCGAGCTGGCTCGCCGTCAGCAGCTTGAACCAGTCCGGGGCAGCCCCGTCCTCGCCGTCGGTCAGGGACAGGCGCACGTTCTCGGCCGCGGCCACGCCGGTGTTCTGCAGGGACAGGCTTTCCTGCTGCGACTGCCCCAGGCTGACGCCGGTCTCGATCACGGACGGCTGGGCCTGCAGGACCGGTTTGGCGGCGGTCAGGTAGTAGTGCACGGTGACCGTGTCCAGCGGTGCGCTGCGGTTGTCGGCCATGACGTTGAAGCGCAGGGTGCCCTCGTCAGCCGCCAGGGCCGAGCCGCTGAACGTCAGGTTCAGGTAGGCCTGCTGGTTGGCGCCGATATCCCGGGCCGCGCCCACGTCGTACTGCAGGCCCTCGGGCAGCGGCAGCGGGTCGCCGTTGGCGTCCTGGGCGTTCTGGTATACCAGCCGGACGCGGCTCAGGTCAGTGGCGTAGCCCGACTTGACCTTCACCTTGAGGGTGTAGTCGTAATTGCGCGGCACGGTGATCTTGGCCTGGGTGGGCGAGACACCCGCCCCTTCGACGATGAACTGGCCGTCTTCCGGGCGCTCCAGCATGTCCGGGTGCAGGACGGAGACGCGATAGTCCCCGGACTCGGACAGGCCCGGCTCGAAGGTGTAGCTGAAGGCACCGCTGGCGTCGGTGTACACCGGGAAGCTGCGTTCGAAGCCGCGCACGGTCAGCACCAGGGTCAGCGGGACGTTGCCCAGCGGCTGGTCGGTGGCCCGGTCCAGGGCCTGGCCGCTGATGTCGACGCTGTCCCCGGCGAACACGGTCTGCGGGGTGATGGCCGTCAGGGCCCCGTAGTACGGGGTCTCTTCCAGGGAGGCCGGCTGCTTCGCCTGGGTGCCGGCGATCTGGACGAACGTGTCCCGGCCGGTGTGGTAGCGGAAGTGGTCGATCTCCAGGGTCACCCGGATGTCGTCCGGGGCGGTGCCCGGCACCCGCAGTTCAATCGGGTCGGACAGGTAGGTCTCACCCGGGCCTACCCGGGCGACGGTTTCGCCGCTGGCCACGGTGATGACGTGGCCGGTCACCTGCTGGACCGGCTGGACGGCCAGGACGTTGCCGTCGGCGTCTTCCAGGCGCAGGCGGACTTCCGACGAGGCCTGGTCGCCGTCGTTGCGGGCCATCAGGATTTCCGTTTCCACCTCGGAGGGGTTCTCGATGCGCAGACGGGCTTCACCGGTGGCCCCGCGAACCAGGTGCTCCAGTTCCAGGCCGGCCACCAGGCCGGACTGCCCGACCGGGGTCTCGGCCAGTTGCTGGATGGTGACGGACTCCCCAGCCTGGGGTTCCAGCACGATCTGGATGTCCAGCGATGCCAGGCTCGGCAAGCCGTCGTAGCCGCCGATGATCACCGGTACGTCGGTATAGCTGCCCGGGTCGACCGCGAACCGTTCGGACCAGTGCACCCGCGGCTGGCCCTCGTCCATGACGATGACCTTGAGGCGGGCCTGGACCACGGGCTGTTCGCCGGTGTTGGTCACCCGGAACGGCACCCGGTTCATCACGCCCCGCTGCAGGGCATCGGTGCGCTCCGGTTCGGCCAACGCCACTTGCAGGGCCGGCAGGGTCAGTTCATGGGCGATGCTCTGGACGCCATTGCTGTCCACCGCCTTGACGCTGTAGCGGCGGTCGGCTGGCGCACCGTGGGTCGGCGTGCCGCCGTTGTAGGTGGTGTCCTCGAACGTCGGCGCCGTCAGTGGTTCTTCGTTGAGCGGCACCGGTTCACCGTCAGTGACACGGTAGATGTTGTACTGCACCGAGGACGGCCGACTGTGATCCCAGGTCAGCACCGGCAGACCGGCGTCGGACAGGTGGATGCCCAGGTCGCTGACCGGCAGCAGGTCCACGTTGACGTAATCGCTGTTGGACGGCAGGGACTCGTTGCCCGCCTCGTCCACGGCGGTCACCACATACAGGTGCTCGGTGGCCGACGGGCGCTTGTCAAGGGCGATCAGTTCCGGGATGTCGGTCTGGTTAGGGGTGACGTCCGTCAGGTCCGGGTTCTCGGTACCTTCCGGCAGGTCCAGACGGTAAAGGTTGTAGCTCAGTGCGCCGTCCGCGACTTCGTCTGCCGGCGGCTGCCAGCGGCCAACGACGCCAGCCCCGTTCAGCTCCAGCGCGAACGCCACCGGCGCGCTTGGCGGCGTAGCATCCGCCGAGACGGACACCGGTTCGCTCTGGGCGCTCTCGTTGGTCTGGCCGTTCTTGGCGCGGATGCTGGTGATGGCGTACTGATAGACGCCGTCTCCGGCCACCAGCGTGGCGTCGTCCACGAAGCGCATCTGGGCCGGGTTATCCAGCGTCTCGGCTTCAAGCAGCTCGCTGTCGGTGGGCGACTGGCGATAGAGCCGATACTGCGCGGCACCGTCCACCGGGTTCCAGGTCAGTTCCACCTCGCCGCCGGGCAGGGCCCGGGCATTCAGGCCGCTGGGGCTGTCCACCGGCGGCAGGTCGCCCTGGTACACCTGGAAGCGCGACGGGCCATCGATGCCAGTCGCCTTATTGCCCAGGTCGTCGGTGGCGCTGTAGGCGAACGTCAGGATCTCGGCGGTATCCTGGCCGCTGTCATCCCGACCGGCATCGGCCGGCAGGCGGAAGTCGCTGGTGTAGACCGGCGCCCCGGGCGTCGAGGCGGCGGCATCCAACGTCAGCGGCAGGCCTGACTCGTAGCCGGCGACCACATCGCTGTCCGAGGCACCTTCGATCGACGGGATCAGTACCGGCTGGGTGCCGTCCGCCGGCGTGTCATTCAGCGCCAGGGTCACCTGTACGGCCTGCCCTTGCCCGCCCTCATCCAGAGTGTTGCGGATCGGGGCGCTCGGGGCCAGCGTCAGGGCGGTGGCCTGGGGACCGTCGGTGTCGATGACGATGACGCTGCCGTCGTCCACCTCGGTGCCGCGATTGCCCACCTGGTCGTGGGCAGACAGCACGGCGTAGGCAGTGCCGGAGATGGCCGTCTCGGTCAGGGTAAAGCTACCGGTGTAGACCAGCGGGTCGTTGTAGTCCGGCTGCAGGTCGACCACCTGTGGGATGCCGCCGCTTACGGTGAGCGCCAGGTACGGGGTGTTCCGCAGGGCTTCGCTGAAGGTCACGGTGACGTTGACCTGCCCCGGTCCGAACCGGTTGCCGTCGGCGTCATAGGCTCCCATCGGGGTGTACTCGATGTGGGTGGCGTGCGGTGGTGTGCTGTCCGCCTCGGCCTCGGCGATCGGTGACGGTACACTTTCGGTACCAGGCACATTGACCGAGACGACGCGGTAATAATAAGTGCCGTCGGACTCCGGTAGATCGCGGTAGGTGCTGCCTGTTAACGGGCTAGCCGTCAGGGGGGTGGCTTCCGCAGTCGCGGTGAAGGGCTCATCCGAACGATAAACCAGGAAGCCGGCAACGCGGTCGTCGTCCGGCGCGCCCCAGGCCAGGTTGATCTCGCCCAGTTCGCGGCCAGTGGCGCTCAGGCCGGTCGGCGCATCCGGTACCGATGTGTCCCGCACGATCGTGCGTTCGGCACTGGCGTCGCCATACACCATCCGCGAAGCGTAGGCCGCGGTGGCGGACAACACGTTCGCGCCCTCCTCCAGCGGTACGCTGACGCTGAAGCGGCCATCGCTGCCCGCCTGGACAGGCTCGGCCAGCGGCTGGCCGTTGACGGTCACGGCCACCAGGGTGTTCGCCTCGCTTTGGCCGGTAACGGTTTCGGTCTCGGCGTTGGTCTGGTAGCCGTCTGCCGGGCTCAGGAAGGCCGGCGCCGGTGGCGTCGCCAGGCTGACCTGCAGCGGCACGCTGATCGTGGTGTCGTTACCGATGGAGTCGCTGACCACCGCTTGCAGCGTGTAGGTCCCATCCGCCAAGGCCTGAAGGTCCAGCGCCACGTTGAACGCTGGCGTGCCGGTCAGCGAAGTGCCCAGCGCCTGGCCGTCCAGGCTGAACACGGCCTTCGCCAGGCCGGACTCGTCCTCGGCAACCAGATTCAGGATGCCGCTGTGGGTGACGGTGCCGCCACCGGTCAGCTCCACTTCCGTGCCGTCCTGCTGCATATAGAACAGGCGCGTCACGTCCGGGCCGTCCTGATCCTCTTCCGGGGTCAGGGTGATCGGCGCCACATCGGGGCTCTCACCGCCGGACAGGTTTACGGCGGTGACCGCCACATAATACGGCGTGTCGTTCTCAAGGCCCGCTACTGACGAACTGCGCGACGACGCGCTTACCACCCGGCTTGGGCTCATGCCTGCCACCGAGCTGAACGGCTCCGGTGAGACGTAGAGGCGGTACTCGTGCACCAGGTTGGCTGGTTGCGAGGCACTCCAGTTGACCTGGACCCGGCCGGCCAGGCCTTCGCCGGTCAGGTCCGTGGGGTTGGCCAGCAGGGTGACGCCCTGGTCCTGCAACGGGGACGTCTCGTTGCCATCGTTGTCATAGGCCACAACATGCAACGGGTGCTTCGTCGCCGGTTCCAGGCCTGTCAGTTCGTATCTCACTCGACCGTTCTGGACCGTGGCGTCCGTCACGGGAATGTCGATTGCCGTCGTATTGCCCGACGATCCAACGGTGACCCGATACCCCGCCAAATCGCCGTCGGAATTGTCGGACGCCCCCCAGCTCAATGACAATGTACTGCTGGTGGGCTCCACGGCGAGACCCGAGATGGCATCGGGCGGAACAACATCCACAGGCGTCAGCGATTTACTGTCGACGGCGGTCATTTCCAACCCACCCTCATCGCGTGCCGTTACCGCGACATACACCGTTGCACCACGCGACAGGCCAGCGAGCTTGTAATGCTGGGTTCCTGCCGGGATGCCCTCGGCGTATGGCGTCAGTGCCTCGGTCGACTCAAACGGCGATGGGCTGAGGTACACACGATACTCGGCAATATCATTGCCATTCTCGAATTCGTCGTACCCGGACCAGGTCAGTTGGATGCTGGTGCCGTCTCCATTCTCATCCGCCGAGACGGTCACCGGACCCGGCGCTTCACTGTTGTAGGCGATACTCGCACTGATGGCTGGGCCGGTGTTGCCGGCTTGATCACGCTGGGCGAAGGTTAGCTCGTTGGTACCTTCTTCCAGGGCCACTTGGTAATTCCAGTCCGTGCCGCTGCCCGAAGCGTTAACCGGTGCGCCATTGACCAGGATGGTGGCACCCGCCTCCCGGGTACCGCTGAAACGATGAGCATTGATATTCGTCAGCGTCGGATAGTCGTCAAGCGTGACGACATCCGGGGATTGGGTATCGACTGTGAAGGTATAGCTGTGGACACCGCCACCCGACGGCGAGGCGTTGCCACGCCGATCCTCGATCCGTGCCTTGAGCGCGTACTGGCCATCGACAAGCGGCGCCGAAGGAACAATGGCAATATGATCATCCGCCAATGTCACGCTCACGGGTACGGACTGCCCGTCCCTCTCAAGGCGGATTTCGGAGGCGTCGAGATCAATGCCGGTACCCGACTCCGAGACGGACAGGTTGATCTGGTCAGGGGGGGACGGCAGATAGCCACTGACATCGACGCCACTCACGTCCGGTGCCATGGAATCCACATTGACGGATACGATCAAGGGATCGCTCTGAACGCCGGCTTCGTTAACACCGTAGATCTCGATGGCGTTGTCGCCCTCTTCCAGCGCGACGTCTACGGCCCAACTACCCGACCCGAGCGCCAGGGCTTTCTGACCATTGACCCATACGGACAGCGGCTCATCACCACGCTCCCCGACGAGCTGGATGGAACGGTTGCTGGATTCAATGGTGCTTAAGGCATCATGAGAGGTCAGCGTCAGCGCATCCGGGCGATTGGCGTCAACGACAAAGCTGTACTGATAGACGTCGCTGGCCGTTCCGGTCTCGCCATCGCCATTCTGGTCCATGCCATGGCCATCCAGGCTTTGAATATCCGGGCCAATGGAAATGGAGTAATTGCCTTCCGCAAGAGGCTCTGAGAGCACCAGTCGATAATCGACTTTTGTCAGTTGGACGATGTCAGCGATGAACGGAAGGGGCTCATTACTATTAGAGTCAACAGCAATGTCGTCGGATGTCAGCGAGGCCAGATCGAGTTCATTGGAAACACGGACATCGATGCTTTGGATCTGGCCTACCTTCGCCGCCAGTGAGGTGGAAACGATTTTTATCGGGCCCGAGACTTGCTCGACAACAACGGTACCGTCCTCACCTTGGCTCCCATTGTAATCGCCGCCTTTAGCAGACAGATGTGCTTCAAGGTCATTCGTCAGGGATGTCTTGTAATAGAGCGCCAGTCGACCACCACCACCATCGCCCCGATATCTACTTCGGCCGCCGTTGGCGGTTACTTGTCCGGATTCACCCATTTGAATTGAACCGGTTTTAATCCAGACAGAACCACCGGCACCACCACCGTAGTTATAGCTGGTGCCATTGCTATCAATCGATCCATTTATCTCCATGGAGGAAGCGACAATCTTGATTGCGCCGCCGCCCCTGACCACGGTGCTACCGTAGAATGCGCCAGTTCCCTGTGTCGCCGGTTCATCCGCATTGCCGTATACATCGAGAGGTTGGCTACCACTATAGGCGCCACCAAGACCACCATGTGACCCTCCAACCTGAGACGGCTGGTCTTCACCAGGTAAGAGCCCTTTGCCCGAGGCAGTCAGCCGTCCATCTTCATCGATTACAAGTTCGCTAACCTCGAGGGATAAATTGCCCCCTGTGCCGGTCTCCTGATCGAAAGGAGCTACCTGTAATAAACCATCGGCTCCAATCTCAAGCCGATCATACTGATAGTTCCCTGCTGGCAGCGTCATTGTGTAACCCGTTACCTCCAGGTCAGCTCCCTCCGGCCGGTTCCAAGTCCCCGTATAGTCGAAGGTGCTGCCCTGGAAGGCGTAGCTGCCCGTCACCGTCAGGCCATGGCTGGCCTGCTCCCAGCGACTGCCGTTGGCCATCGTCAACGTGTCGACCGTCAGATCGCCGGCCTGGTGCAGGGTGCTGCCATCCAGGCTCACCTGGGTGGCCGTATCCGCCGCCAGGGTAATGTCGCTGTTGTTGCTCGCCTCAAGCTGCGGTACCTCCGGCACCGTCAGCTCCAGGGTCGCATTGTCCACTACCAGCTTTGGCACCCAGGCTACGTCCAGCTTCACCTTCGCGTTACTGATCCGGATTTCATCGATCCCATCCGGTAGGCTGCTGATCTCGGTCCAGTTGCCGTTGCGATAGCGGTTGTGGACGATCAGAACTCGTTCGCCACTGCCTTTGTCTTCCAGTAGGACCGTCCCGGCTCCACCAGCATAGTCAGTATCGTACCGACCATTGCCGTCGGCTGAGGTGATCGACGTCAGGTCGCCATCCAGCGTGGTGTACTGCACGTGCACACGACCGCCGCCCCCAGCACCATAATGCCCATACCCTCCTTTAGCGCCAATGGCAGCCGTTCCCGAGACCTGCAATGTGCCCGCATCGATCCAGACCGAGCCCCCGGCTCCCGAGCCATAGCGCTGTCCAATACCATGACTGCTGATCTGGCCAGACAGGTCCAGGACATCGGCCTGGATCTTCAGGGCCCCGCCACCGCGGACGGTATCGCTGCGACGGCCGCCGTATCCCAGAGTGACCGGCTCGGCAATCGAGCCATAACCCGCTAACGATGAGCTGTTACTGTAGTTACCGCCTCGTCCTCCGTGACTGCCTCCGACATACCGGGGCTGGCCGTCCGCTAACTGGTAGCCCG